>CP054689.1:2651671-2956257 GCA_013348725.1 Ectothiorhodospiraceae bacterium 2226
TAGATGTCAGGCATAGAAAGCAGGAAACCGTCGCCGCGGGTAGCCGCGTCGCGCGTCGCTGTGCCCGCGCGCGTGCCTCGCGGCGCGCTTGGTTACCCTTGCTCTCGCTGCTCCTCGTGTGGCCTGCGCACGCGGAGAGTAGCGCTGCACGGTGGGGCATGGTGGAGCCCGCGCCACTCGGCGAGGTGACCGAGCGGCAGGTCGACCCTGACGAGCGCTCGACGCCCTGGCTCCAGGACCCCGCGCTGTACGAGGACTCGTATGGCGATCGCATCGAGAATCAGCAGGTACTGGAGCGCGCGGTCGAGACGCGCAAGCTGCAGAATGTCGTGCCGCCCATTCGCTTTGCCTCGGGACAGGCGGAGATCCCCGATGGCTACGTCGAGCTGTTGCGCGCGGCCCTGGATCAGATGAAGCACCGCGTGAACGTTCGGCTGCACTTCGTCGGCCACAGCGACAACGTGCCGTTGCGCGGCGCGCTGGAGGAGCAGTACGGCGACAACCTGGGGCTGTCGCGCGAGCGTGCCGGCACCACCGCCGAGTACTTCCAGCGGGCGCTCAGCCTGCCGCCTGAGTCGATCTCCTACGAGGGCGTCGGCGAGGCCCAGCCGGTGGCGAGCAACGATACCGAGGCCGGGCGTGCGCAGAACCGCCGAGTGGAGGTCGAGGTCTGGTACGACGAGGTGAGCGAGGTGCTCGCCGAGCGCGAGGTGGTGGTGGCGCGCGAGCTCACGCGTGTGCCGGTCTGTCGCGTGGAAACGGTGTGCATGCTCAAGTACAAGGAGGGGCATGCCAAGCGCGCGCGCATCAGGAACCTCCTGCCGCCGCTGCGTTACGACGCGGACGCCGGCGAGATCCCGCCGCAATACCTCGAGCAGCTGCGCGAGGCGCTGCACAACCTGCGGGACAAGCAGAACGTGGTGGTGAAGTTTATCGGTTACACCGATGACATTCCGCTGACCGGGCGCACCGCCCGCATCTATGGTACGCACGAGGGACTCTCCAGCGCCCGCGCCCGACGCGTCGCCCTCGCGGTGCAGGACGCGCTCGGCCTGCCGACCGCCGCCGTGGACAGCGACGGTCGAGGCGCGACCGCGCCCCTCGCTTCGAACGAAACCGAGCAGGGGCGGTCGCTCAACCGTCGCGTCGAGGTCGAGTTCTGGCACGACGACCCGTTGGCGGAACTGCCCGACGAGCCGCAGCTGTGTCCGGAGTCGGCCGCCGCCGAGACGGTGACCGTGGTGTACGACCCGCCGAGCGGGGCGATCCGGCCGATCTATTTCGACGGCGGACGCGCGCAGGTGCCGCCGGGCTACTTCGATCGCCTCGGCCGACTGCTCGAAGAGGTGCGCCACAAGGCCAACCCGCGCCTGCGCTTCATTGGCTACACCAACAACGAACGGCTGGATCGCCGCGTGGCGATGGTGTACGGCGATGACATCGGCCTGTCGGCGGCGCGCGCCACACGCATGATGCAGCAGGCGACGGCACACCTTGGGCTGCCGCCCGAGCGGGCGGAGACCGAGGGCCGCGGCTACGTGCAGACCGAGGACGTGGTCAACGCGGGCTTCGTCGAGGCGGAGCTTGCGCGGGTGGAAGTGCAGGTGGTCTATGACGAACTGGCGGCGCTCGATGACGCCGACGCCATGGACATCACCCGCTTGACGCGCGCGGTGGCGCCCAAGAACCCGTTCGCGCTGAATTCCATGCGCATCACCGTGGACGGCAAGCCGCTCAGCGATCCGAACAAGAGCATCGCCGACGTGCAGCGCTGTACCGACGTCGCCCTGGACGCGGCCAACATCGCGTTCAAGTTCGACAACCTGGCGTTCTCGCCGCGGCTCAACGTGACGGCCTGGCCGAGCACGCTGCGCTACCGCGATGACGCCGATACCGAGTATCCCGAGAACCTGGTGCAGTTCCGGCGCTACACCAACTACGCGAGTTTTATCGCTGAGTCGGAGGTGCGCATTTTCCGCGCCGAGGACTCCACGCGCGCCGAGCCGCTCGCGGTCGTGCCCCTGGATGCGGATGGGCGCGGCGAATGGGAGGCCGAGTTCGACCGCGTGGGTGCCGCGGGCCTGGACCTTCAGTACCTGGTGCGGGTGTATGACGCCGATGGCAACTTCGACGAGACGCAGCCGCAGCCGCTGTGGGTCGTCGAGGCGCTGGCCGACGAGCCCGAGGCCTACGATCCCCAGCGCGAGGTGCTGGTCGGCTACGGCGAGAGCCGTCTCGCGGTGCGGAACATTCCCTTGAACGGCGGCACCATCCGCGTGGTGGGGGCGGACATCCCGAGCGGGCACTCCGTGTGGGTGGCCGGGCGGGCATTGCCGCTCAGCGAGGATCGCGCGTTCGTGACCGAGGAGATACTGCCCGCCGGGATGCATACGGTGGAGGTGGCCGTGCTCGACCAAGCGGGCAACGGCGAGTTGTTCCTGCGCGACCTGGAGCTCAAGAAGAGCGACTGGTTCTACGTCGGTATCGCCGATCTCACCGTGTCGGCGCACGATACCCGCGGCCCGGCGCGCCTGCTCGGCGACGCGCAGTACGACGATGACCTGGCGGTGGACGGGCGCCTCGCGTTCTATACCAAGGGCAAGTTCGGCGATCGCTGGCGCCTGACCGCGAGCGCCGATACGCGCGAAGGGCCGGTCGAGGACATCTTCAGCAACTTCATGGACAAGTCGCCGGATGCGCTGTTTCGGCGCATCGACCCGGATTACTACTATCCGACCTTCGGCGACGACGGCACGGTGACCGAGGACGCGCCGACCATGGGCAAGTTCTACGCGCGGCTCGAGCGCGACCAGAACCACGCCTTGTGGGGCAGCTTCAAGGTCGGGTATCTCGGCAACAGCCTCGCGCACGTGGATCGCAGCCTGTACGGCGCGAATCTGCATTACCGCACCCAGGACACCACCAGCTTCGGCGAAGAGCGGCTGATGTTCGACGGCTTCGCGGCCGAACCCGGCACCGTGGCCGCGCGCGACGAGTTCCGCGGCACGGGCGGCTCGCTGTACTTCCTGCGCCACCGCGACATTCTAATCGGCTCCGAGCGCCTGCGGGTGGAGGTGCGCGACAAGGACTCGGGCATCGTGCTGGCGGTGAAGAATCTGCTGCCCGGTCTGGACTACGACGTGGACCACCTGCAAGGGCGGGTGATGCTGACCGAACCCTTGTCGCCCACCGCGAGCGACGACCTGCTGGTGGACAGCGGGACCGGCAGCGGCAACCCGGTGTTCCTGGTGGCGCGCTACGAATACGCGCCCGGCTTCGAGAAGCTCGACACGCTGGCCGCCGGTGGGCGCCTGCACTACTGGTTCAACGACCACGTCAAGCTCGGCGTGACGGGCAACCGTAACGAAGAGGACGACGCCGAGAGCAGCCTGGGGGCTATCGACCTCACGCTGCGCAAGAACACCGATTCCTGGCTGCGCATCGAGGCCTCGGAGAGCACGGGCGGCGACGTCACCGCCGTGCAGTCGATCGACGGCGGCTTCGGCTTCGACCCGGTGTTCGGGCCGCAGGGTCAGGATCTGCGTGGCAGCGCCTATCGCTTGGACGCCAGCGTCGGCCTGCGCGATGTGTTCCAGGACGTGGACGGCAAGCTGACCCTGTACCACCAAAGCGTGGACGCCGGCTACTCCTCGCCCAGCGTGCGCGCCGCCACCGACACCGATCAGCACGGCGGCGCGTTGAGCATGCCGGTCACCGAGCAGGTGGGCCTACGGGTCAAGGCCGACAAGCGCAGGCAGCAGATGGGGCTGAATACCCAGGCGGTGGAGGTGGATGTCGACTACCTGCTCACCGAGCGCTGGACGCTGAGTAGCGGCGTGCGGCACGACAAGCGCACCGACCGCTCGCCGGTTGTCCCCTTGACCCAGGAGGAAGGCGAGCGCACCGATGCGGTGGTGCGCGCCGCCTACGATTCACACGAGCGCTGGAGCGCCTACGGCTTTGCGCAGGACACCCTGAATACCACCGGCAACCGTGATCGCAACGGGCGCCTCGGTACCGGCGGCGCCTATCGGTTCAGCGACCGCTTCCGTATGCGCGGCGAGGTCTCCGGCGGCGACCTCGGCGCGGCCGGGCAGCTCGGCACCGACTTCCTGTGGACCGACCGCACCAACCTTTATTTGACCTACGCGCTCGAGAACGAGCGCACCGACAACGGTCTGCGCGCCCGCCGGGGCAACCTCACCTCCGGTTTCAAGACCCGCTACTCGGACAGCGCGAGCGTGTACGTCGAGGAGCGCTATACGCACGGCGACGTGCCCACCGGGCTGATGCACTCCACGGGCGTGGATCTCGCACCCACGGATCGCTGGAACTTCGGGGCCAATGTGGACGTGGGCACCCTGAAGGACCCGCAGACCAGCGCCGAGTTGCGCCGGCAGGCCTTCGGCGCGCGTGTCGGCTACGGGTTCGACGCCTTGAAGGTGGCGAGCGCCTTCGAGTACCGCGTGGACGAGATCGAGAACCCCGATACCAGCTTCGTCAAGCGCACCACCTGGCTGACGAAGAACAGCCTGCGCTATCAGTTCTCGCCCGATTGGCGGCTGCTCGGCAAGCTGAACCACTCCGAGAGCGAGAGCTCGCAGGGCGAGTTCTACGACGGGCGCTATACCGAGGCGGTGCTCGGCTATGCGTACCGGCCGGTCAACCACGACCGCTTGAACGCGCTGTTCAAGTACACCTACTTCTACAACCTGCCAACCGCGGACCAGGTGACGCTGAGCAATACGCCCGCGGCCTTCATCCAGAAGAGTCACATCCTCGCGGCGGACGTGCTGTATGACCTCACCGCCCGCTGGACCGTGGGCGGCAAGTACGCCTATCGCCTGGGCCAGGTCAGCCAAGACCGCGAGAATCCGGAGTTCTTCGACAGCAACGCGCACTTGTACATCCTGCGCGTGGATTGGCACTTCATCCGTCAGTGGGACGCCCTCGCGGAGTGGCGCATCCTCGATCTGCCGGATGCCGGGGACCGGCGCAGCGGGGCGCTGCTGGGCATCTACCGGCACCTCGGTCGCCACGTGAAGCTGGGGGCGGGTTACAACTTCACCGACTTCTCGGACGACCTGACCAACCTGTCCTACGACTCGCAAGGCGTGTTCGTCAATATCGTCGGTAAGTTCTAAAGGGAAGTATGAGTCGGTCCCTCCTTATGTCCTGAGCCCTGTACAGCGCACAACAGGGCTTCCTCACTGGTTCGTTATCAACGGCGAGGCGGGGGAGCCCGCTAGCCGGATGCTCAGGGCGTGCGGGGCAGCCGCGTCCGAGGCGCGTGTGCTCAAGCGGCGCCGTCGGCAGCGCGCTGTCGGTTGGGACGTGGCGCCCGCTGGCGGCACGCCCCGCGGACGCGCCACGGTGGGAGCGGCCACTTTACCTCCTACACTGTATGCGGTAGGTGCTCGCCGGAGTTGACCGGTCGCGCCGGCCCGACTAAATAAACGGCAAGCCATAAAGGCACGGTAGGCGCCCAGGGCGGAGTCCCCAGAGGACCACGCACGTGAGAAAACGAGCGGCGGAAGTATTAGGCGCTCAATCATTTACTGCTTGCCAGCGATGCATTTGCCTCGCGTTCCCAGGGAACGAGGCGGGGCAAGTATTTCCCGTTGTCGGCAGGTTGTGCGTCTGGAGGGGCGCGGCGCGCGGCGGCCCAGCGCGAGGACGGCATGCCCGGCGCCCCGAGTGTATCTCGGGGCCAACGCTTGATAAGGAGATCGACAATGAACGTCAGTGACGCGTACCGGGGGAAGACCGTCCTCGTAACAGGGCACACAGGCTTCAAGGGCTCGTGGCTCAGTGAGTGGCTCACCCTGCTCGGCGCGCGTGTCGTGGGCTACTCGCTGGATATCCCTTCGACCCCTTCGCACTTCACCGCGCTGGGGCTCGGCGAGCGTGTCGCGGCGGATGTGCGCGGCGACGTGCGTTCCCTGGACGCTCTGCAGGCGGTGATCGATGAGCACCAGCCGCAGTTCATCTTCCACTTGGCGGCGCAGCCTATCGTGCGGCGCTCGTTCAAGGAGCCCCACTACACCGTGGAGACGAACCTCGGCGGTAGCCTCAACGTGCTCGAAGCCGTGCGCCGCGCGGAACGCGACTGCGTGGTCATCATGATCACGACGGACAAGGTGTACGAGAACGAGGAGTGGGTCCACGCCTACCGCGAAAACGATCGGCTGGGCGGCCACGATCTCTACAGCGCGAGCAAGGCCTGTGCGGAAATCGTCATCTCCGCCTACCGGCGCAGCTTTTTCGAACGCCCGGCCGCGCAGGGTGGCTCCCGCGTGGCCGTTGCCAGCGTGCGCGGGGGCAATGTGATCGGCGGCGGCGACTGGTCCGAGAATCGCATCGTGCCGGACGCCGTGCGCAGCCTGGCGCACGACCAACCGATCCGCGTGCGCAACCCCCGTTCGACCCGGCCCTGGCAGCACGTACTGGACCTGCTCGGCGGTTACCTACAACTCGGTGCGGAGATCGCACACGCCCGCGCGCAAGGGGACGAGGAGCGTCTGCGGGAGCTTTGCTCGGCCTTCAACTTCGGGCCGCTGCTGGCCTCCAACCGCACCGTCGGCGAGCTGGTAGAGGAGATTCTCAAGCACTGGCCGGGGGAATGGGAAAACCTGCACGAGGCGCACGCGGAGCACGAGGCCGGCAAGCTCAACCTGACCATCGACAAGGCCGTTCACATGCTGGGCTGGCGCCCGCGCTGGAGCTTCGAGGAATGCGTCGCCGAGACGGTCGCGTGGTATCGGGGCTACTACATGCAGCGCAACCCAAGCACGGAGGCGGTGCGCCGGCTGACGCAGGAGCAGATCCTCGCGTACATGGGGCAGCAGCCGGACCAGCACGCAGCGGCGCGCACGGCTGCGGCGCACGCGGCGGGCGGCGGGTAGGGCGGCGTCCTCAGCGCGGGGCACGGAACGTTGGGCGAGGGCCGGCCCCGTGCACGCCCCGGATGGGTTCGATAAATCGAGGTAGGGTAAGCGCATGTCCCGGCCCGCCAGCCGCGCTTGCGGGCGCGTGGGTTTCACAGTGGGGCGCGGCCGTGTGGGAAATGGCCGTTGACGCGGTGATCGCCTGCTAGTTCGGTTCGGCCTCCCTGACCTGGAACAGGCGCGTGCATAACTCGCGTAACCAATTGCTGGCGGCGTCGCCGTGGTTTACGCGGTGCCAAACCATTTTCATCTCGAATCCGGGCACCTCCAGCGGCGGCTTGAACGCGCGGAACTCCCAGGCGGACTGAAACGCTCGGGCCAGACGCTCCGGTAGGGTGACCATCAGGTCGCTGCCGTTCAGCACCAGAGGGATGGCGAGTGCATGCGGGGCGTACAAGCGCGTGTGGCTGGCGAGGCGGCGCTTGGCCAAGGCCCGGTCGACCACGCCGATGTTGCCTTCTTGTGGTGTGTACAGCACGTGGTCGTATCCGACGAACTGTGCCAGCGTGATGCCCTCGACGATCTCCGGGTGATCTTTCGCGACCAGGCACACGAACTCGTCCTTGAACAGCACCTTCTCGTAGAAATCCGCCCCCGCTTCCACCTGGCTGCTGAAGGCCAGGTCGACCTCGTTCGCCTCTAGTTTCTTCAGAACCCGCTTCTCGTCCAGGCGCAAAACCTTAATGGCGACCTTGGGCGCAATCCCGGCGAGTTCGCTCAACAGGGCGGGCAGCAGGGTCGCGCTGCCGTAGTCGGTCATGGCCACCACGAACAGCTTGTCGGAGGTGAGGGGATCGAACTTGCGGTTGGACTCCAGCGTCTCCTCGACGAGCTGGAGGGCCTCGCGGATGGCGGGTGCGATGGTGCGCGCGAAGGGCGTCGGCAGCATGCCCTGCGAGGTCTTGACGAATAGCGGGTCGCCGTACGCGGCGCGCAGTCGGTTGAGGGCGTTGCTCACCGCCGGCTGCGACAGGCCCAGTTCGATGCCGGCCCGGCTCAGGTTGGCGAGACGGTAAACGGCGTCGAATACGACGAGCAGGTTGTGGTCCAATTTTCGGTTATTCACGTCATGAATAATGAATTATAAGGTCTATCAGTGTTGAGCATAGCTCAGTTCTTTTCGTAGATTAAGCGGCAGGCGACAAGAAGTTGCGATTACTTAAGGTTTCTACTCGGCATGGATGGGTTCCGGGAGCAGGGTGACAGGGCATCTGTGAGCGCCGCGGCGGCCGTAGCGGCTAGCACGCGTGGCGCCCGGTGCCAAAGTACGGCGGCCCCTTCGGGGGCGGCCGCGCCGGGCCTACACCGGGACCTGCTCCACGGCCGACACCGTTTTCCTCCGTCCAACAGAAGGGTTGTCGCCATGGAAAACGTCGATTGTCGTGCGCTGGACCCGATCGCCTGCACGAATTCCGTCCGTCGGGCCGCCATTATCGCCGGCCATTACTGCCTGTCCCCCGAACTCAGTGACCTTTCGCATGACAGCGATGCCGAGGAGATCTCGTTCTTGAGTGGCGCCAAGCTGCTGCACGATCTGCGTTCGCAGGGCAAAGACGGGGTGCTGGTGCTGTGGATCAACGACATCGGGATCGATCCTGCCGAGCGCGAGCGGCTGCGGGCCGAATATGCGCTACCCGAAAACTACCGTGCCATTCTCGACCGTTACGCGCTGTCGCGCAGCGACGTCTCGGTGATGTTCGAGAGCGCGATGCGCAACAAGGCCTCCACGACGCTGCGCAAGCTCGCCAAGCGCAGTCCCGAGACCTTTCTCGTCGTAAGTCCCGATGATCCAGCGCTGGTGCGCTGTATCAATCGGGCCACGTGTCAGGCAGAACCGCCCGGCCGCGTCTACGCCGTACAGGGCCCTGATCAGGAGATGCTGGTGGTGAAGGAAGGACCGAATCCAAAGTGCAACCTGATTCTCGGAACCTTCCTCAAGCAGGTCACGAGCGACTACGCGCCCGACATCGTGGTCAATATCTTCAACGCGATCTATTCGAATCGGATTCGCTTCGGCGTTTACGTTTCGAAGCATGTACTCGGCAACAGCACGCCGATCTTCAACTATTTTGCCGACGGGGACGTGGTCACCGAAGCCTGTTGGCACGTTTGAGAGGAAGAAATATGGGGGATGAGGCGAGGGCGGCATGGGCCGCTCCTGTTGCCCGCCGGCGGCTCGGGATCATCACAGGCGCCGGGCCGGAGGCCGGCCTCGATCTGTGGAGCAAGATGCTGGCGGCGAACCGGGCGATGCTGGGCGCCGCCTACCGCGGTGACCTTGACGCCCCCGATGTCACGGTCTTCTCGGTGCCCGAGCTCGGTCTCGCCATGGACCTCGAAGGCAACGAGGAGCGGCTGTGGGAGGTTTTACGCCAGACGCTGCTTACCATGGATGCCGCCGGCGTCGACCTGTTCTGCATCGCGTGCAACGCGCTGCACTACTACGCCGACCGGATTGCGGACTTGCAGCTCAACGCGCGTTTCGTGTCCATCGTCGACGCGGTGCGCGCTTACCTCCAGGCCGAGGGGGTGGAGGAGGCCGCCATCTTGTCGATCAGTCGGGTGATGGCGCTCGATCGCTGGTCGGCCTACACGCCGCTGGCGCGCGACGTGCGCCTGGAGACGCCGGAGGAGCCCGCGTTGTTGGACGAGATCATCCAGTGCGTCAAGCGCTACGGGCCGCAGCGTGCCGAGACCTTCGGCAAGTTCGCGCGCGTCCTGGAGGGGCTGCGCGCGCCGGTCGTGCTGCTCGCCTGCACCGAGTTGCCGCTGATTCCTACCACCCAGCGCGACAAGACGCTGGTGGATGTCACCGCGGTGCTTGCGCGTACCATGGTAAAAGCTTCGCTGTCGGCGCCGGACGTCGAGAGCGTGGGTGAGGGGGGGCTGTAAGGTGGAATTCCTGTTGGTAGCGTTCGCCGGGGGCCTGCTCGGCTCCTGGTGGATGGATCTGGTCGACGATTGGAACAAGCGCACCACCGGCATCCACAGCGGGGTGACCGCCGCGCTCATCGGTCGCTGGGTGCTCGGCTGGGGGCGCCTGCGCTTCGCTCACAGCGAGATCACCGAGTCGCCGGCGCGCGAGGGCGAGGCGCGCGCGGGGATGGTGTTCCATTATCTGGTGGGCGGCGGCTGCGTCGCCCTGGTGTACCCGTTGTTTTTTCTTGCGACCGGTATCCCCACGCCGAGCAGCCACATCGTGCCGGCCATCGTGTACGGCTTCATTACCTCGCTGTTGCCGTGGTTCATTCTGTTCCCAGCCTTCGGCTGGGGCGTGTTCGCACGCCGTCCCCTTCCCGGCACGCGCCCGGTCCTGGCCAGCACCATCACCCACCTGCCTTACGGGCTGGGCATCGGCGTCACGCTGGACGGCTACGCCTGGCTGACCGGCGCGGGATTCTGAGCCCGCGCATCACCCACCGCTCAAGGCCTGCACGATCGCCACGTCGTCTTGCTCTGCGAGCGGGCGCGAAAGGTCGAACACCGCTTCGCCGTTGACGAAGAAGCGCATGTGCGGGCGCATGCGGTTCTGTTCGTCGATGATGCGGAACCGGAAGCCGGGGTAGCGCTGGTCGAGGTCCGTGAGCACCTCGTGCAGGGTCGCGCCTCGCGCCTGCACGCGGTCGGCGCCCGTGTAGGACTGGAGCGGGGTTGGGATCAGTACGTTCATGTCAGCGGCCACTAATCGAGCAGGCCCGCTTCCACGGAGTAGATCTCGGGCAGGTGGCGCGCGACACAGTGCCATTGCGCCCCCTCGTTGGCGCTCATCCATAGCTCTCCGCTGGTGGTGCCGAAGTACAGCCCGACCGGGTCCTGCGCATCGGCGGTCATCGCCTGGCGCTTGACGGTCCACCAGGCCTGCTCGAGCGGCAGTCCCGCATCATGGCGCTGCCAGCTCTGGCCGCCGTCGTGCGTGGCGTAGACCGCGGGCGTGCCGCCGGGGCTGGTGCGCGGCCAGACATCGGTGCCGTCCATCGGAAACACCCATGCGGTGTCGGCATCGCGCGGGTGCACCACGATGGGAAAGCCGATGTCGCCCACCTCGCGCGGCATGGCGCGGCCGATGCGCACCCAGGCGTCGTCCGGCCGGTCGAGGCGATAGATGCCGCAGTGGTTCTGTTGATACAGGCGGTCCGGATTGCTCGGGCAGAGTTGGACGCAGTGCGGGTCATGAAAGGTGGGCTCCGCCGGGTCGAAGCCGGGTACCACCGCGAGGCCCTTGATGAGCGGCGTGAAGCTTCGTCCGGCGTCGCGCGACTCGTGCACGCCGCCGCCCGACATGGCGATATACAGGTGCGCCGGGTCGCGCGGGTCGACGATGATGGAATGCAGCTTCGGACCATCCGGCGTGCCGTCCTGCACGGTGCCCATCCACGCGCGGAATTGCGCGTCGTCGTTGAGGCTCGAGTAGGGCGCCCAGGTATCGCCGCCGTCCTCGGAACGAAACAGGCCCTGCGGCGAGGTGCCGGCGTACCACGCCTGCGGCTCATCGGCATGGCAGGGGGTGAGCCAGAAGGTATGGTCCACCGCGCGCCCCTGGCCATTGGGTGCGGGCGCGAACGCCGGCGGCCGGGTCGCCTCGCGCCATGTGGCGCCGAGGTCCATTGATCGGTACAGGGTAGGGCCCAGGTGGCCGGTCTTCGCCGCCGCGAGCAGCGTGCGACGGTCGCGCGGGTCGAGCACCAGGTGGTGGATGATCTGGCCGAGGAAGTGCGGGCCATCCACCCGCCAGTCCTGGCGGTCCGGCGAGGCGTGAAACAGCCACGCGCCTTTGCGGGTGCCGACGAGCACGACCACGTGCGGGTGGGCCTTGGCTGCTGAGACGTGGTTCGTTGAGGCCATGGGCGTTCCTCCTTGGATCGATCTTCTTATTGTTCTTATCGAACGGGGCGGACGGCAATCGACAGCCGACTGTCTGCGATGCAAACGATATGATAGGCCCGAAACGGCTTTGGCGGTGCTGGGGGCAGCGGCGGTACAGCGAGGGGAGGGCCGGTGGCGGCGCGAGTGAGTTGCATTCAGGCGGTGGTGGGTGGCGCACTGTTCATCGTGCCGACGCTCGGGAGCGCGTGCAGTTGTCTGCCCGACTCGGTCGAGGGGCACTACGGCGCGGCGGCCGAGGTGTTCGTCGGCCGCGTCGTCACGGTGCGGGACGCGGCTCATCCTGGGCCGCTGTTCGACGCGGCGGCGGCCGTCGCAGCGACGGTGGCGGTGGAGGAAGCCTACAAGGGTTATCCGGCGTCTCCGTCGGCGGTTTGGAGTGAGCCCGTGCATCCGGGCCACTGCGCCATCGATCTGGCGGTGGGCGGGCGCTACCTCTTTTATGTCCACGTGAGCGGGCAGGTTGACCTGTGCGGCGGCACGCGCCGGCTACTTGCGGACGATCGGGACGAACTGGCAGACCTGCGCCGCTTGCGGAACGTCTTACGCTAGCGCGAGGGCCTTCGTCGCGCGGTGCCGCTCAGGGGCGGCGGGACATCCAGTAGGCGGAGGTCCAGTAGGGATTGTCGAGGCGGGAGACAGTCACGCCCTGGCTGGTCGAGGCGTGCAGGAAGCGGCTATCGCCCATGTAGATGCCCACGTGCCGGGTCTTGCGGCCGGTGCGGAAGAACACCAGGTCGCCGGCTTGCAGTTGATCGCGGCGGACGGGCTGCCCGTGACGTGCCTGATCCTCGGTGGAGCGGGGCAGTCGGTGACCGAAGCGCTCGGCGTAGGTGGTCTGCACGAAGGCCGAGCAGTCGATCCCGCGGCGGCTGTTACCGCCGAGCCGATAGGGCGTCCCGGCCCATTCGTCGTGCTGAGCCATCAAGCGTCGTACCACGTCGGGCGGCGGCGCCGGTGACACCGAGGGCGGCGCGGGGACAGGGTGCGGCGCGGAGGCGCAGCCGCTCAGGGCGAGCACGGCTAGCAGGAGCGGTAGCAGGAGCGTGCGCAGGGCGATGGCGTTGAGCATGGTCCGATCTGTGTTGGTTGTTCTTGTGGCCGCGCGGCGGCGACGGCCCCGAGCGCCGCTAGTGTGCCCAAACAGCCCGATGAAGGCCAGGAACCCGCCCACACGCCGCCACCACGCGGTGATCTGCGCCTTGGGTCGCGCTCACGACGTGAACCCACAGCGGCGGAGCAGTGTCAGGGTGACGGCGTTGACCGGCAGGTCCACGAGTTCGTCCGGGCGCAGCCAGGCCGCATCCAGTACATCACTGTCGGCGCGGAGTTCGCCGCCGAGGTACCGGGCCTCGAGGTCTACCACGACGTAGTGGAAGCATACCGCCCCCAGGGCGTCGCGCTCGATGACGTCGAAGGCGTAAACGGGTTCCCCTGCGGCGATACGCAGGCCCGTCTCTTCCAGCACTTCCCGTGCGGCCGCCTGCTGCAGGGTCTCGCCGAGCTCAACCTTGCCGCCGGGGATCGCCCACTCACCCTGATGCGGCGCTGCGCCGCGGCGCACCAGCAGGACTCGACCGTCGTGGATGACCAGCGCGCCGACGCCTGCGCGCGGGCCGTTTGCGCTCATGCTGCCGTCTCCCGCGCGAGGTCGGCAAGGTGAACGCCGAGGTGGTCCGCGATGCGCGGCTCCAGCCAGTAATGGGGGCGCCAGGGCCAGCGGCCGCTCACGAAACCGACATGCCCGCCGCGCTCGGCGAGTTCGAGGCGTACCTGCGGGGAGAGTTCTGCGGCGGCGGGGATACAGTCCGCGGACATGAAGGGATCGTCGCGCGCGTGCAGAATCAGCGTCGGCACGCGGATGTCGCGCAGGTACTGGCGACTGCTCGCCAGGCGGTAGTACTCGTCCGCGCCGGCAAAGCCGTGCAGCGGGGCGGTGACGTGCTCATCGAAGGCGCGAAAGCTGCGCAGCGCGCGCAACCGGCGTGCGTCGAGGGTCCCGCCGCGCAGGCGCAGCTTGCGCCGCAGCGAGCGGCGGAGGGTACGCAGCAGCGCCCACTGGTACAGGCGCGAGGTACCGCGTTCGAGGCGCGCGGCCGCATCCGCGAGCATGAAGGGTACCGACACCGCCACCGCAGCCTGTACGAGCGGCGCCTCCCGCCGCGCGCCGGTCTCGCCCAGCCATTTCAGCAGCACGTTGCCGCCCAGCGAGAAGCCGACCACGCCCAGTGGCGTGTGCGGCTCGCGGCGCCGCAGTTCGCGTACCACGTGGGCGAGGTCACCGGTCTCGCCCGAGTGATAGCTGCGCGCAAGGCGGTTGGGTTCCCCGCTGCAGCCGCGGAAGTGCATTAGCACGCCGCGCAGGCCGCGGTCGTGCAGTTCCCGCAGCAGGCCGCGCGCATAGCCCGAGCGGCTCGAGCCCTCGAGCCCGTGCAGGACCAGCGCAAGGGGACCTCGCTCGCGGCTGTTCCAGTCGAGGTCCAGGAAGTCCCCGTCGGGCAGTTCCAGGCGCTCGCGGTGCAGGACCACGCGCGGCCGGCGAAGGAGGTGCGGCCACAGGGTCTGCGCGTGCGGGCCGGGCAGCCACCAGGCCGGGCGAAAGTCGCTCCTGACGATCATGGTCGATGAGTCTAACAGCCCCCCGCGGCGCCGGGCGCCATGCAGAGTGCAATGCGAGCGATTGCGCATTGCACGGCAGCCGGCCGCACGGGCGGTGATTCAGGCGCTTACGCGTGCGCCGGCACCGGCACATCCATTGCATCCCGTTAAGGGGTCAACAATAGAGGAAGGAGTCTGAGGATGATACGAAACGGACGCGGTTGGGCAGCGGGCTTGCTGGCCATGGTGGTGGCGGGCGTGGCCGGCTGGGCGCTGGCGCAGGAGGAGGTCGGTCAGGATGCCAACGTGGGTCCCGACAAGGTCGTGTACCACGTCAATGAGGGCGTCGAGCAGGCCAGCGACGCCTTGCGGAATATCCGCAACCACCTGAGTGTGAATCCCGATGCGCAGATCAAGGTGGTCACGCACGCCGCCGGGATCGACTTCCTGATGCAGGGGGCGGCGGATGCCAACGGCAACCCCTTCGACATCCCGGTGCAGGAATTGGAGATGCAGGGAGTCGAGTTCAACGTGTGTGCCATTACGCTCAAGAGCCGGGACATCGATCAGAGTGAATTGATGCCCGAGGCCCACGTGGTCCCTTCGGGCGTGGGTGAGGTGGCGCGCCTGCAGGCGCGTGAAGGCTTCGTGTACCTCAAGCCCTGAGGCCGCGATACCCTGTCCGCGGGCGCTGCGGGGCCGCTCCCGCAGCGCCCTTTTATTTGCGAGGCTGCCGGCGCGGCCGCTGGCCGTGCCGGCAGCGGGTGCCCTATGATCGCGTCGAACGAATAACGAGAAGCGGAGAGATCCACCATGCGACGAGGCCATTTCTGGGGACACTTCCTCGCGGGCGCGCTCGCGCTCCTACCGTTGTTGGCCGTGCTGGCCGCCGCGCGCTACATCGAGCGTCTGGCCGCCGGTACCTGGCTGGCGGCGCAACCGTTCTATGTGCCCGGCCTCGGGATTCTGCTCGCGGTGCTCGGCACCTACCTGTTCGGCCTGCTGTTGTCGACGGTCGTGGGGCGTTGGGTGTGGGATGCGCTGGAGCGGCGCCTCGCGCGCATGCCCACGCTCGGCCTGATGTACCGCACGGTGCAGCAGGTCCTGCACCAGCAGCCGCAGGGGGAGGGGCTGTTCAAACGCGTGGTGTGGGTGCGCAGCGAAGGGCGCGAGGAACTCGGCTTCGTGACGGCGGAGGCGACGGACGACGGCCGTCTGTGGGTGTTCCTGCCCGCGGCGCCCAACCCGACGGCGGGGCGCCTGCTCGCGCTGGCCCCCCACTGCGTCGCGCCCGCGTCCCTGTCGGTCGCCGAGGGGGTCCGCCATGTGGTGTCGCTGGGCAGCGCGGTGCGCTAGCGCGCGATGGCCGCTGCGTTTCGCTCACCCAGGCGCCGGCGGGGCGTCCGCTCGGCGCAGGGCGCGCAGGTCCTCCAGCACTTGGCCTGCGTGACGCGGGGCGTCGACGCTGCGGTAGATGCGGGCGATGCGGCCCTCGGGATCGATCAGAAAACTCTGCCGGCGTATCGCCTTCAGTGGCCCGACGCCCCACACGGCCCCATACGCCGTGGCCGCTTTCGTGCCGGTGTCGGCCAGCAGCGGAAAGTTGAGGTCATATTTGTCGACGAACATCGCGTGCGACGGTGGGCCGTCGCGGCTGACGCCGAGCACCAGGGCGTCGAGTGCCTGGAACTCGCGCAGGGCGTCGCGGAAGGCGCAGGCCTCGGTCGTGCAGCCCGGCGTGTCGTCCTTGGGGTAGAAATAGAGCAGCACCCAGTTGCCGCGGTAGTCCCGTAGCCGGTGCAAACGTCCGTGCTGATCGGGTAGCTCGAAATCCGGCGCGGGGGCGCCCTCGCGCAGGCGGTGTTTCATCGCGAGCCCCTGATCAGGCCGGTCGCCCGCCGGACTTGCTGCGACGCGCTGCTCCCCGCGTCGCGGGTTCGGGGAAGTCCACTGCATCCACATAACGCCACGCACCCTCCTCTCGTTCGAATCGACTGCGCTCGTGGAGCCGCTCGGCCGTGCCGCGGTACTTGTAGCGGGCCACGAACTCCACGGTCCCTTGTTGATCGTGGGGGCCGCCCGCCTCGGTTTCAAGCACCTTCAAGCCTAGCCACTCGCCGTCGGACGGCACATTGAGATTGGGTGGACGTGTGCGGCTGTGCCAGGATCTCAGCAGGTAGTGCGCGTCGTGTAGGACAAACGCGGTGTAGCGCGAGCGCATGAGGCGCTCGGCCGTGGGCGCTGCCTCCCGCTCGCTCAGCAGGGGCTCGCAGCAGGCGCCGTAGGGCGCGCCGGAGCCGCAGGGGCAGGGGGCGTCGCTGGGATGGGTGCGCGGCTTCAATCCCACTCCTCGGAATGCTCGAGGCGGCGCTGCAGATCCTGCTCGGTCAGCGTGCGTAGCTCGCGCTCGGCATCGATCAGACTGGTAGCCCCCATCACCGTCTTGCGCACGTAACCTTCCTCGTCGCGCGGGGCGAACAGGAGCACCAGATTGCCGTACGACTCCTTACCCACGGCCACATCCCAGGCCTGGCCCGCATTGTCGATGAAGCTGCGCATCTCGCACCTCCGGCGGTTGCTGATAGGAAGTCTGGATAACGCCATGCTGGTGTATCTGACCACGCGAACAAAAAGCGGGGTACTTCGCGCCTCCGAAGCGCTCCGAAGGTTTCCCTTAAGCTTATCGGTGCCGGCCGTCGGCTTCCAGGTGTCGCAATCAGCGCTGCAGGTCGAGCTCGGGTTCGGCGTCCGCGCGTGGGTCCATCTGCACCGACGCGGGCGTTGTGCGGTGCAGCGGCACGAAGGGCTCGGGATGCTCCGGCGGCGCCTCGTGGCGGCGGCGCAGCTGGAGCAGCCCGAAGGCGGCCAACAGGGCCAGGATGACGGCCATACCCCCGAACAGCGCGGGGCCGCCGAGGCGGTCCATGGCCACGCCGCCAAGCAGGGGGCCGATGATGGCGCCGATGCCGTAGAGCAGCAGCAGCCCGCCGGTGGCCTCCAGGATCTCCAGCGGCTCGAGGTGGTCGTTCACGCAGGCGACGCTGACGCTGTAGATGGAGAACACCATGCCGCCGTAGAAGAAGGCCAGCACCGCCATGGCCGCCGGCCAGTAGTGGGCGGCCAGCGCGATGGCGGCGGCCAGCAATGCGGCGAGCAGCGCCACCACCACCAGCACCACGCGCCGCTCGCCGTGGTCCGACAGGCGCCCGATGGGCCACTGCAGCAGTGCACCGCCGACGATGAGCGCGCTCATGAAGGCGGCGATCGCGACCTCCGTCAGTTCGGTCCGGTGGGCGAACACCGCACCCAAGGCCCAGAAGGCGCCGTTGGTCACCCCCGCGGCGAACGCGCCCAGCATACCGAGCGGCGACACCTCATACAGACGCTTGAGGCCGGTGCGGGCGCCACCTACGCGGTGCGGTTCGGCGCCGGTGGAGGTGGTGAGCGGCACCAGCGAGAGGGAGATCAGGACGGTGACCAGGGCGAACAGGGCGAAGTCCGCGATGTCCGCCACCAGGATGAGGTACTGCCCCGCGGCCATGGCGACCAAGGTGACCGCCATGTAGGTCGCGAACACTTGGCCGCGTCGATGGTTGGGCGCGGCGGCGTTGAGCCAGCTCTCGATGATCATGTACAGCCCCACCAGGCAAATCCCGGTGACCACGCGCAGCCCCGCCCAGATCCAGGGATCGATGATGAGCGCATGAGCCAGCACGCTGGCCGATGCAATCGAGGCCAAAGTAGCGAAGGCGCGCACGTGCCCGACGCGGCGGATCAAGCGGGGCGAGAGCCAGGTTCCGACGATGTAGCCTACGAAGTAGGCCGACATAATGGCGCCGATCGTGGTGTCGCTGAAGCCGGCGAGCGCGCCGCGCAGACCGAGCAGGGTACTCAGTAAACCGATGCCCGTGAGCAGAATGGCCGTAGCGAACAGCAGCGCGATCACGGACACGAGTAGACGTAGCATGTTGGGGTGTGTCGGCCGTTCGGGGAGGCAGTGGAGGCGGGGGGCGCGCCGCGGCAAGTGTAGAGGGCGGGGGTATGCGCGTAGCGGCGATGGGTCCCAATTTCGCCGACTCGGGAGGAACGGCCGCGGGCATCTCGCGCCCGGGCCGCCGAAGAAACGGGTCAGTCGCCGCCGTCGGTCGCGGCGCGCGTGAAGTTGTCCAGCGCGTCGCTCATCTTCTGGAGCTCGGCGTCGCAGCCTTCGATCTGGTGCCGCGCGGCGAGGTACTGCGGGTCGTTGTAGGCCAAAAAGACCCGCCCCTCAGCGTCTTCCCACACCAGCGCCTTTTGCGGAAAGTCGACCGCAGCGGCAGGGGCACACTGCATGATCGGTGTGCCGATGGCTGGATTGCCGAACAACAGCACCTGAGTGGGGCGCATCTCGAGGCCGGCGCGGGCCGCGCCGGCGGCATGATCGATGCGAGTGAAAACGGTGAGGCCTTTATCCTCCAGCGCGCTTGTCAGGCGATCGAGGGTGGTGTCCACAGAATGCGCGCTGGGCATGACCACCAGTCCGTCGCTGGCCGAGGCGGCGCCGTGATCGTGCGCGCCGGCGACGCTGCTCAGGCACAGGGCGAAAAGGGCGGCGGGGCCCCAAAAACGTGGTCCCATCGACTCCCTCCTTACCGTTAAGAACCCACAGGCTCCTTCAGCCTAGCAGCCGGTAGAGGAGCCGCGGGCGGCGGCGTCGGCGTGCGCGGCAAGGTGCGAAGCGGGCGAGTACAGCCGAGGTAGGGAAGGGCCGCCCCGGCGCGGGGATCGCCGGGGCGGCACACCGCGTCAGCGGTTGGCGCGGTTGTCGATCAGGCTTTGCACCACGCTGGGATCGGCCAGCGTCGAGGTATCGCCCAGCATGTCGATTTCGTTGCCGGCGATCTTGCGCAGGATGCGGCGCATGATCTTGCCCGAGCGGGTCTTGGGCAAGCCCGGGGCCCACTGGATCACGTCCGGGGTGGCGATCGGGCCGATCTCGCTGCGCACCTGCGCGACCAACTCCTTGCGCAGTTCATCCGTGGGCTCGGCGCCCGACATCAGGGTGACATAGGCGTAAATACCCTGGCCCTTGATGTCGTGCGGGTAACCGACCACCGCGGCCTCGGCGACGGCCGGGTGCAGCACCAGCGCGCTCTCGATCTCCGCGGTCCCGAGGCGATGGCCGGAGATGTTGAGCACGTCGTCCACGCGGCCGGTGATCCAGTAATAGCCGTCCTTGTCGCGGCGTGCGCCGTCGCCCGAGAAGTAGAAGCCCGGGTAGGTCTTGAAGTAGGTGTCGATGAAGCGCTGGTGGTCGCCGTACACCGTACGCATCTGCCCCGGCCAGGGACGGGTGATGACGAGGTTGCCTTCACACTCGCCCTCCAGCACCTTGCCCTCGTTATCCACGATGGCCGGCACCACGCCGAAGAAGGGCAGCGTGGCCGAGCCGGGCTTGAGTTTCGTGGCGCCCGGTAGCGGGGTGATCAGGTGGCCGCCGGTCTCGGTCTGCCACCAGGTGTCCACCACCGGGCAGCGCCCATCGCCGACCACGCGGTGGTACCACTCCCAAGCCTCCGGGTTGATGGGCTCGCCCACGGTACCGAGGATGCGCAGGCTGGTGCGCTGGGTCTTCTTCACCGGCGCTTCGCCCTCGCGCATCAGCGCGCGGATCGCGGTCGGCGCGGTGTAGAAGGTGTTGACCTGATGCTTGTCGATCACCTGCCAGAAGCGCGAGGCGTCGGGATAGGTGGGCACGCCCTCGAACATCAGCGAAATGGCGCCGTTGGCGAGCGGTCCGTACACGATGTACGTGTGCCCCGTGACCCAGCCCACGTCGGCGGTGCACCAGTACACCTCGCCGTCCTGGTAGTCGAACACGTATTTGTGGGTCATGGCGGCGAACAGCAGGTAGCCGCCGGTGGTGTGCAGCACGCCCTTCGGTTTGCCGGTAGAACCGGAGGTATAGAGGATGAACAGCGGGTCCTCGGCGTCCATCGGCTCGGGCGCGCATTCGGCGGCGGCGTCGGCCATCGCCTCGTGGTACCACATGTCACGTTCGGCGTCCCAGTCGATGTTGCCGCCGGTGCGGCGCAACACCAGTACGGTGTGTACGTCCGGGCAGTGGCTGAGCGCCTTGTCGGTGTTGGCCTTGAGCGGCACGGCCTTGCTGCCGCGCAGGCCTTCGTCGGCGGTGATCACCACGCGGCAGTCGGAGTCGAGGATGCGGTCCTTCAGCGATTCGGGCGAGAAGCCGCCGAACACCACCGAGTGCACCGCGCCGATGCGTGCGCAGGCCAGCATGGCGGCCGCGGCCTCGGGCACCATGGGCATGTAGATGCACACGCGGTCGCCTTTTTTCACGCCGCGCGCCTTGAGCACGTTGGCGAGGCGGCACACCTCGGCGTGCAGTTCGCGGTAGCTGATCTTACGGTCTTCGTTGGGGTCGTCGCCTTCCCAGAGGATGGCGGTCTGGTCGCCGCGCTGCGCCAGATGACGGTCCAGGCAGTTGACGGTCACGTTGAGCTGGCCGCCCTCGAACCAGCGGATGTGCGCCTTGTGGAAGTCCCAGTCGAGCACCTTGTCCCAGGGCTTGTCCCAGGTCAGGAAGGTCTTAGCCTGCTCGGCCCAAAACGTCTCTGGATCCTCGACGGACTGGCGGTACATCGCTTGGTAACGCTCGGCATCGATATGCGCGCGCTGGGCGATCGCTTTTGGAATGTCGTAAACCTTGTCGTCGGCCATACGTGCTCCTGATTAGCGGTGGCGCGGGAGGCGCAAGCCTCAGGGCGCCGCCACATCGATGGTGGGAATCCAGCCCTGGGCGTAGAACCACATGTACAACCCCACCCGGACCATGATGATCAGTAAGAATGCCAGTAGAGGGATGTGCTCATCAACGACCACCCGGGGCGTGAGTGCCCGCGCCAGTGCCCGGGCCGGCCAGGTGACCCAGCCCATCACCTTGTAGATCGAGTTCTCGTGCCGGCGCTCGCGTAGCAACAGTGCCAGCAGACCCTGCCCGATCAGCGTCCACATCATGGCGCCGAGGATCAGTTGCAGGATCTGGAAGAGTTGAAACATCGTCATGTGCGAAACAGCCCTCGCGAAAAAATGGGCCCGGCCGAAGCCGGGCCCGGTGGGTTGCGTCTAGGCCGAGGCGGGGCGTCCCTGCCCCCAGCCGGTGGGGCTAGGCCTGATCCAGACGCGGGTAGCGCACGCTCTGCACGAAGTTGCGCACCTCCTGCGAGGGCGCCTGGGTCAGCAGGCTCACCACGATCATGGTGATGAAGCCCGCCGGGATGCCGAACGTGCCGGCCGCCACGGCGTTGATGCCGAACCACTTGTCCATGCCCATGAAGTGCACGCCGATCAGGTAGAAGAGCGTGAGGCCGAAGCCCACGATCATACCCGCCACGGCGCCGGCCTTGTTGGCCCGACTCCAGAACACGCCCAGGACCAAGGCCGGGAAGAAGGCCGCCCCCGCGAGCGAGAAGGCCCACGCCACGATGGCCAAAATACCGGCCGGACGCTGTGCCGCCACCGCGGCGGCGACCACCGCCACCAGCAGCAGCAGGCTGCGGGCGATCATGAGGCGCTTCTTGGTGGAGGCCTGCGGGTTGACCATCTTGTAGTAGAGGTCGTGCGACAGCGCGTTGGAGATGGTGAGCAGCAGACCGTCCGCGGTCGAGAGCGCCGCGGCCAGACCACCGGCGGCCACCAGGCCGGCGATGACGTAGGGCAGGCCCGCGATCTCCGGCGTGGCGAGCACGATGGCGTCGGCGTTCAGGGTCAGACCCTGCAGGTGCAGGATACCGTCGCCCATCACGTCCTCGACCCGCACCAGGCCGACCCGTGCCCACGATTCCACCCAGGCCGGCAGCTCGGCGATGGGGGTGCCGATCACGTTCTTGTACACCTCCAGCTTCGCGAACGCGGCATAGGCCGGGGCCGAGAAGTACAGCAGGAAGATAAAGAACAGCGACCAGCCCACCGAATTGCGCGCCGCCCGCACGCTGGGCGTGGTGTAGAAGCGCATCAGGATGTGCGGCAGGGCCGCGGTACCGACCATCAGGCAGAAGGTCAGGGCCATGAAGTTGAGCTTGTCCATGTCGGTGAACGGCACGGCGTGCGGGTTGGTCACCCCCAGCTGCTGCTCGAGCACGGCGATTTGCTGCAGGGCCTCACCGTACATGAGCTGCGGGATGGGCACGCCCGTCACCTGGTAGGACATCCACACGATGGGAATCAGGTAGGCGATGATCAGGATGATGTACTGCGCCACCTGCGTCCAGGTCACCGCGCGCATGCCGCCTAGCATGGAGCACACCAGGATGCCGGCCAGGCCCACGAACACGCCGACCTCGAAGGGGATCTCCAGGAAGCGGCTGGTGATGATGCCCGCGCCGGTGATCTGCGCCACCACGTAGGTGAACGACGCCGCGATGGCCGCGATGATGCCGATGGTGCGGGCCATGTTGCCGCCGTAACGCGCGCCCAGGAAGTCGGGCACGGTGTACTGGCCGAACTTGCGCAGGTACGGGGCGATCAGCAGCGCCACCAGCACGTAGCCGCCGGTCCAGCCCATCACGTAGGCGAGGCCGTCATAGCCGAACGCATACAGCGTACCGGCCATGCCGATGAAGGAGGCCGCCGACATCCAGTCGGAGCCCACCGCCATACCGTTGAACACGGGCGGCACCTTGCGCCCTGCGACGTAGTACTCGGACACCTCGCTGGTGCGCGAGATGATGCCGATCACGGCGTACAGACCGATGGTGGCGGCGAGGAAGATCCAGCCGATCACCCGCTGCGGCAGGCCGAACATCTCGAGGATGCCCAACACGACCACGAAGGCGAGGAAACCGCCGGTGTACAGCCCGTAGATCTTGGGGAGGTTGGCAATAAACTTGTCGGTCGCCATTTTTTAGTTCTCCTCCTCGGCGACGCCGTACTCGCGGTCCAGGCGGTTCATGGTCCAGGCGTAGTAGGCGATGATCGCGACATAAATGATCAAGGCCCCCTGGGCGCCCATGTAGAACGCGAGCGGAAAACCCAGAAAGCTGATCTGGTTGATCGCCGGTGCAAAGAACACGACCACGTACGTGACGACGAACCAAATCCCCAGCAGTACTGCTGTCAGGCGTAGGTTTTTATCCCAATACGCCTGCTTTTTGTCATCGGTTTGCACATCGAGCCCCTTTTATATTTATGCGATCAGCGGGCCGGCCCGCTGATCAGACACCGCTAATGCCCCCGCCGGCGGGGAATCGGTCACAGGCCTCGGCCTGGGCGCATAGGGCGCCCGCTCCGGCCAGCCCTTGCGAGCGCGCCTTGTTGAGCGCGATCAGAAACAGTTGCGCCGCTGCCAGTGCATCGGCATGCGCGCTGTGGCGCTGAAGCGCGGGGATGCCAAAGCGTGCCAGCCAGTCGTCCAGCGAGGCCTGCCCCGCCGGCGCGCCGGGAAACAGGGCCGGCAGCAGGCGCGCGAGGTCCAGCCACACGTTCGGCAGCGCGCGCACCCCTAAGTGGCGGCGCAGCGCGCGGGTGAGGAACGCCGCATCGAACGGCGCGTGGTAGGCCACCAGCGTGCGCCGCTCGGCCAGTTCGAGAAAGTCGAGCAGGCATTCGGCGGGCGGTTCCCCGGCCAGTTGCTGCGTCGGGCCCAGGCCGTGCACCAGGATGTTCTCGCGCTCGCTGGGCGCGTCCTGACGCAGTACCCGGTGCATGGCGCGGCCGAGTTGCAGGCGCCCTGCGTCGACCGGTACGGCGCCGATGGATAGCACCCGATCGCGCCGCAAGTTGAGCCCGCCGGTCTCTAGGTCCACCACCAGATAGGCGTCCGCCGGTGCACTTTCGTCGCGCGCCCTGCGCGCGCGCCAGCCGTCCAGGCGCGCGCGCTGTGCCTCGCTCAGGCGCGGGCGAAGGCGGCCGGGCCACCATTTCACAGGGCATAGTCCATGCCGAGCCGAGCCTGCAGCTTGCGCGCCTGGCGAAAGCTCTCCTTGAGGATGCGCCGATCCAGCTCGTTGAGCGTGTCGGGGTCCAGGTGGTTGTCGAGCGCCACGCCGGCCCGCTCCTGGTCGTGATGCTGACGCAGGCGCAGGAGCTGGATGAAGTGGTAGGCGTCGATCCAGGCCGCCGTCTCGCTCCGGGGCAGGTGGTCGGCCTCCGCGAGGGCGAGCAGGCGCCGCGCGGTATTGGTCTCACGGATGCCGTGGGCCAGGGCGTAGACGCGCGCCGCATCGGTAAAGGGCATCGCACCCTGGCCTTTGAGGTCCAGCGTGTTGGGGTGCTCGCCGCCGCTGCTGACCTGGAAGTCGCGGATCAGGCCGAGGGGCGGTGCATTGCGCAGCGCGTTCTCGGCCATCAACCGCAGGAAGCGGGGCGTGCGTCCCGCCCGCTCCAGGATCCAGGCGCGCAGCTCGTCCACCGCCGGTTCGTCGCCGAGCAGGGCGCGCAGATCGAAGAAAATGCTGACCTTGAGCAGGTGCTCGGGCGAACCCTGTTCGATCCAGCGATCGAAACGCTGACGCCACTCGGCGGCGGTGAGGCAGAGCTCCGGGTTGGAGGCCATGATGTTGCCGGGACACAGCGGGAAGCCGCACTCGGCCAGGGCCTCGTTGATGCGCCGCGCGCGGACCAACACCGCCACCCGCCCGGCCTCGTCCAGCGGTTCGGCGAGCAGGATGCCGTTGTCCTGGTCGGTGCGCAGGGTCTGCTCGTGGCGGCCCTCGCTGCCGAAGGCGAGCCAAGTGAAGGGCGGGCTTTGGTCGCCGTCGCACAGCTCGATCACGCGCCGCGTGATGTGGTCGTTCAGGGCGGTGATGATGCGCGTGATCTGGTCGACCTGCGCGCCCTGCGCGAGCAGCTGATGGGCGGCGCGGTGCACGTCGCCCGACAGGGCCTTCAGCGCCGGGATATCGTGCGCGTGCAGGATGGCGCGCGTGAGGTTGACCAGGCCCAGCCGATGGAAGGCGAACAGGTCGCGTTCGGACACCACACCCACTAGACGATCGCCTTCCACGATGCACACGTGGCCGAAGCCCTCGCGCGCCATCAGCAGCGCGGCCTCATGGGCGAGCGCCTGCGCCGGCAGGCTGAGCGGGCCGTGAGTCATCACGCTCGCGATGGGCGCGTCGAGGTCGTGCTCGGGCAGGGCGACGCGGTCGAGCAGGTCGTGCAGCGTGAACACGCCCACCGGCCGCTCGTCGTCATCGCAGGCGACGATGCTGCCGACGCGCTCGCGCTGCATGGTCTCGAGTGCCGCGCGGATCGACGTCTGTGGCCGGCAGCGGACCGGGCGGCGACGCACCAAGGTTTGCAGCGGGGTGGTCAAGGGCTGTCGCTCGGTGACCTGCGCGGCGCAGGCGGTCTGCACATGGCGCAGCGCATTGTCCAGCAGGTTGGCGAGGCGTCGGGTGCAGAAGTCCTTGAAGTGAGCGCTGCGCTGCAGGAGTTCGAGAAAGTCGTCGCGCGCGAGTTCGAAGCAGAAGGTGTCCTGCGTGGCGCGGTGCACCATGGTGACCGGCCGCCCCGCCATCAGCGCGCCGATCGGGAACGCCTCGCCCGCGCCCAGCTCCCATGCGTCCTGACCGCCGGCGGGATCGCCCGCCGGCTCGCCGGCCACGCGCCCTTGCTTGATGATGTACAGGCGCGCCGCGGCCCCGTCGTCGGGCGCGGCCAGCACTTCGCCTTGGGCGAAAAAGGCCAGCTGCAGGCGCTGGGCGAGATGGCGCAGCTCCTCTTCCGGCATGGCGCTGAAGGGCGCATGCGCGGCGAGGAAATCGATAACAGGCGCAAGCGTGTTACCCGCCATGTGGATTATGGCTCCCCAAAACAGTATCCACCGTCATTCCCGGCGTCCAACTGGCGCCGAAAGCATCGAATCGTAAGCTGGCCGACTGATGTAACGCGTTGTAATTATTGGGGAGAAGGGTGCCTGGCTGGCCACTCCTTGATCTCGAGCGGGAACATAGCACGATTCGGCGGATTTCGCACGCCAGAATCACGATGTAGAGGCGCGTGGGCCTGCCTAGACGCGGCGAGCGAACAGGCTCTGCCACCAGCGGCGCCGCCCGGCCGGCTGCGGCAAGGCCGTGGCCAGTTCCACGGGGATCAGGGTCGAGAGTACCCAGGCGGGCGGCGGCGGCCCGCCGGGGGCGCTGCCGCACACGCTGCCGAGGTTGTTCGGGTCGTAGACCTTGATGAAGGCGGGGCGGCGGAGGTCGTCGGCATAGACGATGCCGCAATAGTCATGGGCGTGGTCGCGCCGCAGGAGCGCGTCCAGTTCGCTCAAGAAGCGCACCAGATCCTCCGGCGAGGCCGGTTCGCGCGGTGGCGGCTCGCCGGTCGCGTAGATGTACCAGCCGTCCGGCGCGGCTCGCACCGTCTCCCACAAGCCCTCGAGTTGCGGCCAGCGCAGCACACCGGTGAAGCCGCCGCGGTAGGCGCGCAGAAAGTCGGGTTCAGTCGTAGACATAGCAAGAGTATGGCGCGCGGCGAACGCGCTCGTCCATGCCGGGTGGCCGAAGCTCAGGCATCGGGCGGGGCCGGATAGTCGACCCTGAGGTTGCGCGGCACGCGCGCGTCCTCCCATGAGGCTCGCGCCCACGCCCATACCTCGGCGAGGTCCTCCGCCAGTTCCTCGGGCACCGGTTGGCCCAGCGCGCGTAGCGCCTGCCAGAGGGTCGGCGCGGCGCGCGCGCGCTCGATGGGCGGGGCGTGAGTCTGCTTGCTCAGCTTCTCGCCCGCGGCGTTGACCACCACGGGCAGATGGGCAAAGCGCGGCGTGGCGAGCCCGAGCAGGCCCTGCAGATGGATCTGGCGCGGCGTGGAGCCGAGCAGGTCCGCGCCGCGCACCACCTCCGTGACGCCTTGCTCGGCGTCGTCGACCACCACCGCGAGCTGATAGGCGAAATAGCCGTCGGCGCGGCGCAGCACGAAGTCGCCCGCCTCGTGTTCGACGTCGTGCCAGATCCGCCCCTGGTACACGTCGTGGAAGCAGACCCGGCTGCCCTCGGTGCGCACGCGCACCGCGCGTGCGGTGCGCCCGGCCCCCACCCCGGCGCGGCAGGTGCCGGGGTAGATGCGCTGCCCGGCCAGGTCCTTTCGGCTGCAGGCGCAGCCGTACACGGCGCCCTGGCGGGCGAGCGCCTCGAGTGCCGCGCGATAGGCCTCGTCGCGGGTGCCCTGATAGAGCACCGCCCCGTCCCACTCGAATCCGTAGGCCTCCAGGGTGCGCAGGATGTCGTCCGCCGCGCCCGCCACGCACCGCGGCCGATCCAGGTCCTCCATGCGCACCAACCAGCGGCCGCCCGCGCGGTGCGCGCGCAGATAGCTGCCGAGCGCGGTCACCAGGGAACCGAAATGCAGCGGGCCGGTGGGCGAGGGGGCGAAGCGCCCGCAATAGGGGGCGTTGGCGTCCATCGCAGGGTCAGATGGCGGCGGAGCCGGCATGGGCTAGGTCCTTGGTGGCGTATCCCGAGGCGGCGGTGGAAAAAAAGCAACGGCCGCGGCCTGACAGGGCGGTTCGGCTGTGCCACGCTAACTCAATGTCAGCGAGGTGCCTTGGCCCTGGCGACGTGCCGTCTCGGCAGTGGATCGGGGCGGTGCGCTCACCCGCGGCTCGTTCATGACGACGCGCCGCTATTTTTTCCGCGCAGCGACGACCCTGTCAAAGGGAAGCGACAGGAGAACTCCGCATGGAGCCGGATTCAGATCGGTTGATCATCGAGGGCGTACAGGAGGACGGGCGACGCTTTCGTCCCAGTGACTGGGCCGAGCGCATCTCCGCCAATCTGGCGCGCTTCGGCCCCGACCATCGTCTGCATTACGCCGACAGCGTACGGCCTTGCCTCATCGGCGGGGTGCGGTGCCTGGTGGTGGAGCAGGACCTCTACCTGAAGGACCCGCAGTCCTTCAACTTCATCTTGGATTTCGCGAAGAGCAACCACCTGCGTATCCAACCGGATCGGCGTCGCCGTCCGCGCGAGGAGCAGGATCAGCGCGAGGGGGAGAATGGGAACGGCTGAGGGCGTTGGGTTGAGCGTGGGCCTTGCTCGCCTGCCGCGCGGCCGCCGAAGTGGCCGCGCGGTAAGCGGAAGCTACCGCGGATCTAGCCCATCTGGCGTTCGCGGATCTCGTCGAGCGTCTTGCAGTCGATGCACAGCGTCGCCGTAGGACGGGCCTCCAGACGACGGATGCCGATCTCCACGCCGCAGACGTCGCAGTAGCCGTACTCGTCGGCCTCGATCTTGCTGATGGCCTCGTCGATCTTCTTGATCAGCTTGCGTTCGCGGTCGCGCGTGCGCAGTTCCATGGTGAACTCGGACTCCTGCGTCGCACGGTCGTTGGGGTCGGGGAAGTTGGCCGCCTCGTCCTGCATGTGGTGCACAGTGCGGTCCACTTCTTCCATCAGTTCCCGCTTCCAGGCAACCAGCATGGCGCGGAAGTGGGCCTTCTGCGACTCGTTCATGTACTCCTCGTCGCCCTTCGCCTCGTACGGGGTGAACTTCTTCACACCCTCCAAGGCATTGTTCCCCTGAGGATTTTCCTTGGGGTTCCCGGCCGCGGTGGTCTTGTTGTCCGCCGCGGTGCTCTTCTTCGCCGTCATGCTGCTCTCTCTCCTGCGTGCAGGGTGTGTCAAAAGACGCGGTTCTATAGCAGATAGCCGAGGTGCGTGCAAGGGTCATGCCGCGCCTGCCGGCGTGATTGCCCGCGCGAGGTGGGCTAATCTATGGGGTTTTGACCACAAGGGCAATGCAAGATATGCACGAACTCCAAGCGCTCCTGTTCGATGTGGATGGTACCTTGGCCGATACGGAGCGCGATGGGCACCGCGTCTCATTCAATGCGGCCTTCGCCGACGCGGGCTTGGATTGGGACTGGAGTCCCGATCTGTACGGCGAGCTGCTGACGGTGACCGGCGGCAAGGAGCGCATACGCTACTACCTCGACCGGTATCGCCCCGACTTCCAGCGCCCCGCCGACCTCGACGGCTTCATCGCCGGGTTGCATGCCGCCAAGACCGCCCACTACACCCGCCTGCTGGCCGAGGGGGGCATCCCGCTCCGTGCCGGCGTGCGGCGCCTGCTGGAGGAGGCCCGCGCCGCCGGTCTGCGCCTGGCGATCACCACCACCACCACGCCGGCTAACGTCCATGCGCTGTTGGAAAACGCGCTGGCGCCGGATGCGGCGTCCTGGTTCGAGGTGATCGCGGCGGGCGACATCGTGCCGGCCAAGAAGCCCGATCCGGCCATCTATCACTACACTTTGCAGCAGATGGACCTCGATCCGCTGCAGTGTGTGGCGTTCGAGGATTCGGAGAACGGCCTGCGCTCGTCGCTGGGCTCCGGGGTGCCGACCCTGATCACGGTCAACGGCTACACGCGCGACCATGACTTCAGCGGCGCCCAGCTGGTGGTCGATCAACTGGGCGAGCCGGGCGCGGCGTGCCGCGTGCTGGCCGGAGAGGCCCACGGCGCCGAGTTCGTGGACCTCGATCTGGTTCGGCGCCTGCACGCGGCTGCTTGCGAGGCGGAGGCCGATGCCGGCTGAGGCGCGTGTGGCGGCGCGCGCCGCCGCCATCGAGCCGTTCCACGTCATGGCCCTGCTCGGGCGGGCGCGTGAGTTGGAGGCCGCCGGGCACCATGTGGTGCACATGGAGATCGGCGAACCCGACCTGCCGACGCCGGCCCTGGTGAGCGAGGCGGCCGCGCGCGCGGTGGCGGAGGGCCGCACGCATTACACGCCCTCGTTGGGCCTGCCCGCGCTGCGGGAAGCGATCGCGGGCTATTACGCTGAGCACTTCGGCGTGACGGTGGCGAGTGAGCGCGTGATCGTCACCCCCGGCGCCTCGGGGGCCTTGTTGCTCGCCATGGCAGCGACCTTGGATCCGGGCGACGAGGTGCTGTTGGCCGATCCGGGATATCCGTGTAACCGCAATTTCGCCCGTCTGTTGGCGGTGGAGGCCCGCGCCGTACCCGTAGAGGCCGCGCAGCGCTATCAGCTCACCCCGGAAGCGGTCGCGCGCCACTTTGGACCGCGCACCCGCGCGGTGATGGTCGCCTCGCCCAGTAATCCCACCGGCACGTTGATCGAGCCGGCGGCCCTGGCCGCGATCGCGCGGGATGTGACGGCGCGCGGCGCGCATCTGCTGGTGGACGAGATCTATCAGGGGCTGGTGTATGAACAGGCACCGCGAACCGCCTTGGCGTTGGCTCAACCGAGCTTCGTGATCAACAGCTTCTCCAAGTACTTCCATATGACCGGTTGGCGGGTCGGCTGGCTCGTGGTGCCGCCCGGTTACACGGCCGCGGTGGAGCGGCTTGCGCAAAATCTGTTCTTGGCCGCGCCGACGCCCGGGCAGTACGCCGCGCTGGCGGCCTTGTCGCCGCCGGCGCTGGCCGAGTACGAACGGCGCCGGCTACTGTTCAAGCAGCGGCGGGACTATTTGGTACCGGCCTTGGATGCGCTGGGCTTCGAGGTTGGGCCGGCGCCCGAAGGGGCGTTCTACGTCTACGCGGGCTGCGGTCGGTACACCGACGACAGCCTGGCATTCGCCCTGCGCCTCCTGGAGGAGGCCAAAGTGGCCGTGACGCCCGGCGTGGATTTCGGTACCCATGGCGCAGCGACGCATCTTCGGTTCGCCTATACCACGGGCATGGATGAGCTGGAGCGGGGCGTCGCCCGCCTGGAGCGCTATCTGCGCGGCGCCTAGGCTGCGGCGATGGAGGCGCTGGGAGGGTTTCGCGCTGGGAGAGCTTCGCGCCGGGAGGGCCTCGCAAAGAAAAGCGGGAACCCCCTTGCGAAGATTCCCGCCGGTACGGCAACTCGCGCGGGCGTCGACCTCGTCGCGCACCGCGTTGTCGGGCTTAGTTTTGCTGCTTCTCTTCGATCATGTCGAGCAGTCGGTTGCGCAGCTGCTCATCGGGCCCGGCCGCCATGGCGATGGCATTGTAGGTCTGCGGATCCAGCCCCTCGTTCTCGATCGCCTGAATCATCTCCTCATTGGCCTGACGCTGGATCTCCATCGCCTGCTGCGGATCCTCGGAGCGCTCCAGTTCCGGCTCGTACTGCGCGCGGATCTTATCCACTTCGACGAACGCCGCCGCGAAGGCCTCGAGCTGTTCGTCGTCCAGATCCTCGGCTTGCAGCTGCGGCTCGGGCTGAGCCGCCGGCGGCATCGGTTGACCCTGGGCGCCATCGGGTTGGCCATACCCGCCTTCCTGCGCCATCGCGGGCAGGGTAAAGGCCATGGCCGCGGCCAGGGCGGCGGCGGCGAACGATCCGGTAAGCGTGGTGCGCGTAGGCATTAAATCCTCCTCATCTTCATCGTTAAGACACTGGAGAGCCTGATTGCAAGACGGATGCCATGAGCTAAGTCGTCGTTTTCCAGTTCGCAGCGGGGTACCGTGGGGTGCGGTTCGACATAATCATGTGTCATAAATACACATGCGCCATAAAGGGAGCTTCTTGTACATGGGTCGGATACTGATCGTGGAGCCGGATTGCGCGTTGCGCGGTCAGCTCGTGCGCCTGCTCGAAAGTGCCGGCATGCAGATCATCGAGACGGGCGATTTAGTCGACGGGGTGGCGCGTGCCGCTGCAGGGGGGATCGACGCCATCGTCAACGGGCTGCCGCTCGGCGGCGGCTGTCTGCGCCTGCTGGAATACGCGCGGCCGAGCGGCGCACCCGCCTGCGTGGTGTTGCTGCCGCCCGCCGAGATCGCCGCTGCCGCCCAGGTGTTGAGCGCGGGCGCTTACGACTGCCTGTGTAAGCCGCTGGATCTGGATCGGCTGCCGGTGCACCTGCACAGGGCCGTCGAGCACCGGCGTTTACAGGCGGAACTTGCGCGCTACCGCTCACTGGTGGGCGGCAACTTCCACGGCATGATCGGCCGTAGTCCGCCGATGCAGCGCCTGTTCGACGAAGTGCGGCGGGTGGCCAAGGCCACCGGCCCCGCCTTGGTGTCGGGCGAGAGCGGCACCGGCAAGGAACTGGTCGCGCGGGCCTTGCACAGCGAGAGTGAGCGGCGCGACCGCCCCTTCGTGGCGGTGAACTGTGCCGGCGTGCCGGCGGAGCTCTTGGAGAGCGAATTCTTCGGCCATGCGGCAGGCGCCTTCACCGGCGCGCAGCAGGCGCGGCGCGGACTGTTCGCGCAGGCCGTAGGGGGCACGCTGCTGCTCGACGAGATCAGCGAGATGCCGCTGGCGCTGCAGGCCAAGCTGCTGCGCATCCTGCAGGAGGGCGCGGTACGGCCGCTCGGCAGTGAGCAGGAGTACCCGGTGGATGTGCGGGTGGTGGCGGCCACCAACCGCGACCTGGAGGCGGAGGTGCGGGCGGGCCGCTTTCGTGACGACCTCTACTACCGCCTCGAGACCTTTCATATGCACGTGCCGCCGCTGCGCGAGCGCGGTGAGGATGTGGAGCTGCTGGCCGGCGTGTTCGTGGCGCGGCACGCCGAGGCGCTGGGCCGCACGACGCCCCGGCTGGGGGCGGCGGTGCTGGAGCGTCTGCACAGCTATGACTTCCCGGGCAACGTGCGCGAACTCTGGAACGCCATGGAGCGTGCCGTGGTGTTCGCCCCGGGCGAGGAAATCGGCACGGCGGCGTTGCCCGAGCGCATGCGCCGGCGCGGCGGGGCTGCCGCGGTGCGTCCGGCCGATGCCGATCCGCCGCTGTCGCCGTCGCCGGTGCCGCCCGGCCTAATCGAAGGCGCCATGCTACCCACCCTCGCAGAGGTCGAGCGGCGTTATATTCGCTACGTGCTGGAGCAGGCCGCGGGTAACAAGCGCCGCGCCGCCGCCATGCTCGGGATCGGGCGACGCACGCTCTATCGCCGCCTGCAACAGCCCGAGTGACCGACGCCGCGCGGCCAGCGCCGCCCGAATCGACCTGCCACACGCCTTGCCCTTGTTTCGGTACAGCGGCGGGCGAGCCCTCCCGCCCGCGGGCGCCTATTCCTGCCCGAGGCGCAGGCGCCCGGGCCCGGCCGCCATCACGTACAACATCCCCCCCATGATGGCGAGGTTCTTGAGGAACTGGTTCAGCTCCTGGCGCATCGCGGCCGGCGAGGCATCCCAGAAGGGGTGGAAGTAGTAGGTCACCGGAATCAGGAACAGGAACAGCACCAGCGCCGCCAGGCGCGCGCGCAGCCCCAGGGCGAGCATCAGCCCGCCGACGATCTCGATGGCGATGGTGAGCACCAGCAGCACCTGCGGCAGCGGCAGGCCCTTGCTGGCGATGTAGCCGACGGTCGCGTTGAAGAAAAAGACCTTGCTCAGTCCGGCAATGATGAAGATGGCGGCCAGCATCAGTCGCGCGAGCAGCAGAGCGAGGGCGGAGTTGCGCATCGGGATTCCTCGGTCACGGTTGTTCTTCAGGTAGGGGGCGGCAGTCTACCGTGTGCCGCGGTCGGCATAAACGGCGCCGTTCACGGCTTTGACAGCCTCCGGGCGATCGGCTTTGCTTAGCATCATCTGTGCGGACAAGTCGCTGAAACAGCAAGCGCCCTCCATGGGTCGCGCGATCGGGAGATGCCATGAGTCGGGACGGGCTGGCGGCGGTGTTGAGACGCAGTGCCCTGTGCGTGACGGCCGTGGCGGGTGTGGCGCTCGGCAGCACCGCGCTCGCGGCACCGGAGGACGACCCGCCCCCGCCGCATCCGGCGCAGGAGGCGCATGCCGGGCCGGGCACCACGGCGGAGACCACCACCGGCCACTCGGGACGCGAGCCCGACGATGAGGACGAGGCGGACGAGTCCGACAACGAGGGCGACAACGAACAAGCAGAACAGCCGGCCGCCGAGGGCGGCTGAGGGACTATAGCCATGGATGGGGTTACCCGACGTAAGTTCCTGCAGATGATGGGCGGCCTGGGCGCGCTCGGCGTGGCCCCGGCCGGTCTGGCGACGCCCGCGGCGGTCGCCGCCGAGGGCGCGCAAGCGCCGGCGAGCTTTCAGTATCTCAACGACCGCGAAGCGGCCTTTTTGCGTGCGGCGGTGGACCACCTCATACCGGCCGACGAGCGCTGGCCGAGTGCCGCCGAGGCGGGGGTGGTGAACTACATCGACCGCCAACTCGCCGGTGCTTACGGCCATGGGCATCGCCTCTACCTGCAGGGGCCGTGGCCGGCGGGCACGCCGCAGCAGGGCTATCAGCTACGGCTCACCCCGCGCGAGCTTTACAGCCTCGGCATCGCGGCGGTGGAGGCCCGGTTGCAGGAGGACGGCGCCGCCTTCGCCGAGTTGGGGGCGCAGGCGCAGGTGCGCGTCCTGGAGCAACTCGAGCAAGGTGAGCTGGAACTCGAGCCGCTGCCCGCGCCGGTGTTTTTCGAAACCCTGCTCGCCAACACCATCGAAGGTTACTTCGCGGACCCCGCGTACGGCGGGAACCGGGACATGGCGGGCTGGCGCATGGTCGGTTTTCCCGGCGCGTATTCGCAGTACGTCAAAGAGATCGAACGCCACGGAGTGCCCTTCACGCGCCCGCCGATGAGCATGATGCAGTCGGCGCGGCGCCCGCACGGGTAGGGCCGCGCGGCGCAGGGATATCAGCAGCGGAGCGTCGTCCGGCGCGCAGCGAACGCGCCGCGGGCGGTCCGCACCAAGGATGGTGAGCATGGCAATCAGGCTGAAGCCGGTAGACGTGGTGCTGGTCGGCATGGGCTGGACCGGCAGCATCCTGGCCAAGGAACTCAGCGCGGCCGGGCTGCGCGTGGTCGGCCTGGAACGGGGCGGCTGGCGCGAGACGGTGCCCAACTTTCAGTCGCCGGCGATGCACGACGAGTTGCGCTACGCCGTGCGCCACGGCCTGATGCAGGACACCAGCCGCGAGACCCTCACCTTCCGTAACAACGTGCGCCAGGATGCGCTGCCCATGCGCCAGCTCGGCTCGTTTCTGCTCGGCGATCACGTGGGCGGGGCGGGGGTGCACTGGAACGGGCAGGTGTTTCGCTTCCACCCGTTCGATTTTCAGTGGCGCAGCCATCACGTCGAGCGCTACGGCGCCGACATCATCGACCCGGAACTGACGATCCAGGACTGGCCGGTCAGCTACGACGAACTCGAGCCCTATTTCGACCGCTTCGAGTACCTGTGCGGCATCGGGGGCAAGGCCGGCAACCTGCGCGGCGAGATCCAGCCCGGCGGCAACCCCTTCGAGGGTTGGCGCAGCCGCGAGTTTCCCAACCCGCCGATGAAGCTGGCCTACGGCGGCAAGCTGTTCGCCGACGCCGCGCGGGCGCAAGGCTATGCGCCGTTTCCGGTACCCTCGGCCAACCTCACGCGCAACTACACCAACCCCGAAGGGCTGCGCATGAATGCCTGCACCTACTGCGGCTATTGCGAGCGCTTCGGTTGCGAGCACTTCGCCAAGGCCAGCCCGCAGACGTCCATCCTGCCGCTGGCGATGCAGAACGAGAACTTCGAGTTGCGCACGCACGCGCATGTGACGCGGGTCAACACCGCCGGAGTCGGCGGGCTCGCTACCGGGGTGACCTACGTGGACGCGCGCGGGCGTGAATACGAGCAGCCCGCCGAGCTGGTGATCCTGTGCGCCTTCGGTATCCACAACGTGCGACTGTTGCTGCTGTCGGGCATCGGGGAGCCCTACGACCCGCGCACCGGCGAAGGCGTGGTGGGGCGCAACTACAGTTACCAGACCATGAGCTCGGTCGACATCTTCTATCCGCCGGACACGCACATCAATCCGTTCATGGGCGCCGGCGCGCTCGGCATGGTGATCGACGATTTCAACGGCGACAATTTCGATCACAGCGAGCTCGGCTTCATCGGCGGCGCCTATATCGCCGCCTACACCACCGGCGCACGCCCCATCGAGCACCACGCCGTGCCGGAGGACACGCCGCGCTGGGGCGCCGCCTGGAAGCAGGCGGTGGCGCGTTACTTCAACAACAACGTCGGCCTGACCATCCACGGCTCGTCCATGGCGCACCGCGCCAACTATCTGGATCTCGATCCGACCTATCGCGACGCGTACGGCCAGCCGCTCTTGCGCATGACCTTCGATTTCCCGGCGAACGACAAGCGCATGTCGCATTACGTCACCGCGCGCGCGGCCGAGATTGCCGAGGCGATGGGCGGCGAGCAGGTCTCGGTGAGCGAGGTGGATGAGCACTACAGCATCGTGCCCTACCAGAGCACGCACAACACCGGCGGCGCCATCATGGGCGTCGATCCGGCCAGCAGTGCGATCAACCGCTATCTGCAGAGCTGGGCGGCGCACAACGTGTTCGTGATGGGCGCCAGCGCCTTTCCACAGAACCCCGGCTACAACCCGACCGACACAGTCGGTGCGCTGACCTACTGGGCCGCCGAGGCCATCCTCAACGATTACGTGAAGAACCCTCGACCATTGGTGGACGCATGAGACATCGACTCCCCGCGCTACTCATTGCCGGACTGGCCGCGGCCGCGGCCCATGCCGAGCCGGACCTGGAGAACGGGCGCGCCATCGCCATGGGCGGCGGGCCCGGCGGTCCCCAAACCGCGTGCTTCACCTGCCACGGCGCCGAAGGCGAGGGCGATCGCGCGGCGGCCTTCCCGCGCCTGGCGGGGCAGAGCGGGTTCTACCTCTACAAGCAGCTTCAGGACTATGCCTACGGGCATCGCCCGAACGAGGTCATGACGCCCATCGCGCGGGAGTTGAGCGACAGCGACATGGAGGACGTCGCGGCGTACTACGCGGCGCTCACCGACGTGCCCTACGGCGAACCCGGCGAGGCCGATCCCGAACTGCTGCAGCGCGGCGGCCAGCTGTCGGCCATCGGTTCGCGCGAGCAGGGCATTCAGGCCTGCGTCAACTGCCACGGACCCGGCGGGGCGGGCATGGCGCCGAGCTTTCCTTACCTGGCCGGCCAACATGCGAACTACACCGAACTCACGCTGCACCAATGGAAGAACCGTCTGCGGCGCAACGATCCGCTCGGCGTGATGGAGGAGATCGTGCGGCGCATGAGCGATGAGGACATCCGCGCCGTGGCGCTGTACTTCGAGCAGGTGCGTCCAGGCAACGCGCACCCGCAGCCGATCATCCGCAACGGGTTGGGTGAGCATGAGCGCTGAGCGTGGCATGCGGCCGCTGGTCGGGACCCTCGCGCTGCTCGGCGCCGCGCTGATGCTAAGCGCCTGCGATACCGACAGGCCCGCGGCGGATCGCAGCGAACTGCGCGTGGTGGGCGGCGACCCCGAACGGGGCAAGCGCACCTACGTGCAGTACGGCTGCGGCACCTGCCACACCGCGCCCGGCGTGCGCGGGCCGCAAGGCAAGGTCGGTCCGCCCTTGACGCACTTCGCCGAACGCAGCTACATCGGCGGCCAGTTGCCCAACCGGCCGGACGCGCTGGTGCGGTTTCTGCAGGATCCACCGGCCCTGATTCCCGGCACGGCGATGCCGGACATGGGTGTCAACGAGCAGGAGGCGCGCGATATCGCCGCATTCCTGTACACGCTGGACTGAGCACGCCATGGGTGGCACGCGGCTGACCTACCGTCTAGGCGGCGCGCTCGCGTCGCTTGCCCTGGGCGCGTGCAGCGGGCCGCAGAGCACCCTGCAACCCGCCGGCAGCGACGCCCGCCTGATCGACACCCTGTGGTGGGTGATGTTCTGGGGCTCGGTGGTGATCTTTCTCATCGTGATGGCCCTGGTGCTGTACGCCACCTTCCGGCCGCACCACCGCCGCCTGCCGTTCAAGGGCCGTACGCTGATCCTGGTGGGCGGTATCGCCTGGCCGGTGGTGACGCTCACCGCGCTGCTGATCTATGGCGTGAGCGTGGGGCGCACCATCACGCAGCCGGTCGCGCCCGAGGCGGTGCGCATCGAAGTCACCGGACACATGTGGTGGTGGGAGGTGCGCTATCCGGACGAGGGTTTCGTCACCGCCAACGAGATCCGCGTGCCGGTCGGCACCCCGGTCGAGATCGCGGTGGACACGGCCGACGTGATTCATAGCTTTTGGGTTCCGAATCTCGCCGGCAAGCTCGACATGTTGCCGGGACGGGTGAACCACATGCGCTTCACCGCCGAGCAGCCGGGCGTCTACCGCGGCCAGTGCGCCGAGTTCTGCGGGCCGCAGCATGCGCGCATGGCGTTCTACGTGGTGGTGGAGACGCCGGAGGCCTATGCCGCCTGGGTGGAGAAAGAGGCGCAACCGGCGCGTGAGCCGCAGAGTGAACTCGAACTGCGCGGGCGCGACGCCTTCCTCGGCGCCGGCTGCGGCGCCTGTCATACCGTGCGCGGTACCGAGGCCGCCGGCATGCTGGGGCCGGACCTGACTCATCTCGGCGGGCGTCTGTCGATCGGCGCGGGGATGTTCGACAACAACCGCGGCACCCTCGGCGGCTGGATCGTGGACAGCCAGGCGATCAAGCCCGGTAACAAGATGCCCCCGTTCCGCGAGTTCGACGGCGAGACCCTGCAGGCGCTGCTGGTCTACCTGGAGAGCCTGCAGTGACGGGGCGGGAGTTGCACCACGCGCTCGATGTCATCTGGTCGCCGCGCCCGGGACTTGGACGCCTGAGCGCGGTCAACCACACCATCGTCGGGCGCCGCTTCATCGTCACCGGCTTCGTGTTCTTCCTGATCGGCGGTGTGCTGGCGCTGCTGATGCGCACCCAACTCGCGGTGCCCGACAACACGCTGCTCGACCACGATACCTACAACCAGCTGTTCACCATGCACGGCACGACGATGATGTTCCTGTTCGCCGTGCCGATTCTGGAAGGCTTCGCGATGTACCTGATCCCCAAGATGGTCGGGGCCCGCGACATGATCTTCCCGCGCCTGTCGGCGTTTGGTTACTGGTGCTATCTGTTCGGCGGGCTGCTGCTGTACTCGGGTCTGCTGGTCGGTCAGGCGCCGGACGGCGGTTGGTTCATGTATCCGCCGCTGACCAGCGAGGCATACACGCCGGGCCTGAACTCCGACTTCTGGCTGCTGGGCGTGACCTTCGTGGAGATCTCGGCGGTGGCCGCGGGCGTGGAGATCATCGCGACGATTCTGCGCTCGCGCGCGCCCGGCATGGCGATCCAGTACCTGCCGCTGTTCGCCTGGGCGATGCTGGTGGTGGCCTTCATGATCGTGTTCGGCTTCCCGCCGCTGATCCTGGCCAGCATCCTGCTCGAGGTGGAGCGTGCCTTCGGTCTGCCGTACTTCGATGCCACACGCGGCGGCGACGCCCTGTTGTGGCAGCACCTGTTCTGGCTGTTCGGCCACCCCGAGGTCTACATCATCTTCCTGCCCGCCGCGGGCATGCTGTCGATGATCATTCCGGTATTCGCCCGCACGCCCATCGTGGGCTACGTCTGGGTGGTGCTGGCGCTGGTGGCGGTGGGCTTCATCAGCTTCGGCCTGTGGGTGCATCATATGTATGCCACCGGCATTCCGCACCTCGCCCTCAGCTTTTTCTCCGCGGCCAGTCTCGCGGTGAGCATTCCCACCGGCATCCAGATCTTCGCCTGGCTGGCCACGCTGTGGCGCGGCACCCCGCTGCTGCGCACGCCGCTGTTGTTCGTACTCGGCTTCTTCTTCATCTTCGTGATCGGCGGCCTCACCGGCGTGATGCTGGCCATCGTGCCGTTCAACTGGCAAGTGCACGACACCTACTTCGTGGTGGCGCATCTGCACTACGTGCTGATCGGGGGCATGGTGTTCCCGCTGTTCGCGGGGCTCTATTACTGGCTGCCGAGCTCCACCGGACGGCTGCTGTCCGAACGCCTGGGGCGCTGGGCCTTCGGCCTGATGTTCGTGGGCTTCAACGTCAGCTTCCTGCCCATGCACCTGACCGGCATGGTCGGCATGCCGCGGCGCGTGTACACCTATCCGGACTGGATGGGCTGGGACTGGCTCAACCTCATCTCCACCGTCGGCGCTTACCTGTTCGCGCTGGGCGTGCTCGTGTTTCTGATCGACGTGGCGCGCAGCGCGCGACGCGAACCGGGGCCGCGCAACCCCTGGCAGGCCGGGACGCTCGAATGGACCATCCCGACGCCGGTGCCCAACTACAACTTCGTCAGCATCCCGCCCGTGCGCGGCCATGACCCCTTGTGGGAGCGGCCGCAGCTCGCCGCGGAGATGGAGGCGGGCACTCATTATCTCGGCAGTGTCGAGGGGGGGCGGCGCGAGACCGTCGGCACCGGGGTGGTGAGCGGGCGGGCGGAGCAGGTGATCGTGTTGCCGGGGCCGAGTTGGACGCCGCTGGTGAGCGCGCTGTTCGTGGCCGTGTTCTTCGTCGGCTTTTTGATACGCCAGTACGAGTTGGCCGCGGTGGGGGCCGCGCTCGCCGCGGTCGCCTTCATGTTCTGGGGTTGGTTCAACGGCAACGCCAAGGCGCCGGACCTGCGCGAGGCGGCGCCCGGGGTGAGGCTGCCGATGCACTACACCACCGGGTGCCAGGCGCCGGGGTGGTGGGGGCTGGCCATCGCCCTGCTGGCCGACGGCGCGCTGTTCGCCTCGCTGGTGTTCGGCTACTTCTTCCTGTGGACGGTGTCCGACGCCTGGCCGCCGACCGGCTACGACATGCTGGAACTCACGATGCCCGCCCTGGCGCTCGCCGCGGTGGTGCTGAGCAGCGCCGGCCCGGCCTACGCGCGCCGCGCCTTGCTACGCGGCCGGCCGATGGGCGCGGTCGTGGGCCTGTTATTCGGTTTGCTGCTGGCCGGGCTCTACGGCCTGTTGCAGTGGCGGGTGTTGCAGGCGCTGCCCTTCGGCGCCACCGAGCATGCCTACGGCGCACTGGTGTACACCATCGTGGTCTTCCACCTGGTGCACATGGCGATGGCGGTCATGATCGCCTTCATCACGCTGCTGAAGGCCCTCGGGGGCTACCTCACCCCCACCCGCTGCGTGGACATCCATGTCACCAACCTGTTCTGGCACTACACGGTGGCCATGTGGGTCGTGAGCTTCGCGGTGGTCCATGTGTTTCCGGAGTGGGTATGAGCTGGCTCACCCCGCATGAGCGTCTGCTGGGCATGGTGCTCGGCCCCATCCTGTGGGCGGTGCACTTTCTGTTCGTGTACATCTTCCAGGCGGTGGGCTGCAGCCTGGGGCTGCATCGCCACGACGTCCTGGGGCTGAATCTGGTGGATGCCGTGCTGCTCGCGGGCAGTGCCGTGTTGATGGCGCTGGTGGTCGCGGGCGCGGTGCGCAGCTTGCTGGCGTGGCGTCGCTACCGGCCCTCGGCAGGACATGAAGCCCTTGACGCCGCGGAGGGGGCAGCGGGCCAACGGCGCGCCTTCATGGCGCGCGTGGCCTTCACGCTGTTCTTACTGTCTCTACTGGCGATGATCTGGGTCACCGTCCCGATCGTGCTGCTGCCCGATCCATGCCTCGCTTAACCGCCTACGGGCCGACCGGTCTGGGGGTGGCGGCGCTGCTGGCTGCGCCGACGGTGCAGGCGCACGCGCCCGAGGCGCGCTGGGGGATCGATCCGTGGGTGGCGGTGCCGCTCGTCGTGTTGATGGCGGTATACCTGCGCGGTTGGCTTGGCAGTCCCCGGCGGCGCGGGGGCGGCGGGCGAGTTGCCGCCTTCTGGCTCGGCTGCGCGACGTTGGCGGTGGCACTGCTCGGGCCCATGGAGGCGTGGGCGGAGGAGGGGCTGGCCGCGCACATGATCCAGCACATGCTGCTGATCGGCGTGGCGGCGCCACTGCTGGTCCTGGCTTGGCCCGGGCCGGTGCTGCTGCGCGGACTGCCGAACCCCTGGCGGCGCGCGGTGGTGTACGGCGCCGTGGCGTTGCGCGGCCCATGGAGCTGGGCGACACGCCTCGCCGTCGCGAGCCTGCTGCACGCCGCAGTGATCTGGCTCTGGCATGCGCCGCCGGCCTTCGACGCCGCGTTGAGCAACCGCGCATTGCACACCCTGGAACACCTGAGCTTCGTGCTCAGCGCGGTGTTGTTCTGGTGGGCAGTGCGGGTCGCCACGGTGCGTGGCGAAGCCGGTGCGGCCGGCCTGTGGATCCTGTTCACCATGATCCACATGGGACTGCTGGGGGCGTTGTTGACCTTCGCGCCGGCGCCTTTGTACGGCTACCACGAACCGCTGCCGTTCGGATTCACGGCGCTGGAAGACCAGCAGCTGGCGGGTTTGGTGATGTGGGTGCCCGCGGGGGCGGTGTATCTCGGAGCGGGTTTGGCGGTGCTGGGATACTGGCTGACGCGCGCGGGGCGCAACTGCGAACCGGCGCGGCCGTCGGGCCGCGCGAAACGGGCGTGAAAACGGCCATCCGCCCGAAGGCGGATGGCCATTGACGGCCTAGTCGAGCGTGCCGCCGCCGCCGGCACCGCCGTCGGCCGGGGGCGCACCCGGATCGCCGCCCGGCTGGTCGGCCGGGGCCTGATCGAACTGGTCACCGCCGGCCGGCTGGTCGGCAGTCTGATCGCAGGCCGCAAGGCCCAGGGTAAAGGCGCCCGCCAACAGTAGCGTCAAAAGCTTAGTCTTCATGCTCACCTCCGTGTTGATTAAACAAGTCGCCCGTCATGCTGGCGGTCGCCCTCGGCCCATGATGAGCGCGACGACGAACAGGACCAAGAACACAACGAACAGCGCTTGGGCGATCCAGGCCGCAGTACCGGCCACGCCGGTGAATCCGAGTAGCGCAGCGACGATCGCAATGATGAGAAAGGTAATGGCCCACGACAGCATGTTGCCTCCTTGCTAATCTGCGTGGTGAGACGGCTGCACTAGCGTGCGAAGGCGTCCGTTTCCTTCGTTACGAGTAGGGTATAGCGGCCATCCCGAGGTTTGGCAAGGAGGCCCCCGCCGGCGGGAGTGGCTGTGTGGCAAAGAAAAACGCGCCGGGAGGGCGGCCCCTCGCCGGCGCGTTCTGCTGATGCGGGCGCTCAGTTGCTGTTGGAGAGCATCGCGTAATAGGCCTGCTCGCCGCCGTCCATGAAGTAGTAGTCGCGCGCGCCGAGCGCCTCCAGCGAGTACTGCAGCCAACGTACCTGACGCCCGACGGCGTCGTAGATCAGCAGCGTCTTACCCTCGGCGCGGGCCTGGCGCACGATTTCCCGCAGGCGCTCGCTATCCCCGAGGGCGACGCGCTGCTCGCGGAACGGGAACAGCGCGATGGCGTCGCGTTGGTGTTCGTCGCGCACGTCCACCACGATGCTGTCGGAGCCGACCCGCTCGGCGAAGGTGGCGGCGTCCAGCATGCGCGCCTTGAAGGCCTTGTCGTCGATCAGGTCGGCGACGTTGATGGGTGACCGACCGAGCAGCACCGACTTGTCGGGATAGGCCTGGGCCCACTCGAAGATGCCGGCGTCGTAGGCCGTGGTGCCCGCGATACCGTGGCGGGCGGCGCGCTCGGATGCCTGATACGAGACACGGCAACTACGTCCGTTGCAGTAGAACGCCAGCGGCTTGCCGGTCTCGGCGCTGAGGGCCCTGATTTCGTCGACGAAGGAATCGCTCGCCAGCGGGATGTTGACCGCTCCCTTGATATGCAGGGTCTGGTATTCGTAGGCCGAGCGTACGTCGACAATGGTGTAGGCGTCGAAACGCGCGTGCAGGTCTTCGCGTTCGACGAAGTCCACTGTGGGATAGAGGCCCCGGCCGGGGAATTCGCCGTCGGCCAGTGTCGGGCCGGTAGCAATAGCGAGCGCGGCGGCGAGAAGGACTAGAACGTACTTGCGCATGGCATCACCTCCTGGGGGTGACCAGCGGCATCCATGCCTGAATTTCTGGGACGGAATGCCCCGTTTTTTGTTGCTTATACCGGAAATCATCGGGGGCCGCCCAACTGGTGTCAATCCTGACGGTTTTTCGCCAGATATAGCCACGTTTCGACGACGGAATCGGGGTTCAGCGAGACGCTGGAGATGCCCTGCTCCATGAGCCAGAAGGCCAGGTCGGGGTGGTCGGAGGGGCCCTGCCCGCAGATGCCCACGTACTTGCCTTGGGCGCGACAGCCCTCGATGGCCATGGCGAGCAGGCGCTTGACGGCCGGGTCACGCTCGTCGAACAGATGGGCGATCACCCCGGAGTCGCGATCCAGCCCCAGGGTGAGCTGGGTCAAATCGTTCGAGCCGATCGAGTAGCCGTCGAAGTGCTGCAGAAAGTCCTCGGCCAGCAGGGCATTGGAGGGAATCTCGCACATCATAATGATCCGCAGCCCGTTCTCGCCGCGGCGCAAGCCGTGCTCGGCCAGCAGCTCCACCGTCTGGCGCGCCTCGTCCACGGTGCGCACGAAGGGGATCATCACCTCCACGTTGGTCAGGCCCATCTCGTCACGCACCCGCTTGACCGCGCGGCACTCCAGCGCGAAGCAGTCGCGGAAGCTCTCCGAGACGTAGCGCGAGGCCCCGCGGAAACCGAGCATCGGGTTGTCCTCGTGCGGCTCGAAGGGTTGGCCGCCGAGCAGGTTGGCGTACTCGTTGGACTTGAAGTCCGACAGGCGCACGATGACCGGCTTCGGGGCGAACGCGGCCCCCAAGGTGGCGATGCCCTCGGCGAGCTTGCCGACGTAGAACTCCACCGGCGAGGCGTAGCCGGCCGCCAGGGCCCGCACCCGCGTCTGCAGCTCGTCAGGCTGCTGGTCAAGGGTAAGCAGCGCCTTGGGGTGCACGCCGATCAGGCGGTTGATGATGAACTCGATGCGCGCGAGGCCCACCCCATCGTTGGGCAGGAAGCGCAAGTCGAAGGCGCGGTCGGGGTTGCCCACGTTCAACATGACTTGGAACGGCAGCTCGGGCATGGACTCCAGATCCAGCTCGCGCACCTCGAACGGCAGGCGCCCGCGGTAGACGTGCCCGGTGTCGCCCTCGGCGCAGGACACGGTGACCTCCTGCTCGCCGAGCAGGCGTTGGGTGGCGTCGCCGGTGCCGACCACGGCGGGGATGCCGAGCTCGCGCGCAATGATGGCCGCATGGCAGGTGCGGCCGCCGCGATCGGTGACAATGGCCGCGGCGCGCTTCATCACCGGCTCCCAATCGGGGTCGGTCATGTCGGCCACCAGCACGTCGCCGGGCTGCACGGTGTGCATCTCCTCGACCTTGCGCACCACGCGCACCGTGCCGGCGCCGATGCGCTGGCCGATGCTGCGGCCCGCGAGCAGCGCCTCGCCGCGCTCCTGCAGGTGGTAGCTCTGCAGCACCGCGCCGCTCGCGCGGCTCTTCACCGTCTCCGGGCGGGCCTGCACGATGTACAGCTCGCCGTCCTCGCCGTCCTTCGCCCACTCGATGTCCATCGGCTTGCCGTAATGGTCGTCGATGGCCACCGCGTGACGCGCGAGCGCCTCCACCTCCGCATCGCTCAGGGTGAAGCTCGCGCGCTCCTCCGCGTCGGTGTCCACGGTGCGCGTGCCCCCGTCCTCGCCCTCGGCGTACACCATCTTGATCGCCTTGCTGCCCAGGCTGCGCCGCAGGATCGCGGGGCGCGCGGCGGCGAGGTTGGGCTTGTACACGTAGAACTCGTCCGGGTTGACCGCGCCTTGAACCACCGTCTCGCCGAGACCGAGGGCGGCGGTGATGAACACCACGTCGCGGAACCCCGACTCGGTGTCGATGGTGAAAATCACGCCGCTGGCGCCGAGGTCGCTGCGCACCATCAACTGCACGCCGGCCGACAGTGCCACGTCCCGGTGGGCAAAACCGTGATGCTCGCGATAGGCGATGGCGCGGTCGTTGAATAGCGAGGCGAACACCGTCTTCAGGCCGTCGATCACCGCGTCCTCGCCGCGCACGTTCAGCAGCGTCTCCTGCTGACCCGCGAAGGAGGCCTCGGGCAGGTCCTCGGCGGTGGCGGAGGAGCGGATCGCCACGGGCGCGGCGCCGCCGCGCTCGCGCGCCAAGCTGCGGTAGGCCTCGCGCACCGCCGTCTCGAGTTCGGCCGGCAAGGGCGTCTCGCGCACCCAGCCCCGAATGTCCTTGCCCGCGCGCGCCAGCGCCTGCACGTCGTCGATGTCGGTGGCGTCGAGACGCTCGTAGATGCGCTGTTCCAGACCCTGATGGGCGAGGAACCTGCGGTAGGCCGCCGCGGTCGTGGCGAAGCCGTCCGGTACCCGCACGCCCGCTTCGGTGAGGCCGCGGATCATCTCGCCCAGCGAGGCGTTCTTGCCGCCCACGTGCTCGACGTCGCCCATCGAGACGTCGCGGAACCAGATGAGATTGTCGTTCATGGTCTACCCCTGCCGTGACTTTTCCGCTCAGTGTACGCGGGTGCGCCGCCCCCCGCCGCCCGATCCCCTCTGACATACTCTGCACATGGCGGCCTAAGGAGTCCTGCATGCGCACCGTGTTCTTCGTGTCCGACCGCACCGGCATCACCGTGGAGGCGATGGGCCGCAGCGTGCTCAGCCAATTCGAGGGCGAGGACTTTCGCCGCGTCCGTCTGCCATTCATCGATACGCTTGATAAAGCCCGCGCCGCGGCGGCCGAGGTGCGGGCCGCCGGCGCGGCCGACGGCGCGCGGCCGCTGGTGTTCAGCACGCTGCTGGACCCGGCGCTGCGCGCCGCCCTGGCCGAGAGCGGCTGCGCACTGTTCGATTTCTTCGAGGCCTTCATCGGCCCCGTCGAGAACGAACTGCAGCGCGCGCCCACGCATGCGCCCGGTCGCACCCACGGCTTGGCGGATCCCGCCGCCTACGCGCGCCGCATGGAGGCGCTGCGCTACGCGCTGCGCACCGACGACGGCGTCGCCACCGACGACTACCGCGATGCCGAGCTGATCCTGGTGGGTGTCTCGCGCTCCGGTAAGACGCCCACCTGCCTATACCTCGCCTTGCAGTACGGCCTGTTCGCCGCCAATTACCCGCTCACCGACGAGGACCTGGAGGCCGGCGAGCTGCCGGCCGCGCTGGTGCCGGTGCGTGAGCGGGTGCGGGGGCTGGTGGTCACCGCCGAGCGCCTGCATCGCCTGCGTCAGGAGCGGCGGCCCAACTCGCCCTATGCCGAGCTCGCGCAGTGTCAGCGCGAGGTGCGCCTGCTGCAGCGTCTGTACCGCGCCGAGCGCATCCCCGCATTGGACGTCAGCGCCATGTCGGTCGAGGAGATTGCCGCCACGCTCGCCGCGAGTCTTGCCCGCCCGCTCAGGTAATGACGGTCGGTGCGCGGCGGCCGGTGCGCTCGCGCAGGCCCACCAGTTGGTCGGCGATGCCGATGAGTTCGGCCAGGGCCTGCTGCGGATCCTGGTCGTGCTTGGCGGGGTCGGGCTCGTGGCGCTCGATGTAGATGCGCAGCGTCGCCCCGGCGGTGCCGGTGCCCGATAGGCGGTACACGATGCGCGCGCCGCCCTCGAAGCCGATGCGCAGGCCCTGATGGCGACTCACGCTGCCGTCTACCGGGTCCGTGTAGCTGAAGTCGTCGCACCAGGCGATGCGCTCGCCGCCGAAGCTGCGCCCGCCGAGGTTCGGTAGCTCGCCGGCCAGGCCGCTCATCAGGGCCTGCGCGAGCGCGGCGTCCAGCTCCTCGTAATCATGACGGGTGTAGTAGTTGCGCCCATAGCGCGCCCAGTGCTCGCGCAGGATCTCGCTGACCGGCTGTTTGCGCACCGCCAGCAGGTTGAGCCAGAACAGCACCGCCCACAGGCCGTCCTTCTCGCGCACATGATCCGAGCCGGTGCCGAAGCTCTCCTCGCCGCACAGCGTGGCGCGCCCATCGTCGAGCAGATTGCCGAAGAACTTCCACCCGGTGGGCGTCTCGTAACAGGGAATGCCGAGCGCTTCGGCGACACGATCGGGCGCCTGGCTGGTCGGCATCGAGCGCGCGATGCCCTTCAGACCGCCGCGATAGCCCGGCACCAGTGCGGCGTTGGCGGCCAGCACCGCCAGACTGTCCGAGGGGGTGACGAAGGTGTTGCGGCCGAGGATCATGTTACGGTCGCCGTCGCCGTCCGAGGCGGCGCCGAACTGCGGCCCGTCCGGCGCGTTCAGCAGCGTGACCAGTTCGTGGGCGTGGACCAGGTTGGGGTCGGGGTGGCCGCCGCCGAAATCCTCGCGCACCTCGCCGTTCATCACGGTGCCGGCGGGGGCGCCGAGGCGGCGCTCCAGGATGTCGCGCGCGTAGGGGCCGGTGACCGCGTGCATGGCGTCGAAGCGCATGTGCCAGCCGGGGATCGTCTCGCCGCGCAGCAGCGCGCCGATGGCCTCGAAGTCGAACAGCTGCTGCATGAGCTCGGCGTAGTCGGCCACGGGGTCGATGATCTCGATCTGCGTCTGGCCGAGTTCGAAGCGGCCCAGCCGGTCGAGCGGTAGCTCCACCTCGTCCAGCGTGAGGTAGGCGTCGATCTCGCGTGAGCGGGCGTAGATGGCTTCGGTGACGGCCTCCGGTGCCGGCCCGCCGTTGGCCACGTTGTACTTGATGCCGAAATCGCCCTCGGGGCCGGCGGGGTTGTGGCTCGCCGACAGCACGATGCCGCCGAGCGCCTGATGCTTGCGAATGATGCAGGAGACCGCCGGCGTGGAGAGGATGCCGCCTTGACCGACCAACACGCGCCCGACCCCGTTGGCCGCCGCCATGCGCAGGATGGTGCCGATCGCGGTGCGGTTGTAGTAGCGCCCGTCGCCGCCCACCACCAGCGTCTTGCCGCGCACGTCCTCCCCCCGCCCATTGTCCAGGATGTCGAAGATCGACTGGACGAAATTCTCGAGGTAGTGGGGCTGCTGGAAGGTCGCGACCTTCTTACGCAGACCGGAGGTGCCGGGCCGCTGATCGAGGTAAGGGCGCGTGGCCACACTGCGAATCTTCATTTGGTATCGTTCTCCGCGGGCTGCGAGTTGTTCGTCCGATGTGTCGTCATTCCACCACAGGCTAGACCATATTTCGACGCGTGCCGCAGCCGTGAGGGACCGCCTTGAAGTGCCGGGCGGTCGCCCCCATATGACCAGCGGGTACGGCCGCTGACCGGCGCCGGGCAGGCGCGGGCGCCGATATCGCCCCATGACAAACCAGACAACCCGAGGGACCCACAATGAGCGTCGATGCGCACAAGGAGACGCTGAGCTTCCAGACGGAGGTGACGCAGCTTCTGAACCTGATGATCCATTCGCTGTACTCGAACAAGGAGATCTTCCTGCGCGAACTCATCTCCAACGCCTCCGACGCGTGCGACAAGCTGCGCTTCGAGGCCCTGGGTGACGATGCGTTGTACGAGGGCGACAGCGAACTCAAGGTGTGGGTGGAGGTGGATGAAAAGGCCCGCACCGTCACCGTGCGCGACAACGGCATCGGCATGAGCCGCCAGGAGGTGGTGGAGAACATCGGCACCATCGCCAGCTCCGGCACCCGCAAGTTCCTCGAGTCGCTCTCCGGCGACCAGGCCAAGGACGCCAACCTCATCGGCCAGTTCGGGGTGGGCTTCTACTCGGCGTTCATCGTGGCCGACAAGGTCACGGTGCTCACCCGCCGCGCCGGCCTCGGCCCGGAGCACGGCGTGCGCTGGACCTCCGACGGCGAGGGCAGCTACACCTTGGAGACCGTCGAGCGGGCGCCCCGCGGCACCGAGGTGATCCTGCACCTGCGCAAGGGCGAGAGCGAGTTCCTGGAGCCGTACCGGCTGCGCAGCATCATCGGCAAGTACTCGGAGCACATCCCCTTGCCCATCGTGATGAAGAAGGAGGAGGGCGACGAGGAGGAGACCGTCAACAAGGCCTCCGCGCTGTGGCGCCGTCCCAAGAGCGAGATCAGCGAGGAGGAGTACCACGCCTTCTACAAGCACCTCGCGCACGACTTCCAGGACCCGCTCGCGCACGTGCATACCCGCGCCGAGGGCAAGCAGAGCTACACCACGCTGTTCTACATCCCGCAGCAGGCGCCGTTCGATCTGTGGGACCGCGAGCGCCGCCACGGCATCAAGCTGTATGTGCGCCGCGTGTTCATCATGGACGACGCCGAGCAGCTGATGCCCACCTACCTGCGCTTCGTGCGCGGCCTGGTGGATTCGGACGACCTCCCGCTCAACGTCTCGCGCGAGATCCTGCAGCACAACAAGCTGCTCGACACCATACGCGGGGCCTCGGTGAAGAAGGTACTGGGACTGCTCGAGACCCTGGCACGCAAGGAGCCGGAGAAGTATGCCGCGTTCTGGGCCGAATTCGGCCGCGTCCTGAAGGAGGGCCCGGCGGAGGACCCGGCCAATCGCGAGAAGATCGCCGGCCTGCTGCGCTTTGCCTCCACCCACGCCGACACGCCCGAGCAGACGGTCTCGCTGGACGACTACATCGGGCGCATGCAGGAGGGGCAGGACAAGATCTACTACATCACCGCCGAGACCTTCGCCGCCGCCAAGCACAGCCCGCACCTGGAGGTGTTCCGCAAGAAGGGCATCGAGGTGCTGCTGATGAGCGATCGGGTGGACGAGTGGATGCTGTCCTACCTCAGCGAGTACCAGGGCAAGCCGCTGGTGTCCGTGGCCAAGGGCGACCTCGACCTCGGCGCTTTGGAGGAGGGCGAGGAGAAGGCCAAGGCCGAGGCGGCCGCCGACGAGATCAAGGACGTGCTCGAGCGCCTGAAGAGCGCCCTCGGCGACAAGGTGCGCGAGGTGCGCGCCACCCATCGCTTGACCGACTCGCCCGCCTGTCTGGTGGTGGAGCAGCACGACATGGCCATGAGCCTGCAGAAGATTCTCAAGCAGGCCGGCCACGACGTGCCCAGCGTGCAGCCGGTGCTGGAGGTCAACCCCGAGCACGCGCTGGTGCAAAACCTGAAGGGCGCCGGCGAGCGATTCGACGATTGGGCGCAGCTCTTGTTCGAGCAGGCGCTGCTGGCCGAGGGCGGCCAGCTCGAGGACCCCGCGAGCTTCGTGCGGCGCATGAACGCGCTGCTGCTGGAGGGCGGACCTAGCCGATCCGCCTGAGGAAGGTCATCGAGCTTCCCGCGGCCCACCGGCCGCGGCCAGATAGGCCGCCATCATCGCCTCTTCGTCGGCGGGCACCACCAGCACCGGGTGGCTGTCCGCCGCGTCGAGGCGTTCGGCGTGAGCCCCATTGCGCGCGTCGTCCAGTGCGAAGCCGAGAAACCCCAGGCGCGCGACGACCTGCGCCCGCACCGGCGCCGCGTGCTCGCCGATTCCGCCGGTGAACACCAGCCCGTCCAGCCCGCCGGCGTGCGCGGCCAGGCCGGCCAGCCCCGCGGCCACGCCGCGGCAAAAGTACTCCACCGCGAACCGTGCCTCCGGCGCCGTGCTCTCGAGCAGGGTCTGCATGTCGCCCGACAGGCCGCCCGACAGCGCCTGCAGGCCGGAGCCGCGGTAGAGCGTCTCGCGCGCCGCCTCCAGTCCTGCCTCTTCCACCAGCGCCAGCACCACGCCGGGATCGAGGTCGCCGCTGCGCGTGCTCATCGGTATCCCGCCGAGCGGGGTGTACGCCATGGTGGTGTGGCTGGAGCGCAGGCCCTCGAGCAGGCACAGGCTGGCGCCGCTGCCCAGATGCGCCACCGCGATGCGTCCCTCCGCGGTGGCGCCCAACAGCGCGGGCAGGCGGCGCGCGATGTGGGCGTAGTTGATGCCGTGAAAGCCGTAGCGCGGGTAAGCGCCCGGCACCGGGAGGCGGCGCGCGTGCGCAGGCAGGTTGTGGTGAAAGGCGGTGTCGTAGCAGGCCCACTGCGGCACGTCGGGGCCCAACAACTCTTCGCACAGCGCCACCCCGAGCAGGTTGCTGGGCTGGTGCAGCGGTGCCAGGCGGCATAGGTCCTGCAGGCGGCCGCGCTCCGCCTCATCCAGGCGCCGCACGGGCGCGGCGCAGTCGCCGCCGTGGGTGATGCGGTGCACCACCGCCGCCGGGCGCGGGTCCGGCAGCGCCTCCAGCAGGGCGTGCAGCGCAGCGCGATGGTCGGGCGGACCGTCCCGGCCGATGCGTGCGTAGCGGTAGTCGCGCCGGTTGGCGCCGTCGAACAGCGCCGCCTTCAGGCTGGACGACCCGGCGTTGACGGCGAGCAGGGGGCGCATCAAATGATGATCCCGTGCGGGCTGCGCCGTCCCTCCAGGGCATCGAGCTCGTCAGCCTCAAGCACCTCCTTCAAGTCGGCGCCGAGCGAGCGCGCCGCCGCGCGCACCACATGCGCCCAGGACAGGCGATTCACGAACAGCATGCCGGCGGTGTTCAGCGTGCCGCCGTGGTTGGTGAAGCCCAGATGCACCGTGCGCCGGCCGGTGTCGAGCGGGCGCAGCACCCCGGCCATGACCTCGGGGCGGGTGTGGGAGGCGAACACGCGGTGTGGCACCGCGGCGGGGAACAGCCGCTCGCGCAGCTCGTCGGGGGCCTGGCACTCGGCCTCGCGGCGCCCGCGCGGATCGCGAAAGCGGCCCGGCTCCACCAGGTAGTTGACCGCGCACGCCACGCCGCGCTCGCTCAGGCGCCGCGCCGCGCTCAGCACTTCATAGAACTGGAAGGCGCCGATCGCCGTGAGCAGCACCTGTGGCGCCGCGTCGCTGCACCAGTCCAGCCGCAAGCCGCCCTCGGCCAAGGCCTGCTCGGCGTGGGCGCGGTCGAAGTACTCGGGCACTGCGCTCTTAGGGACCACCAGCGTGAACACGCGCCCGTGGGTCGCGTAGCAGGCCGCGAGCGAGGCCGCCGCGGTGTTGTAGTCGGCCGGAAACAGCACGCGCGAGACGTCCGAGGGTTCGCCGAGCATGGCCTCGCACATCGCGGGGTCCTGGTGGGAGCGCTCGTTCTTGCCGTTTTCAAAGGTATTGGAGGTCAACACCAGCGGCACCGACAACCAGCCCGGCTGCTGGCCGCGGGCGAACATATGGTCGGCCCAAATGACCTCCTGGCGCAGCGCACCGAGCATCTTGGGGCCGAAGGCCTCGTAGGTGACGGCGATGTTGATGCCGCCCTTGTTGCCGAGGCAGGCGCAGATCACCGCTTCTTCGTTGAGCGCGGTGATCACCTTGCCATGCAGTTCCTCGGCCAGGCCGTGCTCGCTCTCGGTGACGCGGTGGTTGAGCGCATCGAGCGTTGCGTTCATGCGATTGGAGCGCATCTCGTCGGGGTTGCCGACGCGGGGGCGCAGGCGCGGGTTGGCACGCACGTAGGCCAGGAAGCCCTGATCGATGGCATCCATGGGACTTTGGCGGTCGGGGTAGTCGGGATGGCGCCAGGGCAGCGCGACCTCCCGGTAGGGGAGCTCCGGCACGTAATCCACGCGCACGTCGCGGTTGGCAATGGGGTGGTCGCGCTCCGGCGGGCGGCGCGTGGTCTCGTGGTTGCGCAGCCGCGCGGCGGCGTCCTCGATCTGCGCGGCCGGCACGTACAGGCGCCGCGCGCTGTCATTGAAGTTGCGCGCCGCGCGCTCGTCCTCGGCAGGGTTGGTTTCCAGGGGCAGGCCGTGCGCCGCATTGGTGCCGGCGCCGTAGAAACCCGCGCCCTTGAGTGCAACGGCGACGCCGTAGGGCATGCGCACGGGGTAGTGCGCCTCGCCCGCGCGCACCGCCTCGGCACGCTCGGCCAGGCGCTGCTCGCCGTCGAGGATCATGCAGGCGAAGGCGGCCGGGTCGGTGCCGTCGAACACCACCGGCTCGAAGCTATAGAGCTCCAGGTGGCGCTGAAAGGCGGCCAGCCCCTCGCCCTGGGAGAGCGTCGCGCGCTGGTCGATGCGCCGGCCGTTGTTGATCATGATCGGGATCACGCTGCCGCTGTCCTCGGCGCGCCACCAACGCGGGGCCCAGTCCGAGCCGCGCTGCTCCTCCCAGGCCCCGTCGGAGAGGAAGGCGATCAGCTGTTCGCCCGGCAGCGGCATGTGCACGTACTGCAACTCCGCGAAGCCGAGATAGCCGCCCTCGATAATGCCGCCGGCGGTGTTGACGTTGACGTGGCTCCCGAGCGGCGAGTCCTGATTGCCGCACGCGTCCAGACGGTAGGCATAGAAGTCGTTCACGTAGCGCGTCAGGCGCTCCTCGTCGAGCTTGCCGCCTTCCCCGCGGTAGCGCTCCGCGTGCGCGTCCAGCATGTTGTCCAGCAGCAGGTTCACCGAATCGATGGCCGATACCGTATGACCTTGGCCCATGATCCAGCCCCGCGTCTGGCCGGAGAGGGCATTGGCCAGCATATAGCCGACGTAGGCCGGCACCATGTTGAGCGAGCCGCCCGTGTGGCCCTGCGGATCGGGCTTGAAGTCCTGCGGCTCGAGCGGGCGCCCGTCCAGGTAAACCCGGCGGGCATAGGTCTCGTGCACCACCAGCCACATCGCGGCATTGGTCAGCATATCTGCGGCGATGAGCAGGTCCATCGGGTCGGCGCCGCCCGGACCGGGCGCGAGGCGCTCCAGAGTGCGTTTGACCCAGGCCTGGGTCTCGTCGCTGTGGCGTACGGCGCCGCGCCCGGCGGCCCAACTCTGAAAGCGTTGCTCTTGATCCTGCATGATGCGTCTCCCGTGAGTCCTCGGGTCGAGTCATTCCATGTGGCCTAGTCTAGCGGCCGGGACGTGCAGCGGTCGGCGTCGGCAAGTAGCCGCTGCTGCATGGGCTTAGGGTCGGTTGACACTGTGATGCCTAACAACTAAAGGAAGTTGGATACGCTCCTCAGGGATGTAGGCGGCGTTTACCGGAGGCAGGAGGATGGCCATGGATAGGAAATCTGGACGGCTCTCGTGGGACGGGCTCCGCGGACGTGTGCAAGATGCGGGCGCGCCCCCCGAGGCCGTGGATAGGCTGGTCGAACTGGAGGGACGGCGCAAGTTTTTCGGCCAGGTGGGGCGCGGTGGCGCGACGCTGGCCATGCTCGGCTTCTTCGGCGCAGGGACCGAGGCGGCCATGCGCGGCCTGTTCGGGCGCGGGCTGATTCCTGTCGCCTGGGCGCAGGAGGTCACCGACGATCAGGCACGCCAGGCACTCCAGGAAACGGGCAAGGAGGGGATCACGGTCCACAACGAGCGGCCGCTGAACGCCGAGTTCGGGGCGCACGAGCTGGCCGACGAGATCACGCCGATCAACCGACACTTCATCCGCAACAACGGGCTGATCCCCCAGCGGGCATTTCAACAGGACCTTCAGGGCTGGGCATTGGAGATCGACGGCGAGGTGAATCAGCCGCTCAAGCTCACCATGGAGCAGATCCGCAATATGCCGGCGCGCACCATCCAAGCCTCGCTCGAGTGCGGCGGCAATGGCCGCTCCTTGTTCGATCCACCGGTGCGCGGCAACCAGTGGCGCCAGGGGGCGATCGGTTGTTCGGAATGGACCGGGGTCTCGCTCGGCGACGTGCTGCGCGAGGCGGGGTTGCGCGACTCGGCGGTCTACACGGGACATTACGGCGAGGATCCACCGCTGGCGGGTGACGAGGTGCCGATCTCGCGGGGCGTGCCCATCGACAAGGCGATGGAGGAACATACCCTGCTTGCGTACCAGATGAACGGGGAAGATCTGCCGGCGGTGCACGGCTTCCCACTACGGATCGTGGTGCCGGGTTGGGTCGGCAGTTGCTCGCAGAAGTGGCTGACGCGCATCTGGGTGCGCGATCAGGAGCACGATGGGCCCAAGATGCTGGGTTACTCGTATCGTATGCCCGCGTATCCGGTTGCCCCGGGCGAAGACGTGCCCGAGGAGGACATGGAGGTCGCCAAGGACTGGCCGATCAAGTCGATGATCACCGGACCCGCCGAGGGATCGGAGCATGCCGCCGGCGCGGTGACCGTCACCGGGCACGCCTGGGCGGGCGAGCACGAGGTGGAGCGGGTGGAGGTATCCATCGACTTCGGCAACACCTGGACCGAGGCGGAGCTTCGGGATCCGGCCAACAAGTACGCATGGCAGCAGTTCGAGGCCGAGGTCGAGCTGCCGGGCCGGGGCTATTACGAGATCTGGGCGCGCGCCTTCGACGACGAGGGGAACGGCCAGCCCTTCCGGCAGCCGTGGAACCCGCGCGGCTACATGGGCAACGTGGTGCATCGCGTGCCGGTACGGGTCACGGCATAAAAGAGCAGCGGGGACGTGCGCTCGGCCGCTGGCCGAGCGCATGGCGCCTCGCACCCTCCCGCTTTACTCTACAATCCAGCACATACGTGTCACATGTAACAAACGCCTGCGAGCGCCCCTCCAGTGCTCGCCGCGACCAGCCAAGGAGTTGTCATGCGTAGCAAGCCCGTCTTTCGCCTTGGCGGCATCCTCTTCGCCGCCCTGCTACTGGCCGGTTGTCAGGATCAACAGACGCCGGGCGAGGATCCCATGGACGCGCCGATGATGGAGCCTGGTGCGCAGGGACAGAATGGCGCCGACGGTGGCCAGGTGGCCGCGGCGGCGCCGCCTGGCGCCCCAGGCGGCGAGGGGGCGGGTGAGGAGCAAGTCGCCCAGGCCGAGGAGGGAGCGGCCGATGAGGCCAACCCGCAGCGCCTGTTCGAGCAGCACTGCAGTGTCTGCCATACGTTGGACCTCCCGCGCTCCCAGCGGCTGAATCTGCAGACCTGGCGTGATGTGGTGGACGACATGGTGGATTTCGGCATGACCTGGGTCAGTGAGGAGGAGCAGGAACTCATCATCGAGTACTTAGCAGAGAATTACGGACCGGGTTCACCGCGCTGAGTAATCGGCCGATGGCGCGAGGCCGCTCGATGATCCCTTATGCGCGGCGGCGTTCCAGGATCCGCTTGATCTCCTCCGCCGGCTCCTAGATATCCTCCAGAAACAGCGGCCGCCCATAGAGGCGTACCGACAACCCGTCGGCCCGCGCCTGCAGGCGGCCACCCTCGTTCATGTGCAGCGCAAGGCGCACTGTCCCGCGCGGCACGGGCAGTGGCAGCAGATCCTGCGCTACACCCGCCAGCTCCAGCTCCGCCGCGCGTATGGCATCGGCGGTCCCCGCCTGCGTGTGATCCTCCAACTCGGCCTTGTGCAGGATGAGGTCCGCCTCCTGGCTCCACGCACTCCCATGATCGCAGCCGGGACGGCCGGCGCTCTTGTGGATGTACGCCGCCGAGAGCGCGATATGCAGATCGCGCCCCTCCCAGCGGGCGCCGCTGTAGCGGGAGTAGAGTAAGTCGATGGCGCTGTTCACTGTGGAGTTGGGTTCGTCCGAGGGGCCGAGTCTGGCATCATGGGCCCCTTCATGCATTGCGAGGGCGCCTTGCAGCTAACTTAGCAGAGGTCTGCCGTGGTGGGGGTCGAGGAGGCCGCGCGCGAGGAAGAGTTGCGCGCCGTGACGGCGTGGCTGGTCGAGCACGCCGATTGGGTCGGCGTGATCATGTTCGGCGTGTTGTTCGTCGAAGCCCTGCCGCCGGTGGGTTTCTTCGTGCCGCTCAGCGTGATCATGCTGGGGGTCGGTGCGCTGGTCGGCACTCAAGCGCTGCCGTGGATGCCGGTGCTGCTCGGCGCGGTCATGGGGGCCATCGCCGGCACCAGCGTGACGTATGGGGTGGCACGACACTATCGGACCCGCCTGCTCGGGCTGCCGGTATTGCGCACCCGGGCCCGCTGGGTGGCGCGCGCCTCGAGATTCTTCGCGCGCTATGGGGGGCTCGCGTTGTTCGGCGGGCGGTTCACCAAACCCCTGCGGCTGAGCCTGCCGCTGGTGGCGGGCGTGTCCGGTATGCGCCCCTTGCCGTTCCTGCTCTACAACGTGCTGTCCGCCTTGTCGTGGGTCAGCGTGTACTTGATGCTGGGCGGCGTGGTCGGACGGGTGGCCGCCTATCTGGGGCTCGAACTCGCCGGGGCGTTGCTGGTGGCGGTACTGCTGGTGTGGATCGGGGTGCGTACCTGGCAGCGGCGCTATGCGAGTTAGGCGCGCGCCGGAGTGGAGGACCGTCCGTCTTACAGCCGCTTCTTGTGCGCCGGCCACGCCCCGAATACAAGATAGAAGAAAGGAATGAGATTGATGCCGGGCACCATCATCCAGATGCCCCACCAAGCGGGAAAGCCCGCCTTCGCGAAAATCCGCGCCCAGCAGTAGCCGAAAAAGACGGCGGCGCCCGCCACGGCAACCAGCGTCAGGACGTCCTGCGCGGTGTCATCCAGCATGATCTTCCCACCTCATCGTAGCGGCCCGTGCTTGTTGTACTTGTGGGCGCGGCGGCCATGTTAGCGTCCCGGGCGCGGAATACAAGTGCGTGTGGCTTGGTGAGAATTTGCAGCCAACCAGGGCTGTGCAGCACAGCGCCGCCGTACTAACATTGCCCGGAAGTAGGGTTGCTCGAAGCGTACGCAAGCATGTGGTGGACCTGGAAGGCCTGGTGGCGCCGACGCGTCCTGAAGCGCGGATTGGTGCCGGTCGCCTCGTGGCGTGCGGCTGTCGCGGAGCTGCCATTGCTGGCGCGCTACACGCCGAGCGAGCAGCACCGCCTACGAGAACTCGCGACGCTGTTCTTGCACGAGAAGGTGATCGTCGGTGCGGGCGATTTGCAGCTGGAGGAGGCGATGCAGGTACGCATCGCGGCCCTGGCCTGTCTGCCGGTGCTGAACCTGGACCTCGACTACCTGCGCGGCTGGGTGGAGATCATCGTCTATCCCGGGCAGTTCACGCCCGAGCACGAGTACACGGATGAAGCGGGCGTCGTGCACGTGACGCATCATCCCCTCGCCGGCGAGGCGTGGCTACAGGGTCCGCTGGTATTGTCCTGGGAGGACATCCTCGCCAGCGGCCGTGGCGACGGTTTCAACGTGGTCATCCACGAGCTGGCGCACAAGCTCGACATGCTCGATGGTGAGGCCAACGGCTTCCCGCCGCTGCATGAGGGCATGGCGGGGGAGGCCTGGACGCAGGCCTTCGCGGAGGCCTTCGCCGACATGCGGCGCCGTGACGAAGGCGGCGAGGACACCGTGCTGGATCCGTACGCGGCGGAGGATCCGGCGGAGTTCTTCGCCGTGATGAGCGAGGCGTTCTTCGAGACGCCGCACCTCTTGGCGCAGACGTATCCCGCCGTCTACGAGCAGTTACGCGTCTTTTATCGACAAGATCCGGACGCAGGGGGAACGATCAGCCATGAAGATGAGTACCGACACGCTGTCCGCCACGGCGCCCGCGGTTGAGGGGCGCCCGCCCACCGCGGATCTTACCCCGCCGTATCTCTACCGCATGCCCTTTCGCCGGCAGTATAGCCGCCACGTCTTGTTCCAGATGTTCGTGCTGGGCGCCCTCGCGGCGGGGCTCCTGCTCTGGAACTTCGACTTCCTGCGCAACGTCTACCTCGAGAATCAGCTCACCAACGTCGGCTGGTTGATCAACGGCGGCATTGTGGCGCTGTTCCTGCTGGGCCTGGCGCGCATCGTCGCGCTGCTGCGCTTCTACCAGCGCGAGGAACAGGCGCTGGAACAGTTCGTGGAGGATGCCGAGTCCGGCATGCAGGATCCGGCCGATCGGGCGCCGGCCTCGCTGATCACCTCGCGTTTCGATGCCATGCGTGCCCTGCACGAAGCGTCCGTGCCCACCGACCAGGGGGCGCTGGCTGCGACCCTCACGGCCAGCGAGAGCACCCGGGCGAGCGTGCCGAAGTTCATCGCCAATATCCTCATCCTCACCGGCGTGTTCGGGACCATCGTGGCGCTGTCCATGGCACTGATCGGCGCCTCCAACCTGATCGGCGCGGACGCCGCCGATGTGACCGGCATGGGCATGGTGGTGCATGGCATGTCCACCGCCTTGTCCACGACCATGACCGCGATCCTCTGTTATCTGTTCCTCGGCTACTTCTATCTGCGCCTCACCGACGTGCAGACCAACCTGGTCGCGGGTATCGAGCACGTCACCACCCACTACCTCGTGCCACGCTTCCACGTCACCGAAAAGGGCGTGACGCACCAGTTGGCCGGCTTGATCCGCTCGCTGCAGAGCGTGGTCGGACAGATCGCCCAGGAGCGCGCCTCGCTGCTCTCGGCGGAGGAGCGCCTGTTTGGTGCCGTGACCGAAGAGCGTTCCCGTCAGGAGCGGCTCGCCCAGGGCCTGGAGGAGATACAGGACCTGCTGCGCGAGGGCTTCCGCTTGCCGGACCAACGCCCATGAGCGGTTTCGGCTCCATGGACCTGCGCCTCAACCGCCCCGGCGGCCAGAACGACGAGAGCTTCTGGCCCTCGTTCACCGACATCATGACCGTGGTGGTGCTGATCTTCGTGCTCGCCATGGTGGTGCTGCTTCTGAAGAACATGGACCTGGTCGACCGCCTGCGCGCTACCGTGGAGGCCGAACGGGCCGCGGCCGAGTTGGCGCGGGCCACGGCCGCGGAGAAGGATTCGCTGGCCGGTCTCCTGGACGAACAGGCAGAGGAGGCCGCGCATTTGCGGCTGCAGTTGATGCGCACGCAGGCGCAGCTGCAAACCGCGCGCGAGGAGACGCGCGCGCGTGAGGACGAGCTCGCGACGCGTGTCGCCGAGCTCGCGACGGCGCGCGGCGAGGCGGAGCAGTTGCGCCACCAGGTGCGCGGCCTGGAGCGGGGCCTGACCGCCACCGCGCAGGCCTTCGAAACGACCGCGCAGGAATTGGCGCAGCTACGCAGCGCGCACGGCGCCCTGGAGGGCCGCTTTCAAAGCGCGCGCGAGCAGCTGGCCGCGCTGAGCAGCGCCGGGGAGCGTCAGGCCGCCGAGTTGCGGGCGAGCCGCGCCGAGGCGGAGCAGGCGGCGCGCCGGTTGGCCGCCATGCAGGGCGAGTATGACGAGCTGCGGGTGCGCTATGACCGGCTGGTGCGACCCGCCCGCACCGCGCGCGGCAAAGAGGTGGTGCAGGTGCGCTACGAGAAGCGCAACGGCGAGCCCCGCATACAGTTGCGCGAGCCTACCGCGGGGGCATTCCGACGGGTGGATGACGGCGAGCTGCACGCCACGCTGGCAGCGCTCAGCGAGCGCTATCCGGAGACCTTGTACGTGCGCGTGATTTTTCCCGAGGACAGTGGTCTATCTTATAACGAGGCGTGGCAGTTCACGAACGAGTTACTCACACGCTACGACTACTACCACCGCCAATAGGCCGATGCGGCGCAAGAAAAAGGGAAGGCGATGACGGAGACGGAGCGGTACGGGGAAGATGAAAAGAAGAACGGCTCGGACCGTGTTCGTCTGGACAAGTGGTTATGGGCCGCACGATTCTATAAGACCCGCGCGGTCGCCGCCGAGGCGGTGCACGGCGGGCATGTGCAGGTGAACGGGACGCGCGCCAAGCCCTCGCGCACACTGCAGTTGGGCGACCAGGTCAGCCTGCGCAAGGGCCCGTACGAGTATGTGGTGCACGTATGCGGCCTGTCGGGCCGGCGTGGTCCGGCGAGCCTCGTCGGGCAGCTGTATGAAGAGACGCCCGAGAGTCGTCAAGCGCGTGAGCAGGTCTCGCGCGAGCGGCGCGAGAGCGGCACGGGTGGCCCGGTTCAGCGGCCCGACAAGCGCGGTCGCCGCCAGATCGTACGCTTCATGCGCCGTCAGGGCTGAACGTTGCCCCGCCCGCAGACGCCGGCCCTGGCGGCCGATACGATCATCGAATTGCCGGACGAGCCCGGTCGGCCCATCGTGCTCATCGAGCGCCGCTTCCCGCCGGTCGGTTACGCGTTGCCGGGCGGATTCGTCGACGTGGGCGAGCCGGTGGAGGTCGCCGCGGTGCGCGAGGCACGCGAGGAGACAGGCCTGGAGGTGACGCTCACGGGGCTGCTTGGATGCTACTCGGCCCCCGAGCGCGACGAACGAGGACATACCGTGACGCTGGTGTACGTCGCCAAGGCCCACGGGCGCCCGCGTGCGGGCGACGATGCGGGCAAGGTGCTGCTGAGGGATCCCGCGAACCCACCCGAGCCGCTGGTGTTCGACCATGCGCTGGTGCTGCGCGATTACCTGCGCTTTCGCAGCCAGGGTGAACCCGCCCCCCTGCGTCACGTCTAAGACGCCGAGAACCGCACTGTCATGTTCCGGCGCCGCGGCGCTGAGATCCCCCCACGTAAAGGAGCATTCCCATGGCTGTCGTTGAGCTGACGCAGGACAACTTCGAGGAAGTGGTGACCGGCAACGACATCGTGCTCGTCGACTTCTGGGCGCCGTGGTGCGGTCCGTGCCGCGCCTTCGCGCCCATCTACGAGCAGGTGGCGGAACAGCACCCCGACTTGGTCTTCGCGAAGGTGAACACCGAAGAGGAGCAGGCGCTGGCCGCGCATTTCCAGGTCCGTTCCATCCCCACGCTGATGATCTTCCGCGAGCAGGTGATCATCTTTTCGGAGCCGGGCATGCTACCCGCCAACGGCCTGGAGCAGGTCATCGAACAGGTGCGCGAGCTCGATATGGCGAAGGTCCATGCGGAAGTGCGCGACCAGGCCGCCAGCGACTGACCGCCGTGCCGGGACTCCGAAGGAAGCCCTGATCAATGCAGAGCTTCCCGGAGGGATTTAGTCAGGCCTTCCCGAAAACGATGTCCACCACCTCGCGGTAGCTCTCCACGAAGTGGACCGTCAGCCCTTCCCGTATGTGGTCGGGCAACTCGTCGAAGTCGCGCTGGTTGGCCAGGGGGAGGATCAACTCATGGACGCGTGTGCGGCGCGCGGCGATCACCTTTTCGCGAATCCCGCCCACCGGCAGCACATGGCCGGTGAGGGTGAGCTCGCCCGTCATCGCCAGCGGTCGTTTGAGCTTTTGCTTCCGCGCCAGCGACAGTAGCGCGGTGGCCATGGTGATGCCGGCGCTCGGGCCATCCTTGGGCGTCGCGCCTTCGGGCACGTGCAGATGCACGAAGGCGGCGTCGAAGAAGCTCGGGTCGCCGTCGAAGGCCTGAAGATTGGCGGCGATGTAGCTGTAAGCGATCTCGGCCGACTCGCGCATCACGTCGCCGAGCTTGCCGGTGAGCTTGAAGCCGCGGTTCTTGCTGTGTACCAGTGTCGCTTCGATGCTGAGCGTGGCCCCGCCCAGCGGCGTCCACGCGAGACCGGTGACCACGCCGACGCCGGTCAGCGGGCGCTCGCGTTGGAACACCGGCTTGCCAAGTAGCTCCTCGACCTCCTTCACGCCCACGCGCTTGGGCGCCTGGCCGCCTTGCTGCATCCGCACCACGGCCTTGCGCACGATGCGTCCGAGTTGCTTCTCGAGGTTGCGCACCCCGGCCTCGCGCGCGTAGCCCTCGATCACGTGGCGCAGCGCGGCGTCGCTCAGCTTGATCTTGCCGCGCGTCAGTCCCGCCCGTTCCAGTTGACGCGGCCACAGGTGACGCTTGGCGATCTGCATCTTCTCCTCTGTGATGTAGCCGGCGAGGCGGATGGTCTCCATGCGGTCGAGCAGGGGGCCGGGAATGGTGTCGAGCTGGTTGGCCGTGCACATGAACAGCACCTTGGACAGGTCGAAGCGCTCGTCCAGGTAATGGTCCAGGAAGTCGCGGTTCTGCTCCGGGTCGAGCACCTCGAGCAGCGCCGAGGCCGGGTCACCGTGGTAGGACGCGCCGATCTTGTCGATCTCGTCCAGCATGATGACCGGATTGGCGGTGCCCGCGTCCTTGATGGCCTGGATGAACTTGCCCGGCATGGCGCCGATGTAGGTGCGTCGGTGCCCCTTGATCTCGGCCTCGTCGCGCATGCCGCCGAGCGAGAAGCGATAGAAACGCCGCCCCAGGGCGCGCGCCACGGACCGCCCGATGGAGGTCTTGCCGACGCCGGGCGGGCCGACCAGCAGCAGGATGGAGCCAGCCACCTCGCCCTTCTGGGCGCCCACCGCGATGAACTCGATGATGCGCTGTTTGACGTCGTCCAGATCGTCGTGGTCCTCGTCCAGCACAGTGCGGGCGTGCTCGAGGTCGAGGATGTCCTCCGAGTGCTTGCCCCAGGGCAGGCTGGTGATCCAGTCGAGGTAATTGCGCGTCACGCCGTACTCGGGCGAGCCCGACTCCAGCGTGCCGAGCTTCTGCAGTTCGTCGGCGATGCGCTGCTCGGCGCGCTCGGGCAGGGCCAGCGCCTGCACGCGCTCGCGGAAGCGCTCCACGTCCGCCGTGCGGTCGTCCTTGGCGATTCCCAGTTCCTTCTGGATCGCCTTGAGCTGCTCGCGCAGGAAGAAGGTGCGCTGCTGGTCGGAGACCTTCTGTTCCACCTGCTGGCGGATCTGCGCCTGCACCTTGGCGACCTCCAGCTCCTTCTTGATCAGCACCAGCACGCGTTCCATGCGCTTGCGCAGGTCATGCGTCTCGAGCACCTCCTGCAGGTCTTCCTTGTCCGCGGTCGTGAGGCTGGCCGCGAAGTCGGTCAGCGGGGAGGGGTCGTTCGGCCCGAAGCGGTTGAGGAAGAAGCGTAGTTCCTCGTTGTAGAGGGGGTTGAGCGGCAGCAACTCCTTGAGGGTGTTGATGATGGCGATGGCGTAGGCCTTGAGTACGTCGCCGTCCTCGTGGCCGGTCTCGCGCGGGTAGTCCACCCGCACCAGAAAGGGCGGCTCGCTGCTCAGCCACTCGCGGATGCGAAAACGCTGCTGACCCTCGGCGATGAATTGGATCTGGCCGTTGGAGCGCGCCGGGTGGTGCATGCGCACCAGCGTGCCCACGTTGCGGAAATGGCCCCGCTCGACCTCCTGGTCGTCGGCGGCGTCGGCGAGGCACAGGCCGACCGCTCGGTGGGGACTGTCCCCGATACGCTTGACGGTCTCGAACCAGCGCGCCTCGCTCATCAACAGCGGCAGGGTTTGCGGAGGAAAGAACGGGCGCTCGTTGACCGGGAGCAGGTGCAGCGTGGTGGGCAGGATCTCGCGTGCCAGCGTCAGGCCCGCGCGGGGCGCGGAATCGTCCGATTCGAGCGTGTCGACCTCCATTTCTTCTTTTGCCATAGCCCCGGGTTCGTCAGCACAGGAACCCTGAGGATTGAGGCGAGGGGAGTAAAAATCAAGGCGCCGCGGGCGACCTCAGATCAGCGCGGCGAAGGGTTGTACCTCGACCTCGGTGCCTGCGGCGACATTACCCCATTCCCTCGGCAACACGATGAAACAGTCCGCGAGCGTCATCGAATGCAGCACGTGCGAGCCCTGGGGGCCGGTACTGCGGACCGTGAGGCGACCGTCGCCGTCGCGCCCCAGGATGCCGCGCTGGAAGTCCACGCGCCCCGGCGTCTTGCGCAGCGGTTCGACGCACACGGCGCGCAGCGTCAGCGGGAGGGCGTCTGCCGCGCCCGCCAGGCGCTTGAGCGCCGGCTGCACGAACTGATAGAAGGTCGCCATGGCCGATACGGGATTGCCCGGCAGGCCGAAAAAGGCCGTGTCCTCGCTCAGCAGGCCGAACGCCAGCGGGCGCCCGGGCTTCATGGCGATCTTCCAGAAATCCACCTTGCCGAGGCGCGCGAGCGTGTCCTTCACGTAGTCGGCGTCGCCCACCGATACCCCGCCCGTGGTGATCACCACGTCGGCCACCTCGCGCGCGGCCGCGAAGGCCGCCTCGACCGCCTGCGGCGTGTCGCGCACCACGCCCATGTCCAGCAGGTCGACGCCGACGCGCTGGAGCATGCCGTGCAGCGTGTAACGGTTGCTGTCGTAGATCTGCCCGTCCGCCAGCGTCTGGCCGATCTGGCGTAGTTCATCGCCGGTGGAGAAGAACGCGACCCGTGGGCGACGGCGCACCGCCACCTCGCCGATACCGAGCGAGGCGATCAGGCCGAGGTCGGCCGGGCGCAGCGTGTGACCGCGCCCGAGTACTTCGGCCCCGCGCGCCACATCGCCGCCCGCGGCGCGCACGTTCTCGCCGGCCGGGACACTGTGCGCCATCGTCACGAACTCGCCCTCGCGCTGCACGTGCTCCTGCATCACCACGGCGTCGGCCCCGTCCGGCAGCTTGGCGCCGGTCATGATGCGCACGCACTGCCCGGACTGCACCGTCCCGGCATAGGGGTGTCCGGCCGCGGCGGTCCCCGCCAGCGTGAGGCGCACCGGCGGATGGCCGAGGTCCTCGGCGCGCACGGCATAGCCGTCCATCGCCGAGTTGGCGTAGGCCGGCACGTCCACCGGCGAGTGAACCGCGTGCGCCAATACACGCCCCAGCGCGCTGCGCAGCGCGAGCCATTCCTCGCCGTGCAGCCGCGGCAGGGCCTCCAGGATGCGCGCGCGGGCCTGCTCGACGGTCAGGGCGTTGGGGTCGAACTCATCACAGCCGGCGGGCATCGGAGGTCTCCTTGTGGGGGGGCGTCGCGGCGGCCCGGTTGAGATAATCGACCACGAACGCGGCCACGGTGTCGGGGCGGTTCAGATCCAGCACCGGCAGGGCGCAGGGGATCGGCAGCGGTGCGTCGGCGGCCACCGCCACCACGTCCGGATCCTTGGGAAACAGCAGCGGGTGACCCAGCGCCGGGCGACAGAGTTCCACCTTCGGATAGGCCTCGTGCTTGAAGCCTTCCACCAGGACGATGTCGCAGGGCGGCGCGCCGCCGCCGGGGACGGTGAAGTGGGCGAGCAGGTCCTGCAGCCGCGGCTCTTCCTCTTGCTCGCGCTCGATCATGAGTGCCATGCGGCGGCGCGAGGCGAGCAGCACCTGGCCGGCGCCGGCCTGACGCAGACGGTAGCTGTCCTTGCCGGGGCGGTCGACGTCGAAGGCATGATGGGCATGTTTGATCAGCGCCACGCGCAGCCCGCGCGCGCGCAGCAGCGGGATGACGCGTTCGAGCAGGGTGGTTTTGCCGGTGCCGCTATAGGCGACGAAACCCAGAATGATCGGTTCAGCCGGCATGGGCGAGTTGCTCCTCCAGCGCCGCCAGATCCTCGGCGGTGTTCACGTTGACGAACCCGTTGCGCGCACGGTCGGCGAAATCCGCCGCACACCAGCGCACGCTCGCCAACCAGCGCTGCACGCGCTGTTCGCCGGCCGCCAGCGCGGCCTCGATGCCGGGCGCGAGACGGCGGTACATCAGCAGGCAAAGCGGCTGCAGCCGTTCGCCGTCATGCACCGCGCAGGCCTCGGCGCCGGTCTCGCCCATGCGGGTCCACAGGCGCTCGGCGAGATCGCGCGGCAGGCGCGGCATGTCGCACGGCACCACCAGCAACAATTCCCCGTGCGCCGCCTGTGCCGCGGCCGCGATACCGGCCAACGGCCCCGGGAACCCGGCGTGATCGTCGCCCACCACCGGGCAGCCCAGCGCCGCGTAGGCTTCGCGGTGGCGGTTGGCGCTGATCAGCACCTCCTGCACCTGCGGTGCCAGGGCATCGCGCACGTGCGCCGCGAGCGGGCGCCCGGCGAGCGGTAGCAGGCCCTTGTCCTGGCCACCCATGCGGCGGCTGCGCCCGCCGGCCAAAATGATGCCGCTGGTCGACGGTCGTTCGGGTGTCTCGGATGCCATGGCGGCCGATCAGCCTCTACAGTGACGTAGCGCCGGATTGTACCATCGGCGCGAGCGGGCACGGCACGACACCAGACGCAGAAGGGGCAGACGATGGCGGACGATGAGCGGCGGGTGGAGATACTGGACAAGACGGTGTGCTACGACGGCTTCTTTCGCCTCGAGCGTTACCGCTTGCGCCACAGCCTGTTCGGCGGCGGCTGGACGCGGCCGCTCACCCGCGAGTTGTTCGAGCGTGGCCATGCCGCGGCGGTGCTACCCTACGACCCCGCGCGCGACGAGGTGGTGCTGATCGAGCAGTTCCGGATCGGCGCCCTGGCCGAGGCGGGCGGACCCTGGCTGGTGGAGATCGTGGCGGGCATGATCGAACCGGACGAGGCGCCCGAGGCGGTGGCGCGGCGTGAGACGCGGGAGGAGGCGGGCTGCGAGATCCGCGAGTTGCTGCCGATTGTGCGTTATCTGGTCAGCCCGGGCGGTACCACCGAACACCTGCACCTGTATCTCGGCTTGGTGTCCACCGCCGGGGTGGGCGGCATCCACGGGGTGCCGGAGGAGGGGGAGGACATTCGCGTGCAGGCCGTGCCGTTCGACACCGCGGTGGAATGGATGCAGCAAGGCCGGGTCGACTCGGCGGCGCCCATCATCGCCCTGCAATGGTTGATGCTGAACCGGGAGCGCTTGCGCCGCGAGTACGGTTGAGCGTCACCGCGAACCGACGAGGCCCGCCAGGCCGAGCTGGCCACACTTGGCACCCGCGAGCCGCACCGCCGCGCGCAGCGCGCCTTCCGGCTCCGCGCGGCGCAGCAGGCCGTCGATGATACCGGCGTTCAGGACGTCACCCGCGCCCACCGTGTCGATCACCGCCGGCGGCGGCGCGGCCGGCACGTGGCGCGCCGCCCCCTCGCCCGTCGCGACGTAGGCGCCCTCGGCGCCCCAGCCCAGGAACAGCTGCGCGCGCGGTGCCTGCGTCCGCGCCCACTCCAGGAAGGCCTCCGGCGCGGTGTGTCCCTTGGCCAGGGCGTAGGCGCGCGAGAAGAACAACACGTCCGGGAGCGGCAGCAGTTCCTCGATCCCCGGGCGCGGCTTCTCGATCTCCAGCGACAGCGGCACGCCGGGGCGCACCGCGGCGCGCGCGCGGCGCAACATGGCGCCCAGCGTCGGCAGGTTACGTCCCTCGAAATGCACCCAGTCGTAGGCATCGAGTGCCAGCGCGGCAAAGTCCTCGGCGGTGTACTCCGGCAGGTCGCGAAAGTGCACGATGGTGCGCGAGCCGTTGCGGCGGTTGAGCGTGATGTAAGAGGTCGGCAGGTGGCCGCCGGCTATGGTGCGGCACGGGCCGGTGTCGATGGCTTGGCGCGCGAGATCGGCGCGCACCAGCGCCGCGGTCGGTTCGTCGCTGAGCACCGCCGCCAGCGCGCCCTGGTGGCCAAGCTGGCTCAGCACCGCCAGCGTGTTGGCCGCATTGCCGCCGCGCGCCACGCGCTGGCCCAGGGCGCGCACCTCGGCATCCTCGGCGGGGTAGCCGTCCACCGTGTTCACGATGTCCAGCGTGGCGATGCCGACCGCCAGCACCCGGCTCATGCGCTCCGCTCCTGGCGCGCCAACGCCCACGCGACGTGCTCGCGTACCAAGGCGGAGGGATGGTCGGCGCGGGCCCGCAGCGCGGCCTGCGCGGCGGGCGAGGGCGGCGCGTTGCCGAGCGCGACGGCGATGTTGCGCAGCCAGCGCGCGTGGCCGATCCGGCGGATGGGCGAGCCCTCGGTGCGCGCCAGAAAGGTTCCCTCGTCCCAGCCGATCAGCTCGACCAGCGACGCGTTGTCCAGCCCGTGACGCGGCAGGAAGTCGGCCTCTGCGGTGGGTGTGGCGAAGCGGTTCCACGGGCAGACCAGCTGGCAGTCGTCGCAGCCGTAGATGCGGTTGCCGATCAGCGGGCGCAGCGGCTCCGGGATGGCGCCGTGCAACTCGATCGTCAGGTAGGAGATGCACAGGCGCGCGTCGACCTGAAACGGCGCCACGATGGCCCCGGTGGGGCAGGCTTCGATGCAGGCGCTGCAGGTGCCGCAGTGGAAGGTGGCCGGCGCATCCGCGGGCAGCGGCAGGTCGGTGTACAGCTCGCCGAGGAAGAACCAGGAGCCGGTGCGCTCGGCCAGCAGGTTGCTGTGCTTGCCGATCCAGCCAAGCCCCGCGTTCTGGGCCAGCGCCTTCTCCAGCACCGGCGCACTGTCGGTGAAGGCGCGGTAGCCGAACGGTCCCACCGCCTCGGCGACGCGCTCGGCCAGTCGCTGCAGCCGCCGCCGCAGCACCTTGTGGTAGTCCCGCCCGAGCGCGTAGCGCGAGACGTAGCCGCGCTGCGGGTCGGCCAGTACCGCGTCGGGCGGGGCCGCATTCGGGGGCAGGTAGTCCATGCGCGCGCTGATCACACGCACCGTGCCCGGCACCAGTTCGGCGGGGCGCGAGCGGCGCGTGCCGTGGCGCGCCATGTAGTCCATCTCGCCGTGGAAGCCGGCCTTCAGCCAGTTGAGCAAATGCGCTTCGGCCTCGCCGAGTTCCACCTCGGCGATGCCCACCGCCTGAAAGCCCAATTCCGCCCCCCAGCGCTTGATCCGCCGGGCAAGCGCAGCCAGGTCTTGCACTTGGGTGTTCGTCGCGCGGGCCATAGCGCACTATGATACCGCCCATGGACGGCCTACCTCACAGAATCTATACCGCCGCGCAGGTGCGCGAACTCGACCGTGCCGCCGCGGGCAGCGGACTGGCGGGCGAGGAGTTGATGGAGCGCGCCGGCGCCTATGCCTGGGAAACCATGCACGCGCGCTGGCCGGCCGCGCGCAGCCTGAGCGTGTTGTGCGGCATCGGCAACAACGGCGGCGACGGCTACGTGGTGGCGCGCTTGGCTCACGAGGCGGGGCTGGTGGTCGAGGTGTACCAGCTCGGTGACCCCGACGCCGTGCAGGGCGAGGCGGCCGCCGCACGCGAGCGCCTGCTGGCCGTGGGCGTGGAGCCGCAAGCCTACGCCGGTCAGCCGCTGATCGGTCAGCTGGTGGTCGACGCGCTGTTCGGCACCGGGCTGCGCCGGCCCGTCGAGGGGCCGTGGCGCGCGGCGGTGGACGCCTGCAACGAGGCGCTGCGCCCGGTGGTGGCGCTGGACGTCCCCAGCGGGCTGCAGGCGGATACCGGCGCCGTGCTCGGGGCCTGTGTCCAGGCCGACCTCACGGTGAGTTTCGTCGGCCTCACGCTGGGCTTGTTTACCGGGCGCGGGCCCGCCGTGACCGGCGAGCTAGCCTTCTCCGACCTCGGTCTGCCGGCGGAGCTGCAGGCGCAGGCCAAGCCGGTAGCGGAGCGCCTCGATCTGGCGCGGGTGCGGCCCTGGCTGGCGCCGCGCCCGCGCGATGCACACAAGGGGCAGCACGGGCACGTGTTAGTGGTGGGCGGCGAACACGGCATGGCCGGCGCCGCTCAACTCGCCGCCACGGCGGCGCTGCGCGCCGGTGCAGGGCTGGTGAGCGTGGCGACGCGCGGGATACACGCGCCGTTGCTCAGTGCCGCGCGGCCCGAACTGATGGCGCTTGGCGTCGAATCGCCCGGCGAACTGGAACGGGTGCTGGCGCGCGCCACCGTGCTCGCGCTGGGTCCGGGCCTCGGCCGCGGCCGCTGGGGCACCGAGCTGCTGCAGTATCTGCTCGAGCGGGCGCACGTCCCGCTGGTGCTGGACGCCGATGCGTTGAACTTGATAGCCGAGCATGAGGCCCTGGCCGACCAGGTGGCGGCGGGCTCGCGTCCGCGGGTGTTGACGCCGCACCCGGGGGAGGCGGCGCGGCTGCTCGCCTGCACGGTGGAGGAGGTGCAGGCCGACCGTTACAGCGCGGTGCGGGCGCTGCAGGGGCGTTTCGGCGGGGTCTGGATCCTCAAGGGCGCCGGTAGCCTGGTGGCGGGGGCGGGGCGTGCGGTCGGGGTGGTGCATGGCGGCAATCCGGGAATGGCCGGGGGCGGTATGGGCGATGCCCTGACCGGCATCGTAGCGGCCCTGCTGGGCCAGGGGCTCAGCGCGTGGCAGGCCGCCGCCTATGGCGCCACGCTACACGCCGCGGCCGCCGACGCCGCGGCGGAGGAGGGCGAGCGGGGCCTGCTCGCCAGCGACCTGATGCCGCACATCCGGCGCCTCTGCAACGGGGAGGCCGATGGAGCGGACGATTGATCTGCCGGACGAGGCCGCGACCCTCGCCGTGGGCGCCCGCTTGGCGGAGGCGTTAGGTCCGGGGACGGTCGTTTTCCTGCATGGCCCGCTGGGGGCCGGTAAGACCACCCTGGTGCGGGGGCTGTTGCGTGCCCGCGGTCACGCCGGCGCGGTGAAAAGCCCCACCTATACGCTGGTCGAGCCTTACGACCTGCCCGTGGGGGCGGTCTATCACTTCGATCTCTATCGTCTGGCCGATCCCGAAGAGCTTGAATTTCTGGGCATCCGGGACTATCTGGATAGCCAGGCGCTGGTGCTCGTCGAGTGGCCCGAACGTGGCCTAGGGTGGCTGCCGGCACCTGATGTGGAAGTGTGGATCGAGCCGGAGGGCACGGGCCGCCGGCTGCGGGCGCAGGGCGCCGACGCAGGGATGCGCGCGATCAGCGGCGAAGCCTAACCGGCCGAATCTCATGGTCCGCTAGAGAAACTAGCGCTATCCCCATAACACTCAAGCAAAAATAGCTTGAAAATCTTCTCGGCCTCTGCACAATTGAGGAAGAAGCCCTATGGGGGGGAGCCCAATGGTGCGGCTAGCCAAGACAATCTGCGTCTTGTGGTTGTCGCTGATCCTGTTGACGCCAGCCTATGCCGACGTGCAAGTGCAGGCCCTGCGTATGTGGCCCGCGCCCGAGAGCACGCGGGTGGTCATGGACCTCAGCGGGCCAGCCGATTATCACGTTTTCACCCTCGACAACCCCCCGCGTGTCGTGGTGGACCTCAAGCGGGCGCGGCTCACCCGCCCTGTAAGTGGGATGAGCTACGAGCGCAGCCTGTTGCGCGACATCCGCACTGCGGTGCGTGACGGGGGGGGGCTGCGTGTGGTGCTCGACATGCGCGACAATGTCCGCCCCGAGTCCTTCGTCCTGCCGCCCAACCAGGGCTACGGCCACCGCCTCGTGATCGATCTGCACCCGCAGCGCACGCGCACGGTCGCGCGTCAGGTCCCGACACGGCCGCCCGCCCAGAACCGCGATATCATCGTCGCCATCGATGCCGGTCACGGCGGCGAGGACCCGGGCGCCATCGGTCCCTCGGGTACTTACGAGAAGGACGTGGTGCTCGCCATCGCGCGGGCCTTGCAGCAGCTGGTCGACCGCGAGCCGGGTATGCGGGCGCTCATGATCCGCGACGGGGACTACTACATCAGCCTGCGCGAGCGGGTGGAGCGCGCCCGTGCCGGGCGCGCCGATCTGTTCATCTCGGTGCATGCCGACGCCTTCCACGATCAGCGCGCGCGCGGCTCGTCGGTGTTCGTGCTGTCCGACCGCGGGGCCAGTAGCGAGGCGGCCAAATGGCTCGCCAAGCGCGAGAACGCAGCCGATTTGGTTGGCGGTGTGCGGCTGGACGACAAGGACGACCTGCTCGCCTCGGTGCTGCTGGATCTCTCCCAATCGGCCTCCCTGGAGGCCAGCACCGAGGTGGCCCAGCGCGTGCTGGAAGGTTTGAAGCGCGCCGGCACGGTACGCAAGCGGCAGGTGGAACATGCGGGCTTCGCGGTGCTGCGGTCCCCGGATATCCCATCGATCCTGGTGGAGACCGCCTTCATCTCCAATCCGGAAGAGGAGCGCAAGCTGCGTGATGCCCGTCAGCAGCGTGCCCTTGCGCAGGCGATGATGGACGGCATCCGGGCCTACTTCATGCGCAACCCGCCGCCCGATACCCTGTGGGCGCAGCGCGGGAGGCGCCATGTGATCGCCCAGGGCGAGACGCTATCGGTGATCGCGCAGCGGTACAGCGTCAGCCTGGACAACCTGCGCCAGGCGAACGGATTGAACGGCGACCTGGTGCAGGTCGGTGACGTGTTGCGCATCCCCTACGCCGGGGGCGGCTAGCGCCGGCCGGACTCACCTCCGCCCTCTCAGGACTCCCAAACGCGGTCACCGCTGGCGGCCGCGGGCGCCGCTGCTTTAAGCTGTGCGCCATGACGCAGCTCGCTCGGATCCAACTTCTCCCGGAACAGCTTGCCAACCAGATCGCCGCCGGCGAGGTGGTGGAGCGTCCCGCCTCGGTGCTCAAGGAATTGGTCGAGAACAGCCTGGACGCCGGGGCCGGGCGGGTGGAGGTGGAGGTCGAGCAGGGCGGGATGCGCCTGATCCAGGTGCGTGACGACGGCGGTGGCATCGTGCCCGAGGACCTGCCGCTGGCCTTGGGGCGGCACGCGACCAGCAAGATCCGTTCGCTCGAGGACCTGGAGCGGGTGGCGAGTCTGGGGTTCCGCGGGGAGGCGCTGGCGAGCATCGGCTCGGTGTCCCGGCTCACGCTGACCTCGCGCACGCCCGACACCGAGCAGGCCTGGATGGTCGCCTGCGAGGGGCGTGAGCCGCTGGGCGCGCCGCGTCCGGCCGCGCACCCGCCCGGGACCACGATCGCGGTGCGCGACCTGTTCTTCAACACGCCGGCGCGGCGCAAGTTCCTGCGCACGGAGAAGACCGAGTTCCAGCATTTGCAGGAGGTGCTCAAGCGCATCTCCCTCAGCCGCTTCGATGTCGCCTTCGCCTTGCACCATAACGGACGCCCGGTGCATGTGCTGCGCGCCGCGGGTAGCGGACTGGAGCGCGCGCGGCGCGTGGCGCTGCTGTGCGGCGAGAGCTTCGTCGACCAGGCGTTGGTGCTCGATCTGGAAGGGGCGGGCATGCGCCTGTGGGGCTGGGCGGGCCTGCCGAGCTTCTCGCGCAGCCAGGCGGATCTGCAGTATTTCTACGTCAACGGCCGCATGGTGCGCGACAAGCTGATCAACCACGCGGTGCGCCACGGCTATCGCGACGTGCTCTACCACGGTCGCCACCCCGCGTTCGTGTTGTTTCTGGAACTCGATCCGCGCCTGGTCGATGTGAACGCACACCCCGCCAAGCACGAGGTGCGTTTCCGCGAGTCGCGTCTGGTGCACGACTTCGTCGCGCGCAGCGTGGCGCGGGTACTGGGGGAAGCGCGTGCCGGTGGCACGCACGCGGGGGGCATGGTTGAGGCGGGCGCCGAGCTGACCGCGGCGCCGGCCGAGCCCACGAGTCCCGGTGCCCGATTGAGCGGAGATTCCGCCGTCGCGGCGCAGCGCTATGCGTCCGTGAGCCTGCTGCGCGATAACCGGGCGTTGCCCTTGGCGGAGCCCCTCGCGGCCTATCGGGCACTCGGCGGCGAGCTACCCGTAGAGGCGGCGCCCGCACAAGAGTCCTGCCCGGCGCCCACCGCCACAAGCGCGCCGCCGCTCGGCTACGCCCTGGCGCAGTTGCACGGCATCTACATCCTGGCGCAGAACGCGCACGGCCTGGTGCTGGTGGACATGCACGCGGCGCACGAGCGGGTGGTGTACGAACGGCTGAAAAGCGCGCACGCGGCGCGCGCCGTGCGGGTGCAGCCGCTGCTCGTACCGGTGGCGGTGCACGTGAGCGCGCGCGAGGCGCAAGCGGCGGAGGAGCATGCCGCGGAGCTGGCCGGGTTCGGCCTCACGCTCACGCGCAGCGGTCCCGAGCACATCACCGCCCGCGAGATTCCCGCCCTGCTGGCCGGGGCGGACGTGGAGGCGCTGGTGCGCGACGTGCTGGCCGATTTGGTCGCACACGGCACCAGCGCGCGGGTGCAGTCCTCCCTCGAAGGACTGTTGTCTACCATGGCCTGCCACGGCTCGGTGCGGGCGCACCGGACGCTCACGGTGGCCGAGATGAACGCCCTGCTGCGCGACATGGAGGCCACCGAGCGCAGCGGTCAGTGCAACCATGGCCGCCCCACCTGGGTGCAGCTCGGACTGGGCGAACTCGACCGGCTGTTCCTGCGGGGGCGATGATGGGCCGCGAGCGGGCGATGCTGCCGCCGGCCCTGTTCGTGATGGGGCCGACGGCCTCGGGCAAGAGCGAACTCGCGCTGCGTCTCGCCGAGCACTTGCCCTGCGACATCATCAGCGTGGACTCCGCCTTGGTCTATCGCGGGATGGATATCGGCACCGCCAAGCCCGACGCCGCCACGCTGCGCCGCGTGCCGCACCGCCTGGTGGATATTCTCGACCCCCTGGAGCCATACTCCGCCGCGCGGTTTCGCGACGACGCGCTGCGCGAGATGGCGGCCAGCACCGCCCGTGGGCGCCTGCCGCTGCTGGTGGGCGGCACGATGCTCTACTTTCGCGCCCTGCAGCGGGGCCTGGCCGAGTTGCCCTCGGCCGACCCGGCGGTCCGCGCCGAGATCGAGGCCGAGGCGCGCCGCCGCGGCTGGGCGGCGCTGCACGCGGAGTTGGCGGCGGTGGATCCGCCCGCCGCGGCGCGCATCCACCCCAATGATCCGCAGCGGCTGCAGCGCGCGCTGGAGGTCTACCGGGTGACCGGCCGAGCGATGAGCGAACTCACCGCGCGCGGAGCGGCGGAACCTTTGCCGTACCGGATACTCAAACTCAGCGTTGCCCCTGCGACCCGCGCGCTGTTGCACGCGCGCATCGCGCAGCGCTTCGAGGAGATGTTGGCTGCCGGACTGTTGGACGAGGTGCGGCGGCTGATGGCACGCGGCGATCTACACCCCGACCTCCCGTCGATGCGGGCGGTCGGTTACCGCCAAGCGTGGCGCCACTTGGCCGGGGAGATTGATTACCCGGAAATGGTCCGTCAGGCGGTGGTCGCCTCCCGTCAGTTGGCCAAGCGTCAGTTCACGTGGCTGCGGGCGGAGTCGGATCGGGTCGAGTTCGATGCGCAGGCGGCGGATCTGACCGCTCGCGCACTGACCGAGGTCCGCGAGCGGTTGGCTCTCTAGAATGGGCGCTGTGCTAAACTGGGAATGGCTCGAATGCGGCCTGGTGCCGTATTGGAGCGGGACGGCCCGCCGAAGGAACGTGTGGGTCGATGCCAGAGGCGCGGCTGAGCCGCGGAACAGTGGCAACAACTATAAATAAAAAAGGAGAGCAGTGACATGAGCAAGGGGCAGGCGCTACAGGATCCTTTTCTGAATACGCTGCGAAAGGAGCGGGTGCCCGTATCGATCTATCTGGTCAACGGCATCAAGCTGCAAGGCCAGATCGATTCCTTCGATCAGTTCGTGGTGTTGTTGAAGAACAGCGTCAGTCAGATGGTTTACAAGCACGCCATTTCCACGGTGGTGCCGGCACGGAACGTAAAGATCCAAACGGGTGCAGACGATCAGCCTCAGAACATTTAAGCGACTCTCGCCGGTCACGGCGAGCGGGAGGGGCGCGGTTGCTCGATAGGCCCCGCAGCGGCGAGCGCGCAGTTCTCGTTCATCCCTCAGGTTCGGCAGCCGATGAAGAGCTGCTGGAGTTCCAGGAACTGATCACCGCCGCCGGCGCAGAGCCGGTGGCGGTGATTACCAGTGCGCGCAAGTTTCCCGACCCCGCGTTTTACGTCGGCTCGGGCAAGGTAGACGAGATCGAGGCGGCTGTGGCGGCGCATGCGGCCGAGGTCGTGGTGGTCAACCATGCCCTGAGCCCGGCCCAGGAGCGCAACCTCGAGCGCCGACTTCGGTGCCGGGTGCTGGATCGCACCGGGTTGATCCTCGACATCTTCGCCCAGCGGGCGCGTAGCCACGAGGGCAAGCTGCAGGTAGAGCTGGCGCAGCTGCAGCATATGGCGAGTCGTCTGGTGCGGGGCTGGACCCACCTCGAGCGACAGAAGGGCGGCATCGGTCTGCGCGGACCGGGTGAGACGCAGCTCGAGACCGACCGGCGCCTCCTCAATCTGCGTATCAAGGCGCTGCAGCGCGAGCTGGCCAAGGTATCCTCGCGGCGCGAACAGGGGCGCCGGTCGCGGCGTCGCGCGGGGCTGCCGGTGGTGTCGCTGGTCGGGTATACCAACGCCGGCAAGTCCACCTTGTTCAACCGTCTCACCGGCGCGGGCGTTTACGCCGCCGATCAACTGTTTGCCACGCTCGATCCGACCCTGCGCCGTTTGGAGTTGCCGGGCGGGGCGACGGTGGTGTTGGCCGATACCGTGGGGTTCATCCGCCACCTGCCGCACGATCTGGTGGCGGCGTTTCGTTCCACGCTGCAGGAGACGCGCGAGGCGGATCTGTTGTTGCACGTGGTCGACGCCTCCGACGACAACCGCGCGGCGTATACCGAACAGGTCAACCGGGTTCTGGCAGAGATCGGCGCGGACGAGGTGCCGCAGATTCTGGTATACAACAAGGTCGACCGCCTGGAGATCGCGCCGCACGCCGAACGCGGCCCCGACGGGCGCCTCGGCCGGGTCTGGGTATCCGCCGTCACCGGCGCCGGTCTCGACGTGCTGGAACAGGCCCTGCGGGAACATTTCGGGCGGGGCGAGGTCCATTACATGCTGAGACTTCCACCCGCCGAAAGCAGTCGGCTCCGCGCCCGCTTGTATGAACTCGGCGCGGTGCTCGGCGAGACAACTGATCCGGACGGTGCCAGCGTATTGGAAGTGCGCCTCGGCGCTGCGGAGTACGAGGCGCTGTGTCGTGACGAGGCCCTGGATCGGTGGGTCCAGGAGCCCGGGCCGGGTTTGGCCGCGCTTGCGGTGGCCACCCAGGGTCCATAGAATCTGCACTCTTTGATTTGCCGGCGCAATGGTCGGCACGTGCTGCGCTCAGAGCTAACGGCGCGGCGCTTTCACCCAGCAATGGAGTATTCCCATGGCGTGGAATGAACCCGGTTCCGGGGGCAAGGATCCCTGGGGCGGCCGTAATAGCGGCAGCAACCAGGGGCCGCCTGATCTCGACGAGATGATCAAGAAACTGCAGTCGCGCGTCTCCGGCATGTTCGGCGGGCGCGGCGGCAGCGGCGGTGGCGGTGGTGCGAGTCCCATGGGGATCGGGCTCATCTTCGTCGTCGCCATTGTCATTTGGGCACTGTCCGGTATCTACATCGTAGACGAAGGTAAGCGCGGCGTGGTGCTGATGTTCGGTGCCTACCACACCACCACGTTGCCTGGGCCGCACTGGCACCCGCGGTTCATTCAGAGCGTCGAGGTCGTCGACATCGAGCAGGTGCGCGGTGTCGAACTGGGCATGCGTGCCGACGAGCGGCTGATGCTCACCCAGGATGAGAACATCGTCGATATTCGCTTCGTGGTGCAGTACCGCGTCAACGATGCGCACAACTACCTGTTCAACGTGCGCGATCCGGACGGAACATTGCGTCAGGCCATGGAGAGCGCGGTCCGTGAGATCGTCGGCAAGAGCACCTTGGACTTCGTCATCACGGGCGGTCGTACTCAGGTGGCGATGCAGACCCACGAACTCATGCAGCAGATCCTGGACAACTATCAGGCGGGCCTGGAGGTCACCAGCGTGAACATGCAGGACGCGCAGCCGCCCGAGCAGGTGCAGGAGGCGTTCGCCGATGCGGTCCGCGCCCGTGAGGACGAGGAACGCTTGAAGAACGAGGCGGAGGCCTACGCAAACGACATCATCCCGCGTGCCCGCGGTCAGGCGGCGCGTATCCTCGAAGAGGCCGATGGCTACCGGGCCCGCATGATCGCCGAGGCCGAGGGTCAGTCTTCGCGCTTCTCGCAGGTGTTGGCCGAGTACCAGCGCGCCCCCGACGTCACGCGCGAGCGCCTTTACATCGAGACCATCGAGTCGGTGTTCTCCAGCACCAACAAAGTACTGGTCGACGTCAAGGGCGCGAATAACATGATGTTCCTACCGCTGGATCGTGTGATGCAGCAGGCCGCGGCGGGCGCGGGCGGCCAAGCCGTGCAGCATCGCGAACCCCAATCGCTGGGACAGCCGGTCGACTCGCGTCAGCAGCGCGACCGCGCGCGTAGCCGGGAGGTGCGCTAATGGGACAGGCTATGAAAACCAGCATCCTGGTGTTGCTGGTGCTCGCCGCGATCGTGGCGTACGGCTCGATGTTCACCGTGGATGAGCGCGAGCGCGCGATCATGTTCCGCCTGGGTGAGATCGTCCGCGAGGACATCGATCCGGGCTTGCACTTCAAGCTCCCGTTCATCAATAACGTGCGCAAGTTCGACGGCCGCATCCTCACCATGGATGCGTTGCCCGAGCGCTACCTCACCGCCGAGTTGAAGAACGTGCGCGTGGATGCGTTCGTGAAGTGGCGCATCAACGATGTAGGCGCCTATTACCGAACCATGGGCGGCGACGAGACGCGGGCCAACATGCGCCTGTCGCAGATCATCAAGGACGGTCTGCGCGGTGAGTTCGGTAAGCGCACCATTCAGGACGTGGTGTCGGGCGAACGCGCGCTGATCATGGACATCATCACCGCGCACGCCAACCGTCAGGCGCGTAACTTCGGGATCGATGTGGTGGACGTGCGGCTCAAGCGGGTCGACCTGCCGGACGACATCAGCGTGTCCATTTATCGTCGTATGGAGGCCGAGCGTACGCGTGTGGCCAACGAGCTCCGCTCGCGTGGTGCCGAGGCGGCCGAGCGCATTCGCGCCGATGCGGATCGTCAACGCACCATCCTGGTCGCGGAGGCGCAGCGAGACGCCGAGCGCATCCGCGGTGAGGGCGATGCCCGCGCGGCCGCGATCTTCGCCGAGGCCTTCTCGGAGGACGCGGAGTTCTTCTCGCTCTACCGCAGCCTGGCAGCCTATCGCGCGACGTTCAACAGCCAGAACGACGTGCTCGTGCTGGAACCGGATTCCGAGTTCTTCAAGTACTTCACCGGTAGCATGCCCGGCGCAAGGGGCTCCGCGCGGGCCAACTGAGGTGTGCGGCGGCACGTGGGCGGCGAGTATCGCGCCCGCGCGCCGCCGCGGCATCACCGGCGCGCGCGCAATCGGAGAAGGGCATATGTGGCAAGAACTACTCATCGCGCTTGCGCTGCTGTTGGTGTTGGAAGGGGTGATGCCGTTTCTGAGCCCGGCGGGCTTTCGGCGTACCCTTATGCAAATGGCGAGTATTCCCGAATCGGCGCTGCGCTGGGCCGGTCTCGCCAGCATGCTGTTGGGGGCCTTCTTGATCTACGCCTTGCGCGGCGCCTGAGCTCGGCCGCGGCCACCCTGGCCGCGGGCGACACCGTTTACGAAATCCCGTACAATCGCGCCCCATGCGGCGCTTAGCACACATCCCAGCCAATCCTTCCCGACCTCCGCGCACGGAGGGCGTGTTCCTATGAGCGCGTATCTGCCCCCCGATCAGGACCGCTGGGTGCTGCCCGCCGGCATCGAAGAGGTGTTGCCCCCGCAGGCGGCACAGCTCGAGCAGGCGCGCCGGCAGCTGCTGGACCTGTACGCGAGTTGGGGGTATGAGTTGGTCATGCCGCCGCTGATCGAGTATCTCGATTCGCTGCTTACCGGCACGGGCAACGACCTCGACCTGCAGACCTTCAAGCTCATCGATCAGCTGTCCGGGCGACTGATGGGCGTGCGCGCGGACATGACGCCGCAGGTGGCGCGGATCGACGTACACCACCTCAAGCGCGAGGCCCCGACGCGGCTGTGTTATCTCGGCACGGTCCTACTCGCGCGCCCCGACGGCTTTGCGGGATCGCGCAGTCCGCTACAGGTCGGGGGGGAGTTGTACGGACACGCCGGACCGGAGAGCGACGCGGAGGTCTTGTGTCTGATGATCGAGACCCTCCGCGCGGTGGGCATCGCGCAGCCGCACGTGGATGTGGGGCACGTAGGTATCTACCGCGCTCTGGCGCAGCAGGCGGGGCTCGATCCGCTCGCCGAGGCTCGTTTGTTCGACGCCCTGCAGCGCAAGGCGCTGCCGGAGTTGGAGGCGGACCTGGCCGAACGCGGGCTGGATGCTTCGCTTTCTGCGATGCTGCGCGCCCTGCCGCAGTTGAACGGGGGGCGCGAGGTGCTGGCCGAGGCCCGCGCGGCACTGCGCGCAGCGGGGCCGGCGGTGCAGGTGGCCCTGGACAACCTCGAAGCGATCGATGCCTTGGTGCGCGCCCAGCAGCCCGAAGTGCCGCTGCACTTCGACCTGGCTGAGTTGCGCGGCTACCACTATCACACCGGCGCGGTGTTTGCGGCTTTCGTACCCGGCGTCGGCCAGGCGGTGGCGCAGGGCGGGCGCTATGACGACATTGGCAAGGTGTTTGGCCGGGCGCGCCCCGCCACCGGGTTTAGTGCGGACCTCAAGACACTGCTGCAGGCGGCGCCCCCCGCGCCTGCGGCGGCGCGCGGTATCTTCGTGCCGGCCTCCGATGCCGCCGGGTTGCGCGCGCGGGTGCAGGCGCTGCGTGCCCAGGGGGAGCGGGTAGTCATGGGGCTACCGGGGCAACGCGGCGAACCGGGCGAACTGGGCTGCGACCGGCGCCTGGTGCAGGTAGGCGACGATTGGCAGGTCGTGCCGCTCGACAGCGGCCGCTGAGCGCGCCGCGGCGCGCATGGACACAACCACATGACCCTTCAAGCGGATGGAGCGATGGGCAAGAACGTAGTCGTGATCGGGACCCAGTGGGGCGACGAGGGCAAGGGCAAGATCGTCGATTTGCTCACCGACCGCGTCGGCGCGGTGGTGCGCTTCCAGGGCGGACACAATGCGGGCCACACGCTGGTTATCGACGGCAACAAGACGGTGTTGCACCTCATTCCGTCCGGCATTCTGCGCGAGGGCGTGCAGTGCCTGATCGGCAACGGCGTGGTGCTCTCGCCGCAGGCTCTGCTGGAGGAACTGGAGGGCCTGGAGCAAAAAGGGGTTCCGGCCCGGGAGCGGCTGCGCATCAGCGAGGCCTGCCCGCTCATCCTGCCGTACCACGTGGCGCTCGATCATGCGCGCGAGCGCGCGCGCGGCAGCGCCGCCATCGGCACGACCGGGCGTGGGATCGGACCCGCCTACGAGGACAAGGTCGCGCGCCGCGCCTTGCGGGTGGGCGACCTGTTCCACCGCGAGCGCTTCGCGGCCAAGCTCGGCGAGGTACTGGACTACCACAACTTCGTGCTGCAGCACTACTTCAAGGCCGACACGTTCGATTTCCAGCAGGTGCTGGATGAGACGATGGCCCTGGCCGAACAGATCACGCCGCTGGTGGATGACGTGCCCGAATTGCTCTATCAGCACCAGCAGCGCGGCGCGAGTCTGCTGTTCGAGGGCGCACAGGGCGCTCTGCTCGATATCGATCACGGCACCTACCCGTTCGTGACGTCCTCTAACACCACCGCCGGCGGGGCGGCCACCGGCAGCGGGGTGGGGCCGGCCACGCTGGATTATGTGCTCGGTATCACCAAGGCCTACACCACCCGCGTGGGTTCCGGCCCGTTTCCCACCGAGCTGATGGACGCGATGGGCGAGCATTTGGCCGCGCGCGGCCATGAGTTCGGCTCCACCACCGGGCGGGCCCGTCGCTGCGGCTGGTTCGACGCCGTGGCGCTGCGTCGTTCGGTGCAGATCAACAGCGTGACCGGCTTGTGCATCACCAAGCTGGACGTGCTCGACGGGCTGGATACGCTGCGCTTATGTATCGGGTATCGCTGTGACGGCGAAGTGCGCGAGACGCCGCCGGTCGGGGCGGACGCTTACGCCCAATGCGAGCCGGTCTACGAGGATATGCCGGGTTGGACGGAGTCCACCGTGGGCGTGCGCGAGTACGAGGCACTGCCGGCGGCGGCGCGCGCCTACCTAGCCCGCATCGAAGCGGTGTGCGGCGTGCCGATCGATATCGTCTCCACAGGGCCCGATCGGGCCGAGACGATCGTTCGGCGCGACCCGTTCGAGAGCTAAGGAAGCTCTGAACTCTTCACAGCTTCCTGCGGCACAGGGATGTGCCGGCGCGCGCCGGCCGGGGGCGGCGGCGCGGGGGACTGAAACGAAAACAGCCCGCACGAAGCGGGCTGTTTGTCTTGAAGTGGTGCCGAGGAGAGGACTTGAACCTCCACGGAGTTTCCCCCACTAGCACCTGAAGCTAGCGCGTCTACCAATTTCGCCACCTCGGCTTTTCTCGCGGCGTGGCCGCAAGAGGTGCGCACTTTACCGCCGCCCCCCGCGCATGTCAACGCTTGCGGCCGAACTGGGCGCGACGTTTGTGAGCATTTAAACTGATTGATTTGGGAGCCGGCAGGCAGCCGGCCAACGAGGGATACGATGTCCAAGAAACGCCCCAAGCACGACCCCTACGCCGAGCGCGAGGCGGCCAAGTACGAACACCCCATCCCCAGCCGCGAATACATCATGCGCCTGCTGGAGGAGACCGGGGTGCCGATGACCCTCACGCAGGTGGCCGAGTCGGCTGATCTACACGAGGAGCGCGATCTCGAGGCGCTGCGGCGGCGGCTGCGCGCCATGGAGCGCGACGGGCAGCTGATTCGCAATCGGCGCGGCGGCTACGGCCTGATCAGCAAGATGGACCTGGTGCGCGGCTCGGTGGTGGGGCATCCCGACGGCTTCGGTTTTCTGGTGCCCGAAGACGGCTCCCACGACCTGTTCCTGTCGGCGCGCGAGATGCAGGGTGTGCTGCACGGCGACCGCGTGGTGGCGCGCGTCAGCGGCTTGGACCGGCGCGGGCGCCGCGAGGGCACCGTGGTGGAGGTGCTGGAACGCAACACCCAGCAGGTGGTCGGCCGCTTGGTGCTGGAGGCCGGCATCGGCTTCGTAAAGCCGGACAACAAGCGGTTGACGCAGGACATTCTGGTGCCGCCGGATCTGCGCTACAGCGCGACGCAGGGTCAGATCGTGGTGGTGGACCTGGTGGAGCAACCCTCGCGCCACCGCCAGGCGATCGGCCGGGTGGTGGAGATCCTGGGTGAGCAGATGGCGCCGGGCATGGAGATCGACATTGCGATCCGCGCCCATGGCTTACGCCAGGAGTGGTCGCCCATGGTGGAGGCCGAGATCCAGGACCTGGCGCCCGACGTGCCGGAGGTGGCCAAGGAGGGGCGGGTGGATCTGCGCGATCTGCCGCTGGTGACCATCGACGGCGAGGACTCGCGCGACTTCGACGATGCCGTGTTTGCCGAGCCGGTGGACGGCGGCTGGCGCCTGGTGGTGGCGATCGCCGACGTGGCGCATTACGTGCAGCCGGGCACCGCGCTGGACGCCGAGGCCCGCGAACGCGGTAACTCGGTGTACTTCCCCAACCACGTCATTCCCATGCTGCCCGAGGTGTTGTCCAACGGTCTGTGCTCGCTCAATCCGCAGGTCGATCGGCTGTGCATGGTGTGCGATATGCGTATCGGTGCGCGCGGCGATCTGAAGTCGTGGGAGTTCTATGAGGGCGTGATGCGCTCCCACGCGCGCCTCACCTATACGGAAGTGGGTGCGATGCTGTTCCAGGGAGACGAGGCCGAGCGCCAGCGCTATGGGTCTCTGCTGCCTCATTTGGACGCCCTGCAGGGGGTCTACCGGGCGCTGCGCGGGGCGCGGCGGCGCCGCGGCGCCATCGACTTCGAGACCGACGAGACGCGCATCGTGTTCGGGCCCGAGCGCAAGATCGAGACCATCGTACGGGTCGAGCGCAACGAGGCCTACATGCTCATCGAGGAGTGCATGTTGGCGGCCAACGTGAGCACGGCGCATTTCCTCATGAAGCAGGAGATGCCGACGCTGTACCGCGTGCACGGCGGCCCCAAGGCGGAGAAACTGGCCGACCTGCGCGGTTTCCTCGGAGAGTTCGGCCTGCAGCTGGGCGGGGGCGACGAGCCGCGCGCCAAGCACTATGCCGCGCTGCTGGAGCAGGTGCTCGAGCGGCCCGACGCCCGGCTCATCCAGACCGTGATGCTGCGCAGTCTCGCGCAGGCCGTGTATTCGCCCGACAACATCGGCCACTTCGGCTTGGCATACGACGCGTACGCCCACTTCACCTCGCCGATTCGCCGCTATCCCGATCTGCTGGTGCACCGCGCCATTCGGCACGTGCTGCAGCGCGGTCGGCCGCATACCTTCCGCTACGGACACACCGACATGGAGTCGTTCGGCGAGCACTGCTCGCGCACCGAACGCCGCGCCGACGAGGCCACTCGCGATGCGACCGATTGGCTGAAGTGCGAATACATGATGGACAAGGTGGGCGAGGAGTTTGACGGCATCATCACGGGCGTCACCGGATTCGGGGTGTTCGTGCAGCTCAAAGAGGTGTTCGTCGAAGGGCTGGTCCATGTCACCGGTCTCAGCAACGATTATTACCACTTCGATGCCGCCAAGCACCGCCTGGTGGGCGAGCGCACGAATAAGGTCTACCGGCTCTCGGACCCGCTGCGCGTGAAGCTGGCGCGGGTCGATCTGGAGGATCGCAAGATCGATTTCGAGCTGGTGGCGGACGAGGCCGATGTGCCGGCGCGCCGCCGGCGCCGCCGCGGGATGCGGCCCCTGCGCAAGCGTTGATGGCACGCGACACGGTTGTGGTGTACGGCCTGCACAGCGTGCGGGCGGCGCTGGAGTCGGCCCCGGAGCAGCTCGCCGAGGTGCTGCTGGATCGCGGCCGCGACGACCGGCGCCTGCAGGAGCTCGCCGCGCTGTGCGCCACCTACGGCGTGCCCGTGCAACGGGTGCCGGCGGCGCGGCTCGACGCGCTGGCCGAAGGGGCTCGCCACCAGGGTGTGGTGGCGAGCCAGCGGGGCGGTGGGGCGCTGACCGAGGATGAGCTCGAAGGCCTGCTGGACGCGCTGGACGGACCGCCGTTGCTGTTGGTGCTAGACGGGGTGCAGGACCCGCACAACCTCGGGGCCTGCCTGCGCACTGCGGACGCCGTCGGCGCCCACGCCGTCATCGCGCCGCGCGATCGCGCCTGCGGGCTCACGCCGGTGGTGCGCAAGGTGGCCAGCGGGGCGGCCGAGAGTGTGCCGTTCGTGCAGGTGACCAACCTCGCGCGCACCCTGCGGGCCCTGGCCGCGCGCGGCATCTGGATCGTCGGCGCCGCGGGCGAGGCCGACGCATCCCTGTTCCAGGCCGATCTGCGCGGTCCGCTCGCGCTGGTGCTGGGGGCCGAGGGCGCTGGGCTGCGCCGCCTCACGCGCGAGCACTGCGATCTGTTGATTCGTATCCCCATGGCGGGGCGGGTGGAAAGCCTCAATGTCTCGGTCGCGGCGGGGGTCTGTCTGTTCGAGGCGGCGCGCCAGCGCACGGCGCCCTGAACGCATTGTTCCAACTCGCTTCCTCTGTTACACTCCGCCGCTTTAGCTCGGCGGGGGCTCGTTGGCTATAGCCCGCCACTCCTTGCTTCACCTCGGTTGCCGGGCCCGTTCCGGGACTCGAGGGAGGCTGGTCATCCATCCATGGGGAGCAACATGCGACACTACGAAATCGTTTTCCTGGTTCATCCCGACCAGAGCGAGCAGGTGCCCGCGATGATCGAGCGCTACCGCGCGACCATCGAAGGGGCCGAGGGCAAGATCCATCGCCTCGAAGATTGGGGCCGCCGCCAGCTCGCCTATCCCATCAATAAAGTGCACAAGGCGCACTACGTGCTCATGAACATTGAGTGCGACCTCGAGACGCTGCGCGAACTCGAAAGCGCCTTCCGGTTCAACGACGCCGTGATCCGCAACCTGGTGATCGCGCGCAACGAGGCGGTGACCGAAGCCTCGCCGCTGGCGAAGAACCGCGAGGAACGCGAGGAACGCGAGGAAACGCGCGACCGCGCCTAGCGGCGTGGACAACCGCGTGACGATTGCCGGGCGGGTGGTCGGTACACCGCAACTGCGTTATTCGCCGGCCGGCGTGCCGATCACGCGTTTCGTCCTACGTCATCACTCGCAGCGCGCGCACGAAGGCGGGCTGCGGGAGGTGGGCTGCGAGTTGGAGGTGGTGGCCAGCGGCGCGCTCGCGAAGCAGGCGCAGGCACTTGGCGAGGGGGCTTTGGTCCGCGCCAGCGGCTATCTCGCCCGCGCCAGTTACCGCACCAGCGCACGTTTTCTCGTACTGCACGCTGAACATTTGGAGAGCGGGGACAGCGTCCCCGTCGCACCTGACTCTTAGGGAGACATAACCATGGCACGCTTTTTTCGTCGTCGTAAGTACTGCCGCTTTACCGCCGAGGGCGTCAAGGAGATCGATTACAAGGATCTCGCCACGCTCAAGGCCAATGTGACCGAAACCGGCAAGATCGTACCGAGCCGTATCACGGGCACCAGCGCCAAGTACCAGCGGCAGCTGGCAGCCGCCGTGAAGCGCGCGCGCTTCCTGGCGCTGCTGCCCTACACCGACGGTCACAGCTAAGCACTCGGAAGCTCGCATGCAGGCGCTGGCCAGCTACATCATGCGCGGCCGCGTGCCGGCCGCGCTGGTGACGGTCGGCGGCGCGCTATTGGCGATGCTGTTCATGCCGCTCAGTGCCCCCTTTTTATGGGTGAGCGGGGCGGCCGTCGGCTTGGTGGCGTTGCGCCACGGGGCCCACGAGGCGCTGTTGGTCACCGTGATCGCCACGGCCGTGGCCGGCGCCATCGCCTGGCCGTTGACGGGCGGGCCGCAGCTCGCTATTGCCTTGGCTCTGGCGGTGTGGCTGCCGGTGTGGTTGGCGGCGCTGGTGCTTTATCAGACGGTGTCGTTGCCGAGCGCGCTGCAGATGGCGGCGCTGGTGGCGGCCTTGTTCGTGGCCGCTGTGCACCTGCTGGTGCCGGACCCGGCCGCGTGGTGGTCTGAGGTGCTGCACAACCTTCAGGGGCAACTCGGCGAGGACGCGGCGCCCCTGTTCGAGCATGCGGACGAGGCGGCGCGGCTGATGACCGGCATGCTGGCCGCGGTAATGCTGATCAACATCGGCGCATCGCTGTTGCTGGCGCGCTGGTGGCAGGCGCGGCTGTATAACCCCGGCGGGTTTCGGGAGGAGTTCCACGGCCTGCGCCTCGGTCAGCCGATGGCGCTGCTCGGCCTCGGCCTGATCGCGGTCGGCGCGCTGATGCCGGGTTGGTTGGGCAGCTTCGCGCTCGACCTGCTGTGGGTGCTGGGGCTGCTGTTTTTGGTGCAGGGCGTGGCGGTGGTGCACGGCCTGGCCGGCGCGCGGGGCTTGCACGTCGGTTGGCTGGTGGGCCTGTATGCGGTGTTGCTGTTTACCTTCCCGATGGGGGCGGTGGTGCTGGCGCTGCTGGGCGTCGGCGATACCTGGTTGAATCTTCGCGCGCTCGTCGCAAGCAAGGCGTAGCGCGGGTGTGGGGCTTTAGAGAGGTGTGACGCGATGGATGTAATTCTGCTGGAGAAAGTGCAAAATCTGGGGAACCTGGGGGACCGGGTGAAAGTGCGTTCCGGGTACGGACGCAACTTCCTGCTGCCTAAAGGCAAGGCCGTAGCGGCAACGCCGGACAACATCGCCAAGTTCGAGGAGCGTCGCGCCGAACTCGAAAAGGCGCTGGCCGAGGCGGTTGCCGCCGCCGAGGGTCGCGCGGCGAAGCTCGAGGGGCTCAGCGTGACCATCAAGCACCGCGCGGGCGACGAGGGTCGTCTGTTCGGCACCGTCAGCCCCGCCGAGATTGCCGAGGCGATCACGCAGGCAAGCGGGGAGGAGATCTCCCGTAAGGAGATCGACATGGGCGGTCAGTCGCTGCGCGAGGTCGGCGAGTACGACGTGCGCGTTATGCTGCACGCCGACGTCGCGCCCGCGGTGAAGGTCGTCATCGAGGCCGAGTAAGGCCCACGCTTCCCCCGGCACAACGAAGGATGATCCGAGGTGGGCGCGCTCGCGCCCACCGACTTCTTGGGGGAAGCTCATGCAGGAGTTGGATTACCCAGCCGCGCCGCCGGACGAAGCGACCGAGGCGCTGCGGGTTCCGCCTCATTCCGTGGAAGCCGAGCAATCCGTGCTCGGTGGACTCATGCTCGACAACGGCGCCTGGGACCAAGTCGCCGATATTCTGATCGCGGAGGATTTCTACCGCCGCGACCACCGCCTGGTGTTCGGTGCCATCGGCGCCTTGTGCGAGCAAGGGCATCCGGTCGACGTGGTGACGGTCTCGGAGTGGCTGGAGAAGCACGGCGACCTCGACCCGGCCGGCGGCCTGGCGTATCTCGGCGCGTTAGCCAAGAACACCCCCAGCGCCGCCAACATCAAGGCCTACGCGCAGATCGTGCGCGAGCGCTCCATCCTGCGTCAGCTCATCTCGGTCGCCAACGAGATCGGCAACAGCGCGTTCAATCCCGAAGGCCGTACCAGTGCCGAACTGCTCGATAAGGCGGAGCAGGCGGTGTTCCAGATTGCGGAGAAGGGCGCCCGCGGCCGGGCCGGCTTCGTCGGCATCAAGGATCTCCTGGTCGGCGCGGTCGACCGCATCGACCGCCTGTTCCAGCAGGACAGCCCCTACACCGGCGCGCCCACCGGCTATACCGACTTCGACGAGATGACCTCGGGTCTACAGAACTCCGACCTCGTCATCGTCGCCGGGCGTCCGTCGATGGGTAAGACCACCTTCGCGATGAACGTCGCGGAGAACGTGGCCATCAAGCACCAGCTCCCGGTGGCCGTTTTCAGTATGGAGATGCCGGGCGAGCAGCTGGCCATGCGTCTGATGTCGTCCCTCGGGCGCATCGACCAGCACCGCGTGCGCACCGGCAAACTCGACGACGACGATTGGCCCCGGTTGACCTCGGCGGTCGGCATCCTGGCCGAGGCGCCCTTGTTCATCGATGACACGCCCGCGCTCTCGCCCACCGACCTGCGCGCCCGCGCCCGCCGACTCAAGCGCGAGCACGGCCTTGGGTTGATCGTCATCGACTACATCCAGCTCATGCAGGGTTCGGGCAGCGGCCGCAGCGAGAACCGCGCCACCGAAATCTCGGAGATCTCGCGCGGTTTGAAGGGCCTCGCCAAGGAGCTGGAAGTACCCGTGATCGCGCTCTCGCAGCTCAACCGCAGCCTCGAGCAGCGGCCCAACAAGCGGCCGGTGATGTCCGACCTGCGCGAATCGGGCGCCATCGAACAGGACGCCGACGTGATCGTGTTCATCTATCGCGATGAGGTCTACAACGAGGACAGCCCCGATAAGGGCACCGCGGAGATCATCATCGCGAAGCAGCGTAACGGCCCCATCGGCACGGCGCGCCTGACCTTCCTCGGACAGTACACGCGCTTCGAGAACTTCACCCGCGACAGCTACGACGATGGAGGCTACGCGTGAGGCCGCCGGTCCATGCGCGCATCGATCTCGGTGCATTGGCGCATAACCTTGCGCTCGCGAGAACGGCCGCGCGGGGGGCCAAGATAATGGCCATCATCAAGGCCGACGCCTACGGGCACGGCCTGGTCACCGTGGCGCGGGCGCTGGATGCCGACGCGCTCGGCGTGGCGCGTCTGGACGAGGCGCTCGCCCTGCGCGAGGCGGGTGTCACGCGGCGCATTGCGGTGCTGGAGGGCTACACGCGGCGGGACGAACTGGAACTCCTTGCGCGTCATCGCCTGGAGCCGGTGGTGCACCAAGAGGGGCAGATCGCGCTCCTGGAGGAGGCCGAGGGGGTGCGGCTGCCTGCCGTGTGGCTGAAGGTCGACACCGGGATGCATCGCTTGGGTTTTCCGCCGGAGAGGGCCCGCGCGGCTTGGGCGCGTCTGGACGCGCTGCGCCCGCGCCTCGGCGGGATCGTGCTCATGAGCCACCTGGCGCGCGCGGATGACCGGGCGGACGAGACCACCGCGGCGCAGCTGGCTCGCTTCGACGAGGCCGTCGGCGGCCTGCCCGGCGAGCGCGCCATCGCCAACTCGGGCGGCCTGTTGGGTTGGCCGGAGGCGCGCAGCGACTGGGCACGCCCGGGCATCATGCTCTACGGCGTCAGCCCGTTCCACGACCAGCACGCGAGCGAGCTGGGCCTGCGTCCGGTGATGACGCTGTGTTCGCGCGTCATTGCGGTGCAGTCCTGCAAAGCCGGCGAGAGCGTCGGCTACGGCGGCTCCTACACCTGCCCCACGGACATGACCATCGGTGTGGTGGCCATTGGCTACGGCGACGGTTATCCCCGTCAAGCCCCGAACGGCACGCCGGTGCTCGTCAACGGTCGCCGTGCCGTGTTGGTGGGCCGCGTGTCGATGGACATGATCATGGTCGACCTGCGCGGCCACCCGCCGGTGCAACCGGGCGATCCGGTGGTGCTGTGGGGCGAGGGGTTGGCGGTCGAGGAGGTCGCCCGCCACGCCGGGACCATTCCCTACGACTTGCTGTGCGGCGTGAGTCGGCGTGTGCCGCGGGTCGTCGCGGCGCCGCATGCGCGCGTGGTCGCGTAGCGGCCCATGGCACGCAGCAAGCTTCAGTACGCCTGTAACGCCTGCGGTGCGCTCTCGCCCAAATGGGCAGGCCAGTGTGCCGAGTGCGGGGCCTGGAACGCCCTGACCGAGGCGCTGGCGCCCGCCGCGCCCGCGCGCAGCACCGGTTATGCGGGCGCGGCCGCCGCCGCCCAGGTGCAGTCGCTGGACACGGTGCCCCTGGAGGCGCAGGCGCGGGCCGCCACCGGGCTGGCGGAACTGGATCGCGTGCTGGGCGGCGGTGTGGTGCCGGGCTCGGTGATCCTGATCGGCGGCGATCCGGGCATCGGCAAGTCCACGCTACTCATCCAGACCTTGGCGGCGTTGGCGACGCGGGCGGGCAATCTCTACGTCACCGGTGAGGAGTCGCCGCAGCAGGTCGCACTTCGGGCGCGGCGACTCGGTCTCGACGTCGAGGGCCTGCGCGTGCTGGCCGAGACCTCCGTCGACCGCTTGCTTGCGCTCGCGCGCGGCGAGCGCCCCCAGGTGATGGTGGTCGACTCCATCCAGACGGCGTATGTGGAGGCCCTGCAATCCGCGCCCGGCTCGGTGTCGCAGGTGCGCGAGAGCGCCGCCCAGTTGGTGCGCTATGCCAAGGAGAGCGGCTGCGCGCTGTTCCTGGTCGGGCATGTCACCAAGGAGGGCGCGCTCGCCGGCCCGCGCGTATTGGAGCACATGGTCGACACCGTGCTCTATTTCGAGGGCGAGACCGGCGGGCGCTACCGTGTGCTGCGCGCGATCAAGAACCGCTTCGGCGCGGTGAACGAGCTGGGTGTGTTCGCCATGACCGAGCAGGGCCTGCGCGAGGTGAGCAATCCTTCGGCGATCTTTCTGTCCCGCCATAGCGAGCCCGTTCCCGGTAGCGTCATCATGGTGACCCTCGAGGGCACGCGGCCGCTGCTGGTCGAGGTGCAGGCGCTGGTGGACGACAGCTCACTGTCCAACCCCCGGCGGGTCGCCCTCGGTATGGACCAAAACCGCCTCGCCATGCTGCTGGCCGTACTGCACCGCCACGGCGGGGTGGCCGCGCACGACCAGGACGTCTTCATCAACATGGTGGGCGGCGTGCGCGTGGCCGAGACCGGCGCGGACCTGCCGGTGCTGCTGGCCGTGCTGTCGAGCCTGCGTGGACAGCCGCTACCGCAAGGGCTGGTCGCCTTCGGCGAGGTGGGACTGGCCGGCGAACTGCGGCCGGTGGCCAACGGTCAGGAGCGCCTGCGGGAGGCGGCCAAGCACGGCTTTACGCGGGCGCTGGTCCCCAAGGCCAATGCGCCGCGCCGCGGCGGGGTGGAAGGGCTGGAGGTGATACCGCTGGAGCGCCTGGCCGACGCCTTGGCGTGGCTATAAGGCGAGGGGGGCGGACTGCTACCGGCCGGCTCAGCTTTGCAGGTAGAACTGCATTTTGACGTTGCCGATCTGGATCACGTCCTGATCGTCCAGCCGGCGAATGCGGTCGCCGAGCGGGGCGCCTTGCACCAATACGCTTTGCGGCCCTTCGAGGTGCGACAGGAAAAAGCCGCCGTTACGGCGCGCGATCACCGCGGTCTGCACGCCCTTCTTGCCGATGTTGGTGAGCGCGCGGTTGAGGCTGATGGTCTTGCCCACGTTGTGGCCGTTCATAATTTGCAGCCAAGCCGCGCTGGGGGCATTGACCTCGAAGGACCGACCGACGTCCTCGTCCGCTGCACTCTGCTGCGCACCGCTCAGATAGGTGAGGGTGTGCTTGCCCACGCGCACCACGTCGCCATCGGCCAGCGCGGTAGCGGCGGCGATCGGTTCATGGTTCACGAACGTGCCGTCCCCCTGCCCCAGGTCCTCAAGCGTGGTCTCGCGACCGCGCGTGCACAAGCGCGCGTGCCGCGGCGCAACTGCGAGGCTGTCGATACGAATGGCGCACTCTGGATCGCTGCCGATCAGGTTCTCGCCTTCTTCCAGGGGGTAACTCTTGATGACCGTCCCCTTGAAGGACAGCGTGATCGTCGCCACGGAAATTCCTCCACCGCTGATTCGGGCCGATTATAACGCGGCGGGTCCTGGCCCACACAAGCACGGGCCGGCAGATATGCGAGAAACCGCCGGCTCGATGCTTCAATGCATCGGTTGTCGCTTGCGCAGTCCGGGGCGGATACGCACGGTGCGCACCGCGTTCGCGCTGGTCTGCACGACCTCGATCGGGTAGCCGGCCAGCAGCAGACTGGTGCCGGGTTCGGGAATGGTTTCCAGGTACTCGATGATCAGTCCGTTGAGCGTCTTCGGGCCGTCCGTGGGGATCTGCCACTGCATGATGCGGTTCAGGTCGCGCACCGAGACGCTGCAGTCGACCAGGTAGGAGCCGTCGTCCTGCGGGTGGATATCCTTGATCCGGTCCGCGGGATCGGTGGTGAACTCCCCGACGATCTCCTCGAGGATGTCTTCCAGGGTGACCAGGCCCTGGATGTCGCCGTACTCGTCGACCACCAGACCGATGCGGCGGCGCTGGCGTTGGAAGTTCAGCAGTTGTACGTGGAGCGGGGTGCCCTCGGGGACGAAGTAGGGCTCCCCGAGGCTCTTGATGAAGTCGGCCTTGTCCGGATCCGGCCCGGTGAGCAGGCGGAGCACGTTGCGCACGTGCACCATGCCGATCACTTGGTCGATACTGCCGCGGAACACCGGCAGGCGTGTGTGCTGGCTGGTGGATAGCTGGTGCAGAATGTCCTTCCAGTCGTCCTCGATGTTGATCCCGACCACCTCGTTGCGCGGCACCATGATGTCGTCCACCGTGGCTTTTTCGAGGTCCAGGATGCTGAGCAGCATCTGTTGGTGGCGGCGCGAGATCTGCGCGCCCGCTTCGTTGACCACGGTACGCAGTTCCTCGGAGCTCAAGTGGCGGTTCACGTCATGCTCGGGCGAGACGCCGAGCAGGCGTAGCAGGCTGTTGGCGATCAGGTTGACGACCCAGACGAACGGGTAGAGCACCCGCAATAGCGGGCCGAGCACGTAAGAGGCGGGGAAGGCGAGCCGCTCGGGATGTAGCGCCGCAAGGGTCTTCGGCGTGACCTCCGCGAACAGGAGGATGACGAGCGTGAGCAGGCCGGTGGCGATGGCGATGCCGGCCTCGCCCCACAGTCGCAGCGCCACCACGGTGGCGATGGCGGAGGCCAGGATGTTGACGAAGTTGTTGCCGAGCAGGATCACGCCGATCAGGCGATCGGGACGCTCCAGCAGCCGCTGCGCCCGCATCGCACCGGGGTTGCGTCCGTGCGCGAGGTGGCGCAGTCGGTAGCGGTTGAGAGTCATCAGCGCCGTTTCGGAGCCGGAGAAAAACGCGGACAGGATGATCAGAAAGGCCAGGGCGCCCAGGAGCACCCCTATGGGAATGTCGCTCAATTCCTCGCCCTTTGGTTACCGAGTCAGCCGTAGTTTACCGGCTGCGCCGCGCGGGCGCGGCGCGCCGGTGTCGCCACCCCGGCGGGCGAGGTTCATGCCGCACCCCGGCGCAGGATCAGTTCCAGTACCAATTTGCTGCCGAAGTAGGCCAGCATCAGCACCGCAAAACCGCTCAGCGTCCAGCGGATCGCCGTGCGCCCCCGCCAGCCGAAGCGCCAGCGGCCGAACAGCAGTATGCCGAAAACCGTCCAAGCCGTGATCGACAGCACGGTCTTGTGAACCAGGTGCTGAGCGAAAATGTCTTCTAGGAAGAGGAAGCCGCTCGCCAGCGCCAGGCTGAGCAGGAAGAATCCCAGCGCGATCAATTGAAACAGCAGCTGCTCCATGGTCTGCAAGGGCGGCAGCGCGCGCACGTAGCCGCCCGGGCGCTTGGTGCGCAGATGGCGCTCCTGTGCAGCGAGCAGCAGGGCCTGTACCGCCGCCAAGCCGAGCAGGCTGTAGGCGAGGAAGGACACCAGGATATGGAGCTCCAGGGCCGGGCCGTGGCCGCCGATGCGAATCCCGGCCTCGGGAAACAGCAGCTTGAGCATTACCGCGGCGGCCGCGAATGGAAAGATGACGATACCCAGGCTCTCGACGGGTCGCACGGCGGCGGTCAGCACCAGCAGTAGGGAGATCAGCCAAGCGGTCAGGGACAGGACGTTGAAAAAGCCGAGCCAGACACCCTCGGGCGTGAACACCGATTGCTGCAGGGCGACCGCGTGCAGCACCAGGGCGAGCGCGCCCAGCCCCAGGCCAATGCGGCGGTAAGTGGGGTTGGCACGTACCCCCTGCGCCAGGTTCTGGCCCAGCATCAGAGCCGCGGCCAGGTATGAAGCCAAAGCCAGAATCTGCAAAAACGCTGTCATGTCGCTGTTCTGTGGCGCGGGGGAAATGGCATGATGGCACAACGCGGCAGGACGATGAAGGCCTGCATCTAACAGGATGGTTGATGAGCGTACAAGAAAGGACCTATTCGATGAGAGTTCATGTGCTGGGCTGCAGTGGGGGCTTGGGCGCCGGGTTGCAGACCACCTCGCTGCGGATCGACGACGATGTGCTCATCGACGCCGGGACCGGTGTGGCGGCCCTCGATGCGCGCGCCATGGCATCCGTGCGCCACATTCTGCTCACGCACTCTCATCTCGATCATATTGCCGGTATCCCCTTGCTGCTCGATACGGTGTTCGATCGCCTGGGCGACACGGTGACCGTTTACGGTCAAGCCGAGACGCTCGATGCGCTGCGCAGCCACATCTTCAACAATGTGATCTGGCCGGACTTCTCGCGCCTTCCCAGCCCCGACAGGCCGGTGCTGCGCTACCGTACCCTGGCGCCGGGCGAGGTGCTGGAGCTCGGGGAACGTCGGTTTGAGATGCTGCCGGCGCGTCACGTGGTGCCCACCGTGGGCTACCGCGTCACCAGTCCCAGCGGCGGTTTCGCCTTTACCGGCGACAGCACCACCAACGACGCCTTCTGGCGCGCGCTCAACAGCGGCCCACCGATCGACGTGCTGATCATGGAAGTGGCCTTTCCCGACGAGGACGTCGAGCTGTGCCGCAAGGCGGGCCATTATTCCCCGCAGATGCTGGCTGCCGACTTGGCGAAACTCGAGCACCGGCCCAAGGTGTACATCACGCACAACAAGCCGGGCAGCGAGCTGCGGATCTACGAGCAGTGTCGGGCGCACCTCAATGGTCGGCCGCTATATCGGTTGTTCGGCGGGCAGCGTTTCGAGCTCTGAGCGCACCGGCACCCGCGCGGCGACGAATACCCAGCGTCGAGGATCGCTCGCCCGCCCGGTTGTTCGCGCACCTGGTCGGCACGGCATTCGCGCTACAATAGCTCCTTTACGCATTGCTGGGAGGCATCATGTTTGAGGGCTTGACCGAGCGCCTGGGCCAGACGCTGCGCAACATGCGCGGGGTCGGGCGCTTGAGCGAGGAGAATATCCAGGACGCCTTGCGCGAGGTGCGCATGGCGCTGCTGGAGGCCGATGTCGCCCTGCCGGTGGTGCGCGAGTTCATCGCCCACGTGCGCGAGCGGGCCATCGGCGTGGAGGTGATGAAGAGCCTCACGCCGGGGCAGGCCTTTATCAAGATCGTCAAAGACGAGTTGGTGAAGGTGATGGGGGAGGCCGAGGGGCTGAACCTCGCGGTGCGCCCGCCCGCGGTCATCCTCATGGCCGGCCTGCAGGGCTCGGGTAAGACCACCACGGTGGGCAAGCTCGCGCGCTGGCTGAAGGAGCGCCAGAAGAAGTCGGTCATGGTGGTGAGCGCCGACGTCTATCGCCCTGCGGCCATCGAGCAGTTGAAGGCGCTGGCGGGGGAGATCGGCGTGACGTTCGTCCCCTCCGATCCGAGCCAGCCACCCGTGGCAATCGCCGAGGAGGCGCTGCGTCAGGCACGCACCGGCTTTGCCGACGTCCTGATCGTCGACACGGCGGGACGGCTGCACGTCGACGAGGCGATGATGGCCGAGATCAAGGCGCTGCACGCCGCCGTCGATCCGGTCGAGACGCTGTTCGTGGTGGACAGCATGACCGGCCAGGACGCGGCCAATACCGCGAAGGCCTTCCACGATGCGCTCCCGCTGACCGGCGTGGTGCTCACCAAGGCGGACGGCGACGCGCGCGGCGGCGCCGCATTGTCCATCCGCCACGTCACCGGCAAGCCGATCAAGTTTCTGGGCGTGGGCGAGAAAAGCGCCGCGCTCGAGGTGTTCCATCCCGACCGGCTGGTGTCGCGCATCCTCGGCATGGGCGACGTGCTCAGCCTGGTGGAGGAGGCGCACGCCAAGGTCGATAAGGATCAGGCCGAGCAATTCGCCCGTAAGCTGAAGAAGGGCAAGGGCTTCGACCTGGAGGACTTCCGCCAACAGCTCGAGCAGATGGAGCGCATGGGCGGTGTGGCCGGTATGCTCGACAAGCTGCCCGGTATGGCCGAGGTGCCCGATGCGGTGCGCAAGCAGGTCAACGACAAGGAGGTCCGCCGGCTCGGCGCGATCATCAGTTCCATGACACCGGCGGAGCGCCGCCGCCCCGATATCATCAAGGGCTCGCGCAAGCGACGCATCGCCGCCGGCTCCGGCACCCAGGTCCAGGACGTAAACCGGCTGCTCAAGCAGTTCACGCAGATGCAGAAGGTGATGAAGAAGATGGGCAAGGGCGGCATGGGCCGCATGCTCAAGGGCCTCAAGGGGCGCATGCCCAACCTGCCGTTCTAGGTTGGTCTGACGACCTCCATCCTGGAGTTCTCAGCTCGCACACCGCCGGATGCCGCAGGAGGCTCTGCGACAGGCTGCGCCGTCACTGCTATCAGCGGACGGGGGCGGACCGGGGGGCGGGTCGTGCGTGTGACGGTTCTCTTTTGTCTGCGCTTGACTTACAATGCGCGGTTTAGTCGCGTGCCGCGCAGGGCGGCAGGTGAAACCATTGAAGAATAGGGTGAATTGCAGATGGTGACTGTTCGTCTGGCCCGTACCGGCGCCAAGAAGCGTCCGTTCTACTACATCGTGGTGACGGACAGCCGCAACCGCCGCGACGGGCGCTACATCGAGCGTCTGGGCTATTACAACCCGGTTGCGCGCGGCGGCGAGACCGAGCTCGACATCAAGCAGGAGCGCGTGCAGTACTGGCTGGAGCAGGGCGCGCAGACCTCCGAGCGCGTGGCTCAGCTGCTCAAGCGCACGCCGGCGCAAGCCGAGGCCTAACGGGGCGCTACCGATGGCCGAGGGTTCGCGCGAGCTCATCGAGATGGGCCGCGTGGCCGGGCTCTACGGTGTGCGGGGTTGGGTGAAGGTATGGTCCTACACCCAGCCGCGCGAAAACCTTCTGGCCTATCCGGAATGGATACTGCGGCGCGGTGAGCAGGAGTGGACTGTGTCGGTCGAGGCGCGGGTCCATGGCCGCGGGCTGGTGGCGCGCCTGGGTGACATCGAGGACCGCGATGCGGCTGCGGCCTGGGTCGGTGCCGACATCCTGGTGCCGCGCGCGGCTCTGCCGCCACTGGCGCCCGGCGAGTACTACTGGAGCGACCTCATCGGCCTGGAGGTGGTGACCCTGACGGGAACCCCGTTGGGCGAGGTCGCGGACCTGCTCGAAACCGGTGCCAACGACGTCTTGGTGGTGCGCGGGGATCGCGAGCGCTTGGTGCCGTACGTGAAGGACACGGTGGTGCACGAGGTGGATCTGGCGGCGCGGCGTATCCGCGTCGACTGGGATCCGGACTTCTGAGGCGTGCGTATCGAGGTCGTCACCCTGTTCCCGGGGATGTTCGACGCGCTGGAGCAGTACGGCGTCGTGGGGCGCGCGCTGCGCAGCCGGCGCCTCCAACTGGCGACCTGGAATCCGCGCGAGGATGCCCGCGACCGCCACCGCACGGTGGACGATCGGCCTTACGGCGGCGGACCGGGCATGGTGATGCGCGTGGAGCCGCTGCGTACGACCATCGGCAAGGCGCGAGCCGCGGCGGGGTCGGGCACCCGGGTGCTCTATATGAGCCCGCAGGGGCGGCGGCTGGATCAGGCGGGCGCGGCGGAGCTCGCGCAGCGCGAGGCGCTGGTGTTGGTGTGCGGGCGCTACGAGGGCGTCGACGAGCGCCTGATCGAGCAGGTGGTCGACGAGGAGTGGTCCATCGGCGACTACGTCCTGAGCGGCGGCGAGCTCGCGGCCATGGTGCTGGTGGATGCGGTAGCGCGGCTGTTGCCGGGCGTGCTGGGCGATAGCGAATCGGCCGAGGCCGATTCCTTCGTGCAAGGCTTATTGGACCATCCGCATTACACGCGGCCGGAGTGCGTGGACGGGCGGGAGGTGCCGCCGGTGCTGCTCGGCGGCGACCACGCGGCGATCCGCCGCTGGCGCCTCAAGCAGGCGCTGGGGCGTACTTGGTTGCGGCGCCCCGACCTGCTGGACGGGCGTGAGTTGGATGAGGAGCAGCAGACGCTGCTGCAGGAATTCAAGCGGGAGTATGGCTCCCGTGGGGACGTTTAACTGAACGCGTGCGGGAGTAGTCGGTATGAGCAACATTATTGAGACGCTGGAAGCAGAACAGATGAACCGCGAGGTGCCGGAGTTCTCCGCCGGTGATACCGTTGTGGTGCAGGTGAAGGTGAAGGAAGGCAACCGTGAGCGTCTGCAGGCGTTCGAGGGCGTGGTGATCGCCAAGCGCAACCGCGGGCTCAACTCCGCGTTCACTGTGCGCAAGGTTTCCCATGGCGAAGGTGTCGAGCGTGTGTTCCAGACTTACAGCCCCTTCATCGAGGATATCACCGTCAAGCGTCGCGGCGACGTTCGGCGCGCGAAGCTGTACTACCTGCGCGACCGCTCCGGCAAGTCCGCGCGCATCAAGGAAAAGCTCTGAGGCGGCGGCGCTCGCGCCCCCTCCTACGCGGGCGCGCCGCATGAGCGGCGCGCCCGTTTTCGTTTCCGGGTTCCGGGGGGCGCGCCTGCGCGCCATTCTGTGTGCCGTGCTCGCGGCACTGGCGGCGGGTCCGCTGGCCGTGTCGGCCGAGTCCCCTGCGGTCATTGCCGAGGTGCGTGCCGTGGCCGACACCGGCGCGGCCGGGCTCGCGCTGCACTTGCTCGATGGGGCGCAGGCGCGCGCCGGCGGCGCCGACGCATGGATGGCCTTGGAGCGCGAGCGCGTGCGGCTGCTCATGCAGACGCAGCAGTGGGCCGCGCTGGCCGATCGCGCCCCCGTGTATCCCGACGGCGTGCCGGCGGGATTCGTGAGTTGGGCGCGCGGTCACCGCGCGCAAGCCCTACTGCGCAGCAACCGGCCGGCCGAGGCGCGGGCGGTCTTGCTGCAGCTCATGGCCCAACAGCCGCAGGGGCCGCAACTCGGCGCCCTGCGGCGCCAGATCGCGCAGTCCTACCTCGACGAGGGTCGCCTCGGCGATGCCTACGTCGCCATGCAGCGTTATCGGCGCGACTACGGCGACGATGACCTCGGCACGGCGCGCCTGCTCGGCCGGCTCCTCCTGCAGCAACAGCAGCCGCGCGAGGCCGAGTTGGTATTGGCGCCGCACGCGGAAGATCCTGAGGCCTATCTGCTGCAGCTGCTGGCCAGCCTCCGCGCCGAGACGCTGCGTGCCGGGCAGGTACTCGCGCGCAGTCTGGGGCCCGCGCGTCAGAGCAAGGACGAGGCCCTGCGAGTGTTGGCCTGGGCCGTGGCGGCAGAGGCCGCGCTGGCGGTCGGCGATCTGGCTACCGCGGCCAATGGGCTGGAGCACGTGCTCGCCGCACGGCAGCGTCACCCGCTCCCCAGCGGATTGTTCGACCTCAGCGGAGAGACCCTCTGGGAGGTCTACGTGCGCCATGCGACGGCGCTCGGTAATCGGGCGGGGCGCCTGGTCGGCGATGACGCCCGCTGGCTGGTGGCGGCGCGCGAGGCGGAGCGGCCCTATCCGGTACAGGCGCGTGCGCTGACCGCTTTGCTGGCGGAGCGCGGCGGGCGCGCGGCGCAACGCGCCGCGGCCCATGAATATCTCATGCGCCAGGTCCTGGCGCGGGAGAACGGCATGGTGTTGCTGCACGCCCTATACCTCGACGTACCGCGCTTCGCCGGGCGCACCGGCGACCATCGCGACCTCCCCGAGGTCGTGCGCCATACCCTCATCGATCACGCCTTGGCAGCGGGCGATCTCACCCTGGCGTCGCGGCTATCGGCGCACGCCGCCGGGCCGCCCCCCGGCATCGACCCCTTCATGTGGCATCTGCGCCGCGCCCGGATCCTGATCTCGGCCGGGGAGGCCGAGGCCGGGGCCGAGGCGCTGGGGGAACTGCTGGCGGCGCAGGACGGCTGGAGCAACACCCAGATCGAGCGCACGCTGCAGGTGGTGTTCGATCTGCAGAACGCCGCGCAACACGAGGCGGCGCTCGGCCTGTTCGAGGCGCTGTACGCGCGGGCGGCGGATGGTCAGGTGCGTCGTGAAATCCATTACTGGATGGCGGACTCGCAGCTCGCGCTGGAGCGTCCGGCCGACGCGGCCTTGCTGTACATGCGATCGGCTGGCGGCAGTTTGGATCCCTGGGGTCAAACCGCGCTCTATCAGGCGGCGGGCGCGCTGGCGCGGGCGCGCATGGTCGAGGACGCGCGCGGCGTGTATCAGCGCCTGTTGCGGATCACCGATGATCCGGCGCGCCGGGCGGTGTTGGAACGCGAACTGCAGCAGCTGGGCGGACCGGGTGCGTGAGCCGCGGCGGGAATATAGGTAGCGGGGCGCGATGGGCGCGCCGGTGAAGCAGGCGGAGGCGGCGGACCTCGCGCTGGTCGATGCCTTTCTGGACGCCTTATGGATGGAGCGCGGGCTTTCGGCACACACGCTCACCGCCTATCGCAGCGACTTGTGCGCCTTTGCCCGCTGGCTGGCGGGCCGAGGGCGCGGGCTCGCGGGCGCCGGGCGCGAGGATCTGCTCGCCTACCTCGCCGAGCGCGTCCAGAGCGGCGCACGACCGCGCACCACCGCGCGACTCTTATCGAGCCTGCGCCGGCTCTATCGCTGGCTGGTGCGCGAGGGACGGCTGGCGGACGACCCGAGCGCGCGCATTGCCTCGCCGCACGCCTCCCGGGGCCTGCCCAACGCGCCGAGCGAGCGCGAGGTGGAGGCGCTGTTGGAGGCGCCGGCGCTCGCGACCCCGCAGGGGCTGCGCGACCGCGCGATGCTCGAGGTGCTCTACGCCTGCGGGCTGCGTGTCTCGGAGTTGGTGGGGCTCGAACTTGGTCAGGTGAACGCGCGCCAAGGGGTGGTGCGGCTGATGGGCAAGGGTGCCAAGGAACGTCTGGTGCCGCTCGGTGAGGAGGCGCTCGGGTGGATCGAGCGTTACCTCGCGGAGGCGCGGCCGCTGCTGGCGCGTGGGCGCCCGAGCGCGGCGCTGTTTCTCACCCGCCGCGGGAGCGCAATGAGTCGGCAGATGTTCTGGCAGCTCATCAAGCGCTACGCGCTGCGCGCCGGGATTGAAAGGTCCTTGTCGCCCCACACCCTGCGCCACGCCTTCGCCACGCACTTGTTGAACCACGGCGCGGATCTGCGTGTCGTACAGCTGTTGCTCGGGCACAGCAATCTGTCCACCACCCAGATCTATACCCACGTTGCTCGCGTGCGTCTGCAGGCGCTGCACGCGGCGCACCACCCGCGCGGCTAGTTCCAAAGGCGGCCCCGTCCGAGCCGCGCGGCAGTATAATGACCGATTTTTCGTCTTCTGCGAGGGTTTGCCCATGCCGTCTTTCGACGTGGTTTCCGAGATCGATCAGCATGAGCTGGACAACGCGGTGGATCAGACCAACCGCGAACTCACCACGCGCTTCGATTTCAAGGGCGTCGATGCCAAGGTGACGCGCGAGGATCAGGTGCTCCTGCTGGAGGCCGACTCGGCGTTTCAGCTGGATCAGATGCTGGATATTCTCCACAAGAAGATGGTCAAACGAGGGGTGGACATCGCCAGCCTGGAGCCCGGTGAGGTGGAGGAGAGCGGGCGCCGCGCCAAGCAGCGCCTGACGGTTCGCCAAGGGATCGACACCCCCCTGGCCAAGCGCATCGTCAAGCTCGTCAAGGACAGCAAGCTAAAGGTGCAAGCTAGCATCCAGGGCGAGCAGGTGCGGGTCAGCGGCAAGAACCGCGACGATCTGCAGGCGGTCATTCAAATGCTGCGCGAGGCGAAGCTCGATCTGCCGCTCCAGTATGTCAACTTTCGAGATTGAGGTGATGATGGTCAAACTAGCGCTCGCATTGGTCGGCGCCCTGTGGATGGCGTCGGGCGCGCTGGCGGCGGATCTTTCCGAGTCCGAGGCCGCGGCGCTGCGCGGGGTGCTCGCGGAGGCGATCGGGGCTCCGCCCGAGTCGCTGCGTCCGACACCGGTCCCCGGGATCGTGGAAGCTGCCTACGGGACGCAGTTGTTCTATATCAGCATCGATGGGCGCTACGTCTTCGAGGGTCAGCTGCTGGACGTCCAGGCGCACCGAAATCTCACGAACGAGCGCCGCGGCGAGCGCCGGAGCGAGATGCTGGCGCGGGTTGATGAGGAGGAGATGATCGTCTTTGCGCCCGAGACGCCGAAGCACACCGTCACGGTATTCACCGATGTGGACTGTCCGTACTGCCATCGCCTGCATCGTGAGATGGACGAGTACCACAAGCGCGGCATCGCCGTGCGTTACTTGGCCTACACCGGACCGGGTGCGCGCTCGTACGGCAAGATGGTGTCGGTGTGGTGCGCCGAGGATCGCCAGCGTGCGTTGACCGACGCCAAGGCGGGCAAGTCGGTGCCCAAGCGGGAGTGCGAGCATCCCCTGCAGCGCCAGGGTGAACTCGGGGCGGCCTTCGGCGTGACGGGCACGCCGAGCTTCGTACTGCCGAATGGGCGCCTGTTGCCCGGTTACGTGCCGCCGGCTCAGCTCGAGGCGATCCTGGACGGGCGCCTTCAGCCTTGACGGAGAGTGGGGCCCCCTGTGGAATCGGGCATAGCCCCGCGCGGATTTGCGCCGGTCACGGTGCGTTGAAAAAGGGCGGGACAGCCCTTTTTCAACATCCGGCTAGTGTAGGGCGAGCGACAATTGCTGGCGATATCTGCTGACCAGCGGGCCCTTGTCGCCAAGCAGCGAGAACACCTTGATCATCGCCTTGCGCGCCGCATCGTCTGCATAGGTGCGATCGCGGCGTAGGATCTCGAGCAACTGCTCCAGGGCGGCCTCGTATTCGCCGTTCAGAACCCGGCGCGCCGCCAGTTGATAGCGTGCGCCGAGGTCGCTCGGGTCCTGCTCGACGGCCCGTTGCAGCGCGGACAGCGTCGGCGCCTCGGCCGCCGTGCGGGCGAACTCCAGCCGTCCCATGAGGGCGCTCACCTCGGCTTCCGTCTGTACGTCGATGGGCAACGTTTGCACGATCCGGGCCGCCTCGTCGAGCTGCTCGGTTTCCACCAGCATTCCCGCCAAGCGCACCTGGAGCCGGTAATCATCGGGCGCGGCCTGTGCCGCTTGACGCATGGCGGCCAGCGCCTCGTCGCGATTGCCCTGTTCGAACGCCTGCATCGCCGCGGCCACCAGTTTGTCCGTCGGCCGCTCGATGTAGCGATCGATGATCTCGCGTATGGCGGGTTCGGGCTGCACGCCCATGAAGCTGTCCACCGGCGCGCCATGGCGGAAGAGCACCACGGTGGGGACGCTGCGCACCCCCATCTGTTGGGCCAGCCCCTGCTCGTCGTCGATGTTGATCTTGGCCAGCAGGAACTTGCCGCGATACTCCGCCGCCAGCTTCTCCAGCACCGGCATGAGCATGCGGCACGGGCCGCACCATGGCGCCCAAAAGTCCACCAGCACAGGCACTTGTTCGGACTGCGCTAGCACCGCGCGCGCAAAAGTCGCTTCGCTGGCGTCGAATACGTTGGGTAAATCCGTCGTCATGACTGGTTACTCTCCCTGCTTAAGTGCTCGTACAATCAATATCTAGTGACATGTTCTTGAAGTACTACGTTAAGGGGTTACTCCAACCGCGGGCTGCCGTATCCGGCATCATCCCAGAAACATCAGTAATCATCCGTATTTGCATGAGATTCTTAGCTGCTAGAGTTACCAACGTCCTTGCAGCGTGGTTGGCGGAGACCCGCACAAGGACAGGTCACCTACATCGAGTCGCAATGAATAACAATCTTGATGGTCAGGGACGAATCGAAGTCAGGGAACACGACGGACGAATCATAGGGACGTGAGTCAGGCAGGAAGCCTGCTTGGGATGCAGAGGCGGTCGCGAGACCGCCTTTTTTTTCGTCCATCGGTCCGCGCGCTCAGCGTTCCAGCTTGTCGAGCTTGCCCGGCTTGCCGTTCCATTCGTCGGCGTCGGCGGGCGCCGGTTTCATCTCGGTGATGACCGGCCAGGACTGTGCCAGTTCGGCGTTCAGGGCGATGAACTCTTCTTGTCCCTCGGGCACGTCGTCCTCGGCAAAGATCGCCTCGGCGGGGCACTCCGGCTCACACAGCGTACAGTCGATGCATTCATCGGGGTCGATAACGAGGAAGTTCGGGCCCTCGTGGAAACAGTCGACCGGACACACTTCCACGCAATCGGTGTACTTGCACTTGATGCAATTCTCGGTAACGACATACGTCATCCAACGATTCTCCTTCCGAAAAATTGGGTGGCCGTTTCCCCGCAGCACACCAGAATCCGCCTATGTTAATGCCTCTGCAGGCGCCACGCGACCCCGCGGGCGCCAACGCGCATCCGACAGGCGCGGAGCCTGAGGAAGCCCGGATGGATCCTCGCGGACCTAGCTGCGCTCGGCGAGCGTCTTGAGCTGGTAGAGCAGCTCCAAGGCGGCGCGGGGACTCAAGTGGTCCGGCTGGACCTGGGCCAAGGCGTCGAGAACCGGATGGCGGGCGGCGGAAAACAGCCCGAGTTGTTGTTGATCGGCCGCCGCCGCGGGGGCACCGGCGTGGGCCTGCTGCTCGAGGCGTATGAGCTTCTCACGCGCGCGCTCGATCACCGGCGCCGGTACCCCGGCGAGCGCCGCGACCTGCAAGCCGTAGCTCTGGTTGGCGGGGCCTTCTTTCACGGCGTGCAGGAACACAATTCCCGCCCCGTGTTCAACCGCGTCGAGGTGCACGTTGACGGCGGCAGGAATCTGCTCGGGCAGGGCGGTGAGTTCGAAGTAGTGGGTCGCGAACAGGGTCATCGCGCCGGTCTCGCGCGCCAAGTGCTCGGCACAGGCCCAGGCGAGCGACAGGCCGTCGAAGGTGCTGGTGCCGCGCCCGATCTCGTCCATGAGCACCAGGCTCCGGGGCGTGGCGTTGTGCAGGATGTTGGCCGCCTCGGTCATCTCCACCATGAAGGTCGAGCGTCCCCCGGCCAGGTCGTCGGACGCCCCGATGCGGGTGAAGATGCGATCGACCGGCCCGATGTCGGCCCGCTCCGCCGGCACGTAGCTGCCGATGTGCGCCAGCAGCACGATCAGCGCCGTCTGGCGCATATAGGTCGACTTGCCGCCCATGTTGGGGCCGGTGATGATCAGCATGCGGCGGGCGTCGTCGAGCCGCACGTCGTTGGGGACGAACGGCCCGTCCGCGACCTGCTCGACCACCGGATGGCGCCCGCCCTCGATGTGCAGGCCGGCGTTGGCGCGCAGCGTCGGGCGGCTCCAGCGCAACGTCTCGGCGCGCTCGGCCAGCGTGGCGAGGACATCGAGTTCGGCCAGCGCGGCGGCGGTGGCCTGAAGCTGCGGCAGGGGCGCGTTGAGGGCATCGAGCAGGCCCTCGTAGAGCGCCTTCTCGCGCGCCAGCGCACGCTCCGCGGCGGATAAGGCGCGGTCCTCGAAGGCCTTGAGTTCGGGCGTGATGTAGCGTTCGGCGTTCTTGAGGGTCTGGCGGCGCTGGTAGTCGGGGGGCACATCGCCGGCCCGCGCCCGCCCGACCTCGATGTAATAGCCGTGGACCTTGTTGTAGCTCACCCGCAGCGTGGCGATGCCGGTGCGCGCCCGCTCGCGCGCCTCGAGCTCGACGAGGAAGTCGCCGGCGTTCTGCTGCAGGCCGCGCAGTTCGTCGAGCTCCGGGTCATAGCCGGGGCGGATTACGCCGCCTTCGCGCACCAGGGCGGGCGGCGCCTCGTCGATCGCCCGCTCGAGCAGGGCGTGCAGCTCGCCGTGCGGGCCGGCGGCCTCGGCGAGCGCGCGCAGGCGTGCCGGTTCCAGCGGCGCCAGCGCCGCCTGTAACGCGGGCAGCCGGCCCAGCGCCTCGCGCAGCACGACCAGGTCGCGCGGTCGCGCCGAGCGTAGCGCCACGCGGGCGAGGATACGCTCCACGTCGCCGATGCCGCGCAGCAAGGTGTGCAGTACCGGGTGCTGACCCTCGCTCAGCAGCGCTTCCACGGCGTCCTGGCGGGCCGTGAGCTGCGCCGTGCTGCGCAGCGGGCGGTGGATCCAGCGGCGCAACAGCCGGGCGCCCATCGGACCCGCGGTGTTATCCAGCACGCCGAAAAGGGTGTGCTCGTCGCGCCCGCCGAGGTTGGTGTCGAGCTCCAGATTGCGCCGCGCGGCGGCGTCGAGCAGCAGCCCGTCCTCGGGGCGCTCGGCGGCGATGGCGCGCAGGTGGGGCAGGGCGGCACGCTGGGTGTCGCGCACGTACTGCAACAGACCGCCCGCGGCACACAGCGCCAGCGTCAAGTCGTCGCAGCCGAAGCCCGCAAGGTCGCGCGTGCCGAACTGGTTACACAGCAAGCGATGGGCCGTGTCGGCCTCGAACAACCACGGCGGCTGGCGGCGGAGGCCGCCGGCGCGCTCCTCCAGCCAGGGCGGGGCGGCGAGGTCGTCGCTCAGCAGCAGCTCGGCCGGGCGCAGGCGCTCGAGTTCGGCGCGCAGCGCATCATCCCCGTCCACCTCCAGGACCCGGAAGCGGCCCGCGGTCAGGTCCAGATAGGCCAGCCCCCAGCGCCCCGCCTGGGCCACCAGCGCGGCGAGCAGGTTGTCGCGGCGCTCATCGAGCAGCGCCTCGTCGCTGACCGTGCCGGGCGTGACCACGCGTACCACCTGGCGTTCCACCGGCCCCTTGGTCGCGCCGGGCTCGCCGATCTGCTCGCAGATGGCGACCGATTCGCCGAGTTTGACCAGCTTGGCGAGATAGCCCTCGACGGCGTGCACGGGCACGCCGGCCATGGGGATCGGCCGGCCCGCGGACTGCCCGCGCGTGGTCAGGGTGATATTGATCAGGCGCGCGGCCTTCTCGGCGTCGTCGTAGAACAGCTCATAGAAGTCCCCCATGCGGTAGAACACCAGCGTGTGCGGGTGCTCGGCCTTGATGCGCAGGTACTGCTGCATCATCGGGGTATGCTGGACGGTGGCGGGCGGTGCGGCGCTCATGGCGCGCCAGTGTAACGGCTCGTTCAGGCCCTGCCTATGACCGGTGCACGCCTCGCAGGATGTCGAGAAAGGCCGGGCCACCCAGCGCCACGCGCCGCGCCCGGTTGGACGCTATACTCGCGGCCAGTGGGACATGGTCGGCCAGCAAGGGGGTGCCCGGTGAAGCGGCCCGAAGCGGACAAGCGCGCCTTCGCACGCGTCGAGGTGCAGTGCGAAGTCACCGTCTCGGAGGCCGGGCGCCTGCGCCGCTATGCGGGGGTGGCAAAGAACATGAGCGGGCGCGGCGTGTTGTTCTCCTTGGAGCGCGAGTTTCCCGTCGGCGCGCGCCTTGGCCTGCACATCGCCCCCGACAATCCCGTGACACCGCCGCTGGACGCCGTGGTCGAGGTGGTACGCGTCGAGGCGAGGAAGGGTCACGGCTTCGATATCGGCGGCGTGATCCGCGAGGTGCAGGACCTGATCGATGTCATCCCGGACGACCATGCCGCTTTATGAACTTGCCGAGCAGGTCGGCGCGGCGCTCGCGGCGCGCGGCCTGCGCCTGGTCACCGCCGAATCCTGTACCGGCGGCTGGGTGGCGAAGACGATCACCGACGTGCCCAATAGCTCGCAGTGGTTCGACCGCGGTTTCGTGACCTACAGCAACGAGGCCAAGCAGGAGATGCTCGGGGTCGCCGCCGCGACCCTGCGCGAGCACGGCGCGGTGAGTGCCGCGACGGTCCGCGAAATGGCGCGGGGGGCCCTGGCGCACAGCCGCGCCGACCTCGCGGTCGCGATCAGCGGGATTGCCGGTCCGGGCGGCGGCAGCGCCGACAAGCCGGTCGGCACCGTCTGGCTCGCCTGGGCTCGTCGCGACGCACAGCCCCGCGCGCTGCGCGTGCATCTCGAGGGCGATCGCGCCATGGTGCGCGAAGGCGCCGCGGTCGTCGCCCTGCAGGGCGTGGTCGATGCCCTCGAACGGGACTGACGTTCAGCGCCTGTTCTTCGCTCTGTGGCCGGATGAAGCGGTGCGCGCCGCGCTGTGGCACGCGGCACAAGGCGCTGCGGCGAGCACCGGTCGGGGCCGGCCGACGGCCCGGGAGAATCTCCACCTCACCCTCGCGTTCGTCGGTTCGGTGGCGCCGGCCACGGCCGCGTGTCTGCGTGCCGGGGCCGCGCGCATCCGGGGCGAGCCCTTTGACCTGCGGCTCGACACCTACGGCCAGTTCCCGCGGGCCGGGGTCATGTGGCTCGGCAGCGCCGAGCCGCCTGCCGCGCTGCTGAGCTTGGCGGAGGCCTTGGGCGGGGTGTTGCAGGCCTGCGAACTCGATCCGCCGCGCGCCTCCTTTCATCCGCACGTCACGCTGTGGCGCCGCATCGCGCTGCGCCGGCGCGTGCGCGCCGTCCCGCCCGCACCGGCGGCGCCGATTGTGTGGCCGGTGCGTGAGTTCGTCCTGGTGGCCTCCAAGACGCATCCCGAAGGGGTCCGCTACGAAGTGTTGGAGCGCTGGCCGTTGCGCTCGGGCGCGGGCGCAGAGGGCTAGGAGGCGGCTCCCCTTCTATGGGATAATCGCGGGGTTTTTCACGCGACCTTATTCACCGTCAGCGGTGGGCCATGCCCGCCCCGCAGGGGACCAGCCAATGGACGAAAACAAGCGTAAGGCGCTAACCGCCGCCCTGGGTCAGATCGAGCGACAGTTCGGCAAGGGATCGGTCATGCGCATGGGCGACGCCGGCGCTGTGCGCGACATCGAGGCCGTCTCCACCGGCTCACTGGGTCTGGACATCGCCCTCGGTATCGGCGGCCTGCCGCGCGGGCGCGTGATCGAGATCTACGGGCCCGAGTCCTCGGGCAAGACCACGCTCACCCTGCAGGTGATCGCCGAGGCGCAGAAGCTCGGGGGCACCGCCGCGTTCGTGGACGCCGAGCATGCCCTGGACCCGAGCTACGCCGCCAAGCTGGGCGTGGACGTGGACGAGTTGCTGGTATCCCAGCCCGACACCGGCGAGCAGGCGCTGGAGATCGCCGACATGCTGGTGCGCTCCAGCGCGGTGGACGTGGTGGTGGTCGACTCCGTGGCCGCGCTGACGCCCAAGGCCGAGATCGAGGGCGATATGGGCGACTCGCACGTCGGCCTGCAGGCGCGTCTGATGTCCCAGGCGCTGCGCAAGCTCACCGCCAACATCAAGCGTTCCAACACCCTGGTGATCTTCATCAACCAGATCCGCATGAAGATCGGCGTCATGTTCGGCAGCCCCGAGACCACCACCGGCGGCAACGCGCTCAAGTTCTACAGCTCGGTGCGCCTCGACATTCGCCGCATCGGCGCCATCAAGAAGGGCGACGAGGTGGTGGGGAGCGAGACGCGCGTGAAGGTGGTCAAGAACAAGGTCGCGCCGCCCTTCAAGCAAGTGGTTTTCGACATCCTGTACGGCGAGGGCATCTCGCGCGAGGGCGAGATCATCGACCTCGGTGTGAACGCCGGGATCGTGGACAAGTCGGGTGCCTGGTACAGCTACAAGGGCGATCGCATCGGTCAGGGTAAGGACAACGCGCGCAACTTCCTGAAAGAGAACCCTGAGATGGCGCGCGAGATCGAGGCCCAGATTCGTGCCGCGGTGCTGCCCGAGCGCACCAGCAAGAGCGATGAGGTGGAGGCCGAGGAGGCCGAGGCCTGAGCGAGGCGCCGCCGGACGCCTACGCCCGCGCGCTACGGCTGCTGGCGGGGCGGGATCACTCGGCCTATGAGCTGCGCCTCAAGCTGGTGCAGCGCGGTTGCACGGACGAGGCGATCGAGGCGGCCCTGAGCCGCCTGAGCGCCGAGCGCTATCTCGACGAGTGGCGCTATGCCGAGGCCTACGTGGCCTCCCGCGCGGACAAGGGCGTGGGGCCGCTGCGCATCGCGGCCGAGCTCGCCGAGCGGCGGGTGCCGGAGGCGGCCGCTTCCCACGCACTGCGCGAGGCCAAGGTCGACTGGGCGGCCCTGGCCGCGCGGGTGCGCGCGCGTCGCTTCGGGGCGCCGCCGGACGAGCTTCACGAGCGGGCCAAGCAGCAGCGCTTCCTGCAGGGGCGCGGGTTCGATTACGGACAGATACGGGCGGCCTTCGCGCCGCCCGCCGACGACTAAGGATGCGAGATTAACGTGAGCAACACGCCGACCAGCAGCGCCGAATTGCGCCGGGCCTTCCTGGAGTTCTTCCGCGAGCGCGGCCACGAGGTCGTGCCGAGCAGCCCGCTCGTGCCCGCCAACGACCCGACCCTGCTGTTCACCAACGCGGGCATGGTGCAGTTCAAGGACGTGTTCCTCGGCCGTGAGAGCCGCCCCTACACGCGCGCCACCAGTTCGCAGCGCTGCGTGCGCGCCGGCGGCAAGCACAACGACCTCGAGAACGTCGGCTACACCGCGCGTCATCACACCTTTTTCGAGATGCTCGGCAATTTCAGCTTCGGTGACTACTTCAAGCGCGAAGCGATCGGCTACGCCTGGAGTTTCCTCACCGAGACGCTGCGCCTGCCGCCCGAGAAGTTGTGGGTCACGGTATTCGAAGAGGATGACGAGGCGGCCGACATCTGGCTCAAGGAGATCCAGGTCGACCCCGCGCGGTTTGCACGCATCGGCGCCAAGGACAACTTCTGGTCGATGGGCGAAACCGGCCCCTGCGGCCCCTGCACCGAGATCTTCTACGACCACGGCCCGCAGGTGGCGGGCGGCCCGCCGGGGAGCCCCGACGCCGACGGCGACCGCTACATCGAAATCTGGAACCTGGTGTTCATGCAGTACGACCGTGCCGCGGACGGCACGCTGAACCCATTGCCGCGCCCGTCGGTGGACACCGGCATGGGCCTCGAGCGCCTGGCGGCCGTGATGCAGGGCGTGCACGAGAACTACGAGATCGACCTGTTCCAGCGCCTGATGCGCGCCGCGGCCGAGGTGGGCGGTATCGAGGACCTGAAGCACCCCTCGCTCAAGGTCATCGCCGACCACATCCGCTCCAGCGTATTCCTGATTACCGACGGCGTGCTGCCCTCCAACGAGGGCCGCGGTTACGTACTGCGGCGCATCATCCGGCGCGCCATTCGTCACGGGCACAAGCTCGGCCTGCGCGAGGCCTTCTTCCACAAGTTGGTCGCACCGCTGGTGGCCGAGATGGGTGCGGCCTACCCGGAGCTTGGTGAGGCCCAGGCGACCGCCGAGCGCGTGCTGCGCCAGGAGGAGGAGCGCTTCGCCGAGACCCTGGAGCAGGGCCTGCGTCTGCTGGAAGAGGCGGTGGCGGGCCTCAGCGGGCGTGTGATCCCGGGCGAGACGGTGTTCCGGCTGTACGACACCTACGGTTTTCCGGTGGACCTGACCGGCGATATCGCGCGTGAGCGCGAGCTCGAGCTCGACATGGACGGCTTCGAGCGCGCCATGGAGGCGCAGCGCGAGCGCGCCCGCGCCGCGAGTCAGTTCGGCGCCGCGGCGGGCAATATTGCCTTCCACGGGCGCACCGAGTTCAGCGGCTACGAGCTGCTGCAGGATCGGGCCAAGATCGTCGGGCTGTTCCGCGACGGCCGGCCCGTCGAGGTGCTGCAGGCGGGCGAGGAGGGCGTGGTATTTCTGGATCGCACGCCGTTCTACGCCGAGGGCGGCGGCCAGGTGGGCGACCGCGGCGAGTTGCGCGCCGAGGGCGCGCGCTTCACGGTGCGCGATACCCAGAGGCAGGGCGAGGCCCACGCCCACGTGGGACGCCTCGCCATGGGTGAATTGCGCATGGACGCCGAAGTCATCGCCCAGGTCGACGATGAGGCGCGGCGCGACACCGCCTACAACCACTCCGCGACGCACCTGTTGCACGCCGCGCTGCGCCGCGTGTTGGGCGGCCACGTGCAGCAGAAGGGCTCGCTGGTCGCGCCCGACCGCCTGCGCTTCGACTTCGCCCACTTCGAGCCGCTCAGCGCCGATCAGCTGCGCGAGATCGAGCGCCTGGTCAACGAGCAGATCCGTGCCAACCACGCCGTGGACGTCGAGAACATGCACATCGACCAGGCGCTGGCCGCCGGTGCGGTGGCCCTGTTCGGCGAGAAGTACGGGGATGCGGTGCGCGTGCTGCGCATGGGCGAATTCTCCATGGAGCTGTGCGGTGGCACCCATGTACGCCGTACCGGCGACATCGGCGTGTTCAAGATCACCGCCGAGGGCGGCGTGGCCGCCGGTGTGCGCCGTATCGAGGCGCAGACCGGCGCGGGTGCGTTGGCCTGGATGGACGAGAACCAGCAGCGTCTGGAGCGAGTCGCGGAGCTGGTGAAGGGCGCGCGCGACAACGCGGACGAGAAGGTCGCGCAGCTCATCGACCGTCAGAAGACGCTGGAGAAGGAGCTGGCGGCGCTGAAGGCCAAGGTGGCCAGTGCCGCCGGCAGCGACCTCGCCAGTCAGGCGGCGGACGTCGGCGGCGTGAAGGTGCTCGCCGCGCAACTCGACGGCGCGGACGCCAAGACCCTGCGCGACACGGTCGATCAGCTCAAGAACAAGCTCGGCAGCGCCGTGGTGCTGCTCGCGGCGACCCAGGGGGAGAAGGTGAGCCTCATCGCGGGCGTGACCAAGGACCTCATCGGGCGCATGCCCGCGGGCGAGCTGGTCAAGGCCGCTGCCGAACACGTCGGCGGCAAGGGCGGCGGGCGGCCGGACATGGCCCAGGCAGGCGGTGGTCGCCCCGACGGTGTGCCCGCCGCCCTACAGGTGGCGCAGGAGTGGGTACGCGCGCGCCTGTGAGGCTGGGTTAGTGGCGCGAACACCACGCGCCGGCGCCGCAGCAGCGCCGGCGCCGCTGCGGCCGCGGTTCCCTTTTTGGCGCGGGTGGTGTTAAATGCCGCCCCTTCGGCAGGCACGTCCGCCGCGACGGGACAGGGGTGTCCCGCGCGCCGCACCCGCAGTGCGGCGCTGCGTGCTGAGGGCGACCAGGACGGCCGCACTCAGCAGATACCGGAACGGACATCTCGACTATGTCGTTGATCGTACAAAAATACGGCGGAACTTCGGTGGGCAGCGTGGAGCGCATCCAGCAGGTGGCCGCCAAGGTTGCCGCCACCCGCGCCCAGGGTCACGACGTGGTGGTGGTGGTGTCGGCCATGAGCGGCGAGACCAACCGTCTGCTGGAGCTGGCGCGTGCGATCGACCCGCGCCCGAGCCCGCGCGAGCTCGACGTCATCATCTCCACCGGCGAGCAGGTCACCATCGGCCTGCTGAGCATCGCCCTCGAGCGCCTCGGCGTGTCCGCACGCTCCTACACCGGCTCGCAGGTCCGTATCGTCACCGACAGCGCCTTCAACAAGGCGCGCATCGTCGAGATCGACGAGAGCCGCATGCGCAGCTGCTTGGCCGCCGGGCGCGTGATCGTGGTAGCCGGTTTTCAGGGGGTGGACGGCGAAGGCAACATCACCACCCTCGGTCGCGGCGGGTCGGATACCACCGCCGTGGCCCTGGCCGCCGCGCTCAAGGCCGATGAGTGCCAGATCTACACCGACGTGGACGGGGTCTACACCACCGATCCGCGCGTCGTGCCCGAGGCGCGGCGGCTGGATCGCATCACCTTCGAAGAAATGCTGGAGATGGCGAGCCTGGGCTCGAAGGTCCTGCAGATCCGCGCGGTCGAGTTCGCGGGCAAGTACAACGTCCCGCTGCGCGTGCTGTCCTCCTTTGAGGAGGGCCCCGGCACACTCATTACCTATGAGGAAGAAGGTATGGAAGAGGCGCTCATCTCCGGCATCGCGTTCAATCGCGACGAGGCGAAGCTGACCATCCAGGGGGTCCCGGATCGCCCGGGCGTCGCCTCGCACATCCTCGGGGCGATCGGCGACGCCAACATCGAAGTGGATATGATCATCCAGAACGTCGGCGACGACGGCAGCACGGACTTCACCTTCACCGTGCACCGTAACGACTACGACAACGCCCTGCGGCTCCTGGAGCGGGTGGCGGGCGATCTCGGGGGGGCCCAGGTCACCGGCGACAACAAGATCGTCAAGATCTCGCTGGTGGGCGTGGGTATGCGCTCCCACGCCGGCATCGCGGGCGCCATGTTCAAGGCCTTAGCGGATGAGGGGATCAATATCCGCATGATTTCCACTTCCGAGATAAAGATTTCGGTGGTTGTGGACGAAAAGTACTTAGAGCTTGGCGTGCGCGCACTGCACAGTGCCTTCAAGTTGGAGCAACCGGTAACCGCTCAGGGTTGACGTTTTAAGCATTTAGGCGTCCACTGTTCGCAAGAAAAATTGGAACCGGAGACGCGGTAAAGTCCGCCCACGCTGATAAAGTGGGGCCTCGCCGGTACAGGACCTGAGGGGGAGGATTGCCCTCCACGGCGAGTTCAACGGCAACAACGGCAACGGGAGCAAGGAGATCGTACGATGTTGATTCTGACTCGGAGAGTGGGGGAGACGTTGGTGATTGGGGACGACGTCACCGTCACTGTGCTGGGCGTCAAAGGCAACCAGGTCCGAATCGGCGTGAACGCGCCGAAGAACGTCTCGGTTCACCGTGAAGAGATCTACGCGCGGATCCAGAAGGAGAAGGAAGAGGATTGTCAGCAGGGCGTGGGTTAGAAGTAACTTTACGGACGCGTGCGGGGCCGGTATCCTGTGCGCCGTTCGATCATGGAGAGATGGCCGAGAGGCTGAAGGCGCTCCCCTGCTAAGGGAGTATGGGGTTAAAAGCTCCATCGAGGGTTCGAATCCCTCTCTCTCCGCCAAAGAGCACTCCGAGCGGTACGCGCTCCGGAGTCGCTTGAAGCACCCCGCGGGAGTCCCCCCGGGACGCTGTGGCGGATGGAATGGGATGATGTCGACGTTGCCTTGACTTGTCACCTTCCGCTGCGCATAATGCCGCACTTTCCGCGCCCGTAGCTCAGCTGGATAGAGTACCTGGCTACGAACCAGGCGGTCGGAGGTTCGAATCCTTCCGGGCGCGCCATATCCGAACAATGAAGGGTCACCCCTCGCGGTGGCCTTTTTTTTGCGCCGAGCGCGCAGAGGATTCGAACCTCCGACTTCGAACAGCCGGTTCGACAAGCCGCCGAAGGCGGCGCAGAACGCCGGCGCGTAGCGCCGGCGACCCGCAGGGCGAGCCGCGCAGCGGCGAGTAGGACTTCCGGGCGCGCCATATCCGAACAATGAAGGGTCACCCATCGTGGTGGCCCTTTTCTTCGCCTGCGTGTCATGGAGCGGAAGGATTCGCGTGCCACTTCGGAGGCTGATGCCTGCCTTCCCTGGCGTTGTGTCGCCACTTCGATCCGGCCCCGGCCCGGCCATCCGTGGCCGGGCGTTCGCCTTTGAAGAGCCACGTTAAGTGGCTCTTCAAAGGCTCACCCTTCCGGGCGCGCCATATCCGAACAATGAAGGGTCACACATGTCGATGGTGGTCTTTTTTTCGCCCGCGTTTTGCTTAGCGGAAGGATGCGCGTGCGAGATTTTACGCGCGTGCCTGACATCGCTGGGCACCGCTGCGTTGACCCTCTGCTTCGTCAGTACGCGCGTCGTCCGCTGCGACCTAAGAGGTGAGGCTGCGGATTACATGCCGTGACTCAGAACCGCGCGCGGAGTTCGAAGGCTTGGACATTGTAGCCGTCGTTCGGGGAGTAGAGGCCGGCGTTGGAGGTGTGCTGGATGCGGTAGCCAGCGGCCACGTTGGCGCTGAGGCGTACGTAGGCGGCGGCGTGGGAGGTGAACTGCCAATTGCCGCCGAGGTCGCGGTCGCCGAGGCGGCGGTCGCTGATGTAGGTGGGGCCGGTGCCGACGCTGAGGCTGAGCGGGCCGGCGTGGTCGCGCGCCCACAAGGTGACGCCGGTACCGCCGTAACTGGTGGTCTGGCCGCCGCCGCTCAGGCGTCCGGCGTTCACCTCGAGATGGCTGGTCAGTCGCCAGCCCTGCGGGCCGCCCGCGCTCCAGGGTAGGCCGGTGCGGAAGTACACCTCCTGGCTATTGAAGGAGGTGCCGCCCCCCATGGTCGTGCCGGCCCGCACGCCCCAATCGACCGCGCCGGCGGGCACCCAGGATACCGCGAGCAACAGGGCTGCAGCGAGGGCGAGTAGCGGCGCCCGTCTCATCAATGCTGTCTCCTTTCATGCTGGTCGCGCGGGGCGTTTGCCCGCGGCCGCGCGTCAGGTGCCGGTGCTTGAACAACGGCTTAGTGGCAGATATGGCGTGCATCATCATAGACGGTCGGGGCGCGGATCGCCGCAGGGGAAGCTCTCCAACGAAAGTTGGTGACGGCGTTGTCTCAGGACGGCATGGGGGTTCCGCGCACGACCCGCTGGGCTGGTAAGCTACGTACCTAGTAAGACGCGCGGATGCCGCCGGCCGTTTCGGCGGGCGGCACGTGAGGGGAATTCATCGCAGCCCGCGCGTGTCAAGGAGGCTTCGATGCAGGTGTGGTTGAGGCGTGAACGAAGCACGCCGCCGGCGCGGCGCGGCCGCGGGTGGGTCGGCTTACGTTCGATTCTGTTCGGGCTGGCACTGCTGGCGTGGGGGTCGGCGCACGCGCTGCCCGATGCGTTCAGTGCGAGCTATGTGGCGAGTGCGCGCGGTTTCACACTGGGCTCTGCGCAGGTGGAGTTCTCTCGCGACGGCGGCAGTTATCGCTACAGTTCGGAATTGCGTCCTTCGGGGGTCGTGCGCCTGGCTTTCTCCGGCGGCATCCACGAGCTTAGCCGGGGCACGCTGACCGAGGACGGGGTGGCCTCCGAGGCCTACGATTATCGGCGGACGGGCCGCGATGGCCGCGAGGACACCATTCGGTTCGGGTCGAGCGGGGCGGTGATGAGCTACAAGGACCGCGTGCAGGCCTACCGACTGCCGGAGGTGACGGTCGACCCGCTTTCGCTACACCTCGCGCTGATGCGCGACGTGGCGGCGGGTGCGCAGCGCATGCGCTACGTGGTGGTGGAACCGCGCCGCGTCAAGGCCTACGAGGTGGAGGTGCGAGGGCGGGAGAGGATCCGCACCCCGAACGGTGAGTATGAGGCGGTGCGCGTGGACGTGGTGGGGGAGGCGACGTTGGACCGGCCCGCGACGTTCGATCTTCGCGCCGCCGAGCTACCGCCGGCGCGTGAGCAAACCACGTTCTGGTTCGCCCCGGAGCTGGATTACCTGCTGGTGCGCATGCAGCATGTGGACGAGGATGTGGGGGCGGCCACACTGGAACTGCGGGAAGAGCGCATCGACAGCCGGCTGAGCAAGCGTCCTGGGGAATAGCGCGTGCCACGCCTCGCCGGGGCAAGCCCGGATGGTCAAAAGTGCCGGGTGGCGCCGATCGTGAGGTAGTTGAACCAGGCGAAGTTGTAGACGTTGTCGTTGTCTACGCCGCCCTCTAGCATCCGGTAGCCGCCGAACAGCTGCCAGTCGGCATCCAGCTGGTAGGCGAGGCGCACGCCGAGGTCGAAGGCGCGCCCCTGAGGGGCGGCGAGACCGTCGAAGTCGAATTCGAGCTGCCATCGCGGCGTCAAAGCATATTCTCCGGCAAAATGCAGCAAGGGCACGAAGCCGATGTCGGTGTCGCGCGCGCTGCGACCGTCCTGCCGCAGGTGTACCTCGGCGTCACGCACCAAACCGGTGAAACCAATCCACAGGCGCCGGTCGTCCCGTTCGCTCAGCGCATAGCGCCAAGTGACGCGCGGGGCGTTGAACTGATAGCGCGCGCGGACAGGCCCAGCCTCGAAGTTCTCGCCGGCGAACGCCACCGGCTCGCTCAGCACCCCCGACTCGCTGATCGTCAGCGGTGCGTACACCAGCCGCAGACTGTGCCGCTCGGCGAGCGCGAAGTTCACGGTCACCCGCGTGTGCAGGAAAGGCCCTGCGCCGGTGATGTCGTCGAGCGCAAAGCGGTCACCGCTGTCTCCCGGGATGCGCACGTCGTTGCGACTCTGCCAGAGGGCCCCCGACTCGAGCACGACATGTTCGGATGCGCCCGCCCCAGCGGGAAGGAGGGTCGACACCAGCGTCGCGGCGACGCCGACGCCGATGCAGAAGGTGGTCGTTATGCGTGTGTGGGGCACGCAACGAACGATAGAGAAGGGGCCGGCATGCGTACCGGCCCCTTGCTCAGCCTCGGGGAGCAGTTCTACTGCAGCAATCGCCAAACCATGCGCCGCAAGCGTGGACTAACGCCGAACAGCAGCCCGGCCGCCAAGGCGCCCGCCGTCGCCGGCACCGCATGATGGCGGGCGTACTCCCCGGCCGCGCTCCCCAGTTCGGCCGCCTCCTCGCGCATATCGGGTATCGCCTTGCGCGGCGGTGGGGGCGGTTCGACCTTGGGCTCTTTCGTGATAAGCCCGCGCGCCGCCACCAACAGCAACAAGGCGGACACCAGAGCGACGGCGGCGGTTGCCGCCGCCGCCCAAGCCGCGTCCATGATCTCGGCGAAACCGAGGAAGATGGCGACATAGAGAAACGCTACCGCGAGCAGGGCGATGACGGCCCCCACCAGCGCGATAGCGCTACCCGTGGCAATGTTCACCGCCTTTTGTTTGGCGCGTTCGACCTCGAGGCTGAGGAACTCCGGGACCCGCATGCCTAGGACCGGCGATCCAGCAGAATACCGAGCAATAGGCCGACGCCGAACGAAGTGAGTACGCTGGCGACGGGCCGCTCCTCGATCTGCGCCTGCACCCGCTCCGCAGTCACGCGGGCCTGATCCTGGGCACGCCCTGCGGCTTCGCGCAGGTTCTGCATGGCCGCGTCGGTGCGGTTGGCGGCGATGTCGCGCATCGTGGCGCTGATCTGGGCAAACTCGTTGCGCAGCTGGGCGAGTTCACTCTGCATCTGGTTCAAATCCACTTCTTTTTTGACGTCCTGCGGGATCTCCTTCATGTGTTCTTTCGCCGCGTCGGTTTTCTCGCGAATGTTCTCAGCCATGCCCGATCCTCCGTGAAAGTGTGTGCCGCTCGCTTGGCGCCGCCTCGTGTGGCAAAAGTACGGCATGCCGGCCGCGCCGGTTTCACAAATATAGTCGGGGGCTTGCGGGCCTGCCAGCAGGCCCGCGCAAGGGCGGCGTGCTAGATTTAGCTTCAGCTCTGAGGCATCTGAGAGCCAGCAGCGGGCGCCGTTTTGCGGCCCCGCCCACCGGCACGGACGCCGGTTTGGTTCAACTCACACAAGGACGAGAGCGACTATGGAAATCTTTCAGCTGTTGAAGCAGGACCACAAGAAGGTCAGTACCTTGCTGAAACATCTCGCCGACACCAGCGAGGATGCGAAGGTGACGCGCAAGAAGAACCTCCAGGCGCTGGAGAATGAGCTCGAGGTGCACGCCCAGGTGGAGGAGCGCCTGCTCTATCCGAAGTTGCGCGAGTACGATGAGACCAAGGACGAGGCCGAGCACGGCATCGAGGAGCACGGCGAGATGCGCCAGGCGCTGCACGAGCTGATAGAGCTCGAGGTCGACGATCCGGATTGGATGGATCAGTTGATGGAGCTGAAGGACACCATCGAACACCACGTCGAGGAAGAGGAAGAGGAGCTGTTCCCCAAGGCCCGCAAACTGCTCGGCGGCGAACGCGCCGAAGAGATGGCCGATCGGGCGGAAGAGGAGAAGGCGTCAATCCAGCGGAGCATGCAGTAGTGATCCGGAGGCCGTCCCGGGACGGCCTCCTTCCTCACCGATCCCGCCCGTTCACTACACCAGATTCACCAGCGGCACCAGGCCGAACCACAGGATGAACGCCAGCGCCGTGGCGAGCACACCGTCGATGCGCGCCGGTAGGCGCCGCCGGCGTGCCAACCGCGCGAGTAACCACACCAGCAGGGCCGCATGGGGCACCACGAACCACGCCGCGTGCTCGAAACCCCGCACCCCGGCCCATTGCCATGTCAGCGCCAGGAAGGCGGCCGCGCCCGCCAGGCCAACCGCCAGCCACACCGCCCGCCGTCGGCCCAGGCGCACCACCAGCGTGGCCTTGCCCGCGCGTTGATCCGCCCAGTAGTCCGGCAGCCCCGCCAGGATGATCGCCGGCAGTACGGCGAGCAGCAGTGGCAGCGCGAGTAGCCAGGGCAACGGGTCGGTGAGCGAGCCGCCCTGAAAGACGTATCCGCAGAGGATGACGCCCAGGCTGTGGGTGACGCCCACGTCGAGTTCGCCCAGGCCGCGCCAGGCCAATTTCAGGGGCGGCGCGGTGTAGCCAATCGCGATTACCGTGAGGGCGATCAGCAGTACCAGGGCCGAACCGCTCGCGGCCGGTGTGGCCCACCAGAGCAGCGCCATCGCCGCGGCAGTGGCCGCGACCAAGCCGAGTATTGCGCGCCGCATCTGCGGGAAACTCACCGCGCCTTCCACCAGTACGCGCGAGCCGCCGCTGAAGGGGCTGTAGTGCCGGTTGCGCCGGTCACTGGGGTAGTCGTAGTAGTCGTTGATGAACACCGTGGTGGCCTCCAGCAGGAACAGCACCAGGAAGCCGATCCAGAAGGCGCTCCAGGAGAGGACGCCCTGCGAACTTGCGGCGAGGGCGCCCACGGCGTAGGCCAGCAGCGTCATGGGGTAGAACTGCAGGCGCAGCGCGCGCAGCCAAACGCCGATACGCGCGCCGAGCGTGGGGGCGGGAGCGCTGGGCAGCGCGCGCCCCTGCTCCTCGGCGCGCGTGAGCCAGGCGCGGCGCTGTGCCGCGGTGCTGCTGTTCACGGGGCCGAAGGTTCGCGTGTCGGTGGTGCGTATGCCGCAAAAGCCGAGCGTGGCGCGGCGCAGGCCGTTGGTGCCGGGCGCGCGCAGGATCCAGCGGTATACCCATGGCGGGGTGTCCATGGTGCTGATGAGCTGCGCCGTCTTGCCGCGCAGCAGGGGCTCGAAACCGGTGTGACGGGGGCGCTCGCGAAAGGCAAAGCCGGGCGTGAATACGCGGTCCAGAAAGCCCTTCAACAGCGCGGGCATGGTGCCCCACCAGTTGGGATACACGAACACCAGGTGATCGGCCCAGGCGACCGCCGCCTGTGCGCGCGCGAGGTCGGGTTCCAGCGGCTGCTGACGCGGCGAGGGCGTGTGGACGGTCGGGTCGAAGTCGATGTCGCCGAGGGCGATTTCGCGCACCGTCGCGCCGCTTTCGCGGGCGCCGCGCGCGTAGGCTTGCGCCAGCGCCGCGCACAGGCTGTCGTTGCGCGGGTGGCCGAGGATGACGAGTACCTTCATGGGGAGGAAGCCTAGCAGGCGGTTGAAGATCAGCCGGGTAGCGCGGTGCAGTATGTCCTGCCCGAAAAAAAAGCGCCTGCTTCGATGTCGCGCCAGCCCCAGGGCTTCGCCCGGGGCGTGTGCTAGCCTTTTAGGGAACTGGACTGATTCCAAGGAGGGAACTGTGCCGTACGTGATTCTGTGGTTGCTGGGTGTTCCGGCCTCGGTGTTGCTGCTGATCTGGCTGATTTTCTGATCGGCGCGGATCGGAAAACGCGAGCGCCTCGGCGCTCGCGTTTCTTTTTCCGAACCCACGCCATGAATAGCCGCGACTTCGGCGCGCGATTGCTGCGACACAGGGATGTGCCGCGGTTATCGCCGCGGGGTTTAATGAAGCAAAGCGATACCACTTGTTCGGACCTTTCTTAGTGGAAATCGCGCGAGCGCGTGAGCAGCGGGCCGAGGAGCGGCGTGCGGTCTTCCAGGCGATCGGCGATGAGGTGCATCACCTCGCCCTCGCGTTCGATCTTGCCGTGCACTTCGAGTAGGCGCGCGCCGAGCAGCGCGCGCCGGTGACGCTCGCCCACGCGCCGCCACACCACCACGTTCACGCTGCCGTGTTCGTCCTCCAGGGTAAGGAACACGGTGCCCGAGGCGGAGGAGGGGCATTGGCGGCTCACGACCAGACCGCTGTGCGTGACGCGGCGCCCACTGGGCGCCGCGCGCAGGGTGAGACTGTCCTTGATGCGCTGGCGCTGCAAGTGCGCGCGCAAAAAGGCGAGCGGGTGCCGACCCAGCGTGAGTCCGATCTGTGCGTAGTCAGCCACCACCTCATCCGCCTCGCTGGGCGGGGGCAGCAGCGGCAGGGCCTCCTGTACGGGGGCGTCGCATAACAGGGCGCTCGGCGGCTCCACCGCGAGCGTGGCCCAGCGCGCCTGGCGCCGGTGGCCTGCGAGGGCGACCAGGGCGTTGGCGGCGGCCAGGTGCTCGAGGTCGCCGCGGTCGAGCGCGGCGCGGTGGGCGAGGTCTTCCACGTCGCGGAAGGGGCGCTCGGCGCGCGCGCGCACCAGCCGTTCGGCCCCGGCTTGGCTCAGCCCCTTCACCATGCGCAGCCCCAACCGCAACGCGAGCCCTCCGCCCGGCGCCGGCTCCAGCGTGCAGTCCCAATCGCTCGACCTGACGTCCACCGCGCGCACCTCTACGCCGTGGCGCCGCGCGTCCTGCACCAGTTGCGCGGGCGCGTAAAAACCCATCGGCTGACTGTTCAAGAGTGCGCAGGTGAACGCCGCCGGTTCGTGGCACTTCAGCCACGCCGATACGTACACCAGCAGCGCGAAGCTCGCCGCGTGCGACTCGGGAAACCCATACTCGCCGAAGCCTTTAATCTGCTCCACGATCTGTTCGGCGAAATGTGCTTCGTAGCCGCGCGCGGCCATGCCCGTGCGCAAGCGCTCCTCGTAGGGTTCCAGCCCGCCCCGTCGGCGCCATGCGGCCATGGCACGGCGCAGGCCGTCGGCATCACCGGGCGAGAAACCCGCCGCCACCATGGCGAGCTTGATGACCTGCTCCTGAAAAATCGGAATGCCGAGCGTGCGCGCCAGCACGCCGCGCACCGCTTCGCTCGGGTAGCTCACCGGCTCCAGGCCCTGCCGACGGCGCAGGTAGGGGTGCACCATGTCGCCCTGGATGGGGCCGGGGCGCACGATGGCCACCTCCACCACCAGGTCGTAGAAGGTGCGGGGCTTCAAGCGCGGCAGCATGGCCATCTGCGCGCGCGACTCGATCTGGAACACACCCACCGTGTCGGCGCGCTGGATCATGCGGTACACCGCCGGGTCCTCCTGCGGCAGATTGGCCAGCGTGAGCTCGCGTCCGCGATGGCGCGCCACGAGATCGAAGGCGCGGCGGATGGCCGAGAGCATGCCGAGCGCGAGGCAGTCGATCTTGAGCAGCCCGAGCGCATCGAGGTCGTCCTTGTCCCACTGGATCACGGTGCGCTCCGCCATGGCGGCGTTCTCCACCGGCACCAGTTCGGCCAGCGGTCCGCGCGCGATCACGAAGCCGCCGACGTGCTGCGAGAGGTGGCGCGGGAAGCCCAGCAACTGACCCACCAATTCGAGCAGGCGCTGCACGACGGGATTGTCTGGGTCAAAGCCCGCCTCGCGCAGCCGCTGGGGCAAGAGCTCGCGCCGGTCCCACCACGCCAGGGAACTGGCGAGCCGGTCCACCTGATCGAGGTCCAGCCCGAGCGCCTTGCCCGCGTCGCGCAGCGCGCTGCGTGGGCGGTAGCTGATCACGGTGGCGGCCAGCGCGGCACGCTCGCGGGTGTACTTGCGGTAGAGGTACTGGATCACCTCCTCGCGGCGCTCGTGCTCGAAGTCCACGTCGATGTCGGGCGGCTCGTTGCGTTCGCGCGAGATGAAACGCTCGAACAGCATGTCGCTCTGGGCCGGGTCCACCGAGGTGATGCCGAGGCAATAGCACACCGCGGAGTTCGCGGCCGAGCCGCGTCCCTGGCACAGGATTCCCTGCTCGCGCGCGTAGCGCACCACATCGTGCACGGTGAGGAAGTAGGGCTCGTAGCGCAGTTCCTCGATGAGCGCGAGCTCGCGCTCGACCTGTTCGCGCACGCGCGGCGGCGGTCCCGCGGGCCAGCGCTGGGCGATGCCTTCCTCGGTGAGCTGGCGCAGCCAGTCGGCGGCGGTGCGCCCCGGCGGCACCAGTTCGTCCGGATACTCGTAGCGCAGTTCGTCCAGGCTGAAACGGCAGCGCGCGGCGACGCGCAGCGTCTCGGCCAGCAGTTCGGGCGGGTAGAGCTTGGCGAGACGCGCGCGCGGGCGCAGGTGACGCTCGCCGTTGGGATGGAGCGCATGACCCGCCTGATGGACCGGCACGGTAAGGCGTATCGCGGTGACGAGGTCCTGCAACGGGCGGCGCTCGGGCACGTGCATGTGCACGTCGCCCGCCGCCACCAAGGGCAGGCCGGTGGCCGCGCCCACGCCGCGCAGCTGTGCCAGGCGGCTGCGGTCCTGCGCGCCGTACAGGCGCGCGTAGGCGAGCCACCCGCGGCCGGGAAAGCGCGCGGCGAGCCAGGCGGCGTCGGCCTCTAGCGTCTGAGGATCCAGGCGCTGGGGAGGCACGAGCAGGGCGAGGCAGTGTTCCAGGCCGCTGTCGAAGTCGGGCGCGTGCAGGCTGTAGCTGCCCTTGGCGGCGCGCCGGCGCGCGCGCGTGATGAGGGTGCAGAGCTGGCCGTAGCCCGTGCGGTCCATGGCCAGCAACACCAGTTTGGGTCCGTCCTCGAGCTGGAACTCGCTGCCGATCAGCAGCTGGAGGCCGTGTTCCTTGGCCGCGACGTGGGCGCGCACCACCCCTGCCACCGAGCATTCATCGGTGAGGGCCAGGGCGCGATAGCCCAGCGTGGCCGCCTGCGCCACCAGCTCGTCGGGGTGCGAGGCGCCGCGCAGGAAGGTGAAGTTACTGAGGCAGTGCAGCTCGGCGTAATCGGGCGCGGGCATGGGAACCTGGTGGTTTGCGTTCGACCACGGAGAGCCGTGGCCGGGATACTGTAAAGATATACAGTATCCCGGCCGCCCGCAATGCGCTGCCCGCGCGCGCCCGGCGGCGCGCGCGCTTCCTCTAGCCCAGGCTAGATATCACCCTCGGCGCCCGCCTGCATGATCTCCTGCAGCACGTCGCGCACCTGCTCGGCCTCGCTGCGCAGCTCGGCCGACAGGCCGCCCATCTCGATCAGCGGGTTCAGGTCCATCATGACCAGCCAGAACTGGCCCTGCGGGTCCTCCACCAGGGCGATACGGCAGGGCAGGTAGGCCGCGAACAAGAGGTCGTGCTCGACCATCTTCTGCGCCGTGACCGGATCGCAGAACTGGAAGATCTCCATGCGCCGCGTCTCGAGCCCCATGGCCTCGAGTTGCGCGGACAAGGGAAGTTCGCCGACCAGCGCCATGTTGAGCGTGTTGGCGCGCAGCTTCATGGACTCGATCGCATCGTCCGCGCTGACGCCCTCGGCCACCGGCATACTCACCACGCTGTCCTCGAGGGGCGATGCGGCCAGCAAAGGAACGCTGAACAGCAACAGCAGCAACCCAATTATGCGCTTGTGCATGGGACACCTCTTGGGATAAGGATCATTAGCTTCAGACTAGCTGAGCGCGCCGGGGCTGTCGGGTTAGGCGGGCGCTATCGAGGGGGCCGCATGAGCGAGTTTCCGGATCACTTTTCCGCGCGCGCCGGTGCGTACGCCGCGTTCCGCCCGCGGTATCCCGATGCGCTGTTCGCGTTCCTGGCGCAGACCTGCCGGGCGCGCACGCTGGCCTGGGACTGCGCCACCGGCAACGGCCAGGCCGCCGTGGGCTTGGCGGCGCATTTTCCGCGCGTGCTCGCCACCGACGCGAGCGCCGCGCAGATCGCGCAGGCGCAGGCGCACCCTCGTATCGCGTATCGAGTGGCGCGCGCCGAGGCCAGCGGACTGGCCGACGCCAGCGTCGATCTCCTAACCGTCGCGCAGGCCCTGCACTGGTTCGACCTGCCGGCGTTCTACGCCGAAGCGCGGCGTGTGCTCAAACCGCACGGCGTGATCGCGGTGTGGACCTACGGCGCGTTTCGTTTCGAGAGCCGCGCGCTGGACGCGCTGATGCAGGATTTCTACGCCAACACGCTCGGCCCGTACTGGCCGCCCGCGCGCGTGCATGTGGAAACGGGCTATCGCCGGCTTGCCTTTCCCTTTGAAGAGTTCGGCGCGCCCGCCTTTACGCTCGATGCGCGCCTCACGCGCGAGGCGTTGCTGGGCTATCTCGGCACCTGGTCCGCGGTGGGACGCTTCAAGGCGCAGCGGGGATGGGATCCGGTGGAGGAGCTGGCGACGCAGTTGGATGCGGTATGGGGCGAGGCCGTCGAACACAGCGTTCGGTGGCCGTTGAAGCTGAGAGTAGGCTGGGCGGATGCGAAGGCGTAGCGCTTCGGCGGACGTACACGTCGAGACAATGTCGCGCGGGTACTTACGCCCACACGCCCTGTATGAACCACGGCGCGTCGGGGCGGCGTTCGCGGTACAGCCACACCCGCGCCCCGTCGAGTGTGCGCGCGACGAAATAGTCGCGCGCGGCGGCGTGATCTTCCCACCAGCCGGTCTCGATGCGTTCGGGGCCATGCAGCAGGGTGAGCGGGGCACCCTCGAGGCAGGGCGCGCCGCGGTGAGTGGACAGCGCGCGGGGCGGATCGACCAGCCACAGGGGGCGCGGCGGGTATTCGGGAGCCGCGATGTGCGTGCCGGGCGCCGCGGCGCGCCAGGCACACTCGGGGCGGTGGTCGGGCAGTGGGGCGAGGCCATGCACGGCGTCTTCGCCCAGGCGCGCGCGCAGGCGTTCCACCAGTGCCTGCCAGTCCTGATGCGCGACCTTGGGGGCGGCGAACAGGTCGCGGTGTTCGGCGGCCAGGGGAACCAAGTGCTCGACCCGCAGGGTGAGGGCCTCGATCGGTGCGGCGAGGGTGAGGCGCTCCAGGTGTTCGCGGGTGAGGGCGAGCAGGTGCGCCGGGTCGCGACTGGGGGCGACCAGACCGATGTCGAGTTCGGTACTGCCGCCGCCCTGATGCCACAGCCCAACATGCAGGCGCTGCGCGGCGGCGCCGCGCCCGAGTAAAAAGCCTTCCAGGCCGAGCAGCAGGCGGCGCAGCGGAAACAGCAGCGCCTCGCAGTTGGCGATCTCCACCGGCAGCGGCAGGCGCGCGTCGAAACGCGCGGGCGGCTCGAAACGGGGGCGCGGATCGGGGCGGGTGCCGAGCATACGGTCGAGCAGGTCCACGAGCTCGGCGCCCAGGCGTCGCGCCAGCCCCGCCCGCGGCAGGCGCAGACAGTCGCCGATGGAGCGCAGTCCCAGCCCGCGCAGGGCGGCGAGGCGTTCCGCGGCCAGGGGCAGCCGTTCCAGCGGCAACGGACGCAGGGCGCCCGCCAGCGTTTCGTGCGTCAGTACCGGAGCCTCGTGGCCGGCACAGGCGAGTAGCCAGGCGCCCAGTGGCGTGGGGGCCAGGGCCTGCACGTAGGCGTGGCCGAGCGCCTCGAGGCCGCCGAGCAGGCGCTGGTGCAGCGGCGCGATCCCGCCGAACAGCCGCAGGCTGCCTTCGACTTCCAGCAGCAGGGCATCGGGTGGCTGCAGGCTCACGGCGGAGGTGAACTGCGTGGCCCACAGCGCCAGCTCGCCCAGGGCCTGTGCTTCGGCGGCGTGGTCGCGCGGACGGATCTGCAACTCGGCGCACAGCGCCAGCGCGGCGCTGACCGCCATGCCCGCGTACACGCCCTGGGCGCGCGCGCAGGCGTTGCAGTCGTGCACCCAGCGGCGGCTGCCGTGGCTTTCGTATACCGCGAAGGGCAGACGCTCGAACAGCTCCGCCTCACCGCGGGTGTAGACCTCCAAGGCGAGGCGCGGCAGACGCAGGCTAACCCACAGCATGACGCGGATAGGTCACGGCGCCGGCCGCCCGCCCGCCGCGGCGTTTGAGGACGTGCAGCGTAAGCCCGTCCGGTGTGGCTTCCAGGCGCAGCCGCAGGGCGGCCGGCGAGGGTGTTTGCGCGGCCTCCAGCGGACGCAGCAAAAACCCGGCGGCCCCGCCCGCCTCAGCCGCCAGCTGCAGGCGGCGCAGGGCGCGGGTGTCGGCGCGCAGGGGCCAGCCGAGCACGGCGCCGCACACGCGCGAGCGCAGTGCCTGCTCCTGGGCCCACAGGGCCTCCTTGGGCTCGCTTGGGCGCACCAGCAGGAAGGTGTCGAGCGCGATTCCCGCCTGCGTCAGCGCGGGGGGATAGGGCAGATAGGGCGGCGCTACCCAGCATTGCCAGTGGCCCGCGCGGCTGAGCGCGGCGAGGGTGGGCAGCAGCAGGGTCAGTTCGCCGATGCCGTGCGTGGGCAGCAGCAACTCGGTGAGGGCACCGCGCGGCCAGCCGCCGCCCAGAGCTTCGTCCAGTGTCGAGTTGCCGGTCGGCACGACGGCGGCGGTCGGCGGCGCCTGCCCGCCGCCGCGCCAGATGTCGGTCCGGCTCAGCAGGGACTCCAGGCTCATCGGGGGCTCACAGGACGTGGCCGTGGCGGATCACCCCCACCCCGACGCCTTCGATGGCGAAGGCTTGGCGGGCGAGATGCACCACGATGGGCTCGAACTCGGGATTCTCGGGCAGCAGGTGCACGACGTTGCCCTGGCGGCGGTAGCGTTTCACGGTGACCTCGTCATCCAGACGGGCCACCACGATCTGGCCGTTCTCGGCGGTGGGGGTGCGGTGCACGGCGAGCAGGTCGCCGTCCAGGATGCCGGCATCGCGCATGCTGGCGCCCTGCACCCGCAGCAGATAGTGGGCACGCGGAGTGAAGAGTGCGGGATCGAGACGGTAGTGACGCTCGATGTGTTCCTGGGCGAGCAGCGGACTGCCGGCGGCCACACGGCCCACCACCGGGAGGCCGCCCGCCTCGCCGCCCAGTACGCGGATGCCGCGCGAGGTGCCGCCCACGAGTTCGATGGCGCCCTTGCGTGCGAGGGCCTTCAGGTGTCCCTCAGCGGCATTCAGCGAGCGAAACCCCAGGGCCTGGGCAATCTCGGACCGGGTGGGGGCCGAGCCGGTGCGCTCGACATGCGACTGAATGTATTCCAGGACTTCCAATTGTCGGGGTGTCAGCGTCTGCACGCGCGGCCCTCTTTGTCGCCATTACTGTAATTTTATACAGGTACGCGGCGCCGCGCTGCAAGGGGTCGGCTCCCAGAATGAGGCGCCGGGGACGAAGGGCGGGGCTAACCCGAGGCCAGCCGGTGGGCCAGGCGGGCGGGCTCAGGCAGTCGGAAGCGCGGCGCGGTGCGCAGCACCCAGGCGATGGCGGTGGGCAGGCTGATGCGGTGGCCGATGGAGACGTACACGGGCTGCACGCCGGTGCGGGTGCGCAGCACCGCGCCCACTTGTTCCTCGCGGTGGTAGAGCGGCACCCAGGCGCCGCGCTCGGTGGGGACCGGGTCATGGGTGCCGAGCAGGCGGCTTTTCGCCACGCCGATGCTCGGCAGGTCGGTGATCACGCCCAGGTGGCAGGCCAGGCCGAAACGGCGCGGATGCGCCAGCCCCTGGGCGTCGCACAGCAGCAGGGCCGGCGGGGTGCTCAGCTGCGCCAGCGCCTCCAGTACCGCGGGCAGTTCGCGGAACGAGAGCAGGCCGGGCACATAGGGAAAACGGGTCGGCAGCCGCGCCACCGCGTGCTCGAGGGGGATCAGCGTGTCGGCGTCCACCACCGCCACGGCGGCGCGTGTGGTGCGGCCGCTATCTTCGAAACCGACGTCCACGCCCGCCACGCGGCCCACCGCCTCGGGCAGCCGGTCCACGGCCACTACCTGCGCGCGCAGCGCCTCTTGCAGGGCGATGGCCTCGCGCGTGGTGGTCGGCCAAGCGGGAGAAGAGGCGCGTGTGGTCACGCGCCGGCGAATCTAGCCAAGGCTGGCCTGGCGGGCTACGGGAACGCCGGAATGGTGGGTTCCGTACCGGAGATCTCCGCTTCCGGGTGGTGTTTCTTGATCAGCGAGGAGATCTCGTCCACCCGCTCCTTGGGGACGTCCGCCATCAACAACAACTCCCCGCGCTCAATGGCCGATTCGAAGCTGCGCAGGCGCCGGTTGGGCACCGAGGTGCTGATCATGCCGGAGGCCCAGCCGCCGAGCACCGCGCCCACCAAGGCGCCGACGATGATCGCCGCGCCATACGACACCTGCAGCACCCAGGCGGCAAAGATGCCTAGGATGGCGCCGGTGGCCGCACCCACGGCGACGCCCTGGCCCGTGCCGTACACGAAGTCGCTGCGCTGGAACACGGAGGTGCGCGGCAGATCCGCGGGCACGGCGTCGCGTTTGCCGAGCACGTGGATGTGGTCCTCGTCCACCCGTGCCAGCAGCAGATCGTCCACCACCTGCCGGGTGACCGGAACGTCCGGTAGCAATACGTACAGTCGTCGTCTCATGGAACCCTCCTTTCTGACGAGCAGAAACGGGTTGGTCCGACTCCGAATCGAGCCCCTAATGCGCTAAATATAGTCAATGCTGCGGGATTTCGCGCAAAGATGCGCCGCGGTCAGAAAATGTGCGGCAAGCGGCTGAACGGCTGGGGGAACTAAAGGTAGGGGGAGAGCAGGCGCGCGACGCCGTCGCGCAGCTTGATGGGCAGGGGGCGTGCGTCCAGGTCGGCGCGCGCCAGGCGCCGCGCGCCGACCTTCTTCTGCTCGACCAGGGCGCCCAGTCGTGCGGCCAGCGCCTCGTCGTAGGCCTCGACGTTGAACTCGAAGTTCAGCGCCAGGCTGCGCGGGTCCCAGTTGGCCGAACCCATCAGCATCCACACCCCGTCGACAATCATCAGCTTGGTATGGTCGAACGGCGGCGGCGTCATCCACACGCGGCAGTCTCGTTGCAGCACGCGCTCCAGCACGCTGATGCTGGCCCAGCCGACCACGCGCAGGTTGTTGCGCTCGGGCAGCAGAATGTCCACCTCCACGCCGCGCAGCGCCGCCACGTGCAAGGCATGGATCAGTGGCAGGTCGGGCAAGAAATACGGGGTGACGATCTGCACACGGTGTTTGGCGCTCGCCAGGGCGCCGAGGATGGTGAGCCGCGCCTTGTCGTAGTCCTCGTCGGGGCCGTCGGCGATGCCGCGTGCCACCACGCTGCCGGCCGGTGCCAGCGCGGGGAACCATAGGTCGCCGCTCAGCCGCTCGCCGGTGGTGAAGGCCCAGTCTTCGGCGAATACCGCCTGCAGATCGCCGACCACCGGCCCTTCTACCTCGAAGTGCAGATCCTGCACGGGGTGGCGCGGGGCGGTCTCCAGCATGTGGTTGTGGCGGATGTTCATGCCGCCGGTGAAGCCGCAGCGGCCGTCCACCACCAGGATTTTGCGGTGCGAGCGCAGGTTCATGTACTTGGTGCGCCACGGCCCCAGCGTGGGCAGGAAGCGCGCCACGCGCACCCCGGCCCGGCGTAGCGGCCCCACCGCGGTGCGTGGGAACGAGTAGCGGGCACCCACGGCATCGATCAACACGCGCACCTCTACCCCGCGACGGCGGGCCTCGGCCAAGGCGGCGATGAAGCGCCGGCCGGCGGCGTCGTAGTCGAACAGATACGTGCTGAGGGTGATCGAGTGCTGTGCGTGCGCGATCGCCTCCAGCATGCGCGGGTAGGCGGCATCGCCGTTCACCAGCGGCGTGAGGCGGTTGCCGGTGCGCAGCGGCTGGTCGGTGATGCTGCGCACCAGGCGTTCCATGGAGGCCAGGTGGGCCGCGGCGCTCGGCAGGCAGTCCTTGGGATCGGGTGAGGCGCAGCCCTCGGCGCGGAACTCGCCCGCGGCCGCCGCGCGCTCGTTGCGCAGGTTGGCGGCCGCCCGTTTGATGCGGTTCACCCCGAGCAGGGCGTACAGCACCGCGCCCACGATGGGCGCGAGCCAGATCACGCCCACCCAGCCGACCGCCGCACGCGTGTCTTCCTTCTTCAAGATGGCGTGCGCCGAGGCCCACAAGGTGATCGCCAGCGTGCCCCAGGCCAGCAGGTGGGGCGCCAGCGTGTTCAGCAGCGCGTTCATGGGCTGCCGGCGCGGGCCAGCAAGGCGGCGCCGTAGGCCGCTTCTTCGTTATCCGCCGCGAGCAGCGGCACGCCCAGGGCGCGCGCGCGGATTTCGCGCCAGGCGGGGTTACGCGCGCCGCCGCCGATGCTGCGCACCGAGCGCAGGGGCGGCGCGCCGAGTTCGGCGAGGCGCGCATAGCCCTCGGCCTCGATGCGCGCCATGCCTTCCAACATCCCCTGCAGGAACACCGCCTCGTCCTCGGGCCGCGGCGTGAGGCGCGGCGGGAACTGCGGGTCGTTGCGCGGGAAGCGCTCGCCCGGGGCGAGCAGGGGGTAGTAATCGAGCCCGGTGGGCGCGTGCGGGCGCAGGCGCGGGGTGAGCGCCTCCAGCGCCGCGCGGTCGAAATAGTGCAGCAGCACCGCGCCGCCCGCGTTGGAACCGCCGCCGGCGAGCCAGCGCTCACCGAGCGGCTGGCTGTAGACTCCGGCCGGCGGGTAAAACAGCGGCCGCTCGGCCACGATCTTCAGCACCAGCGTGGAGCCCAGCGAGGTGACCGCCTCGCCGGGTTCGCGGGCGCCGGTGGCGAGGAAGGCGGCGGTGCTGTCGGTGGTGCCGCTGACCAACACGGTGTTGGGCGTCAGTCCGAAGTGCGCCGCAATGGGGGGCGCCAGCGGGGCGATGGTGCGGCCGGGCGGCAGCACATCGGGCAACCAGCCGCGCGGCACGCCCAACTCGTCCAGCCAGGCCGGCCAGGTGCGGGTAAGCGGGTCATAGCCCAGCTTGAGACAGTTGTTGGCGTCGCTGATCCCGAAGCGGCCGGAGAGACGCCCGCCGATCCAGTCGCCCTGATTGAGCACCCAACGCACCGGCCCGTCGACGTGCCCCTGCAGCCACAGCAGCTTGGCCAGCCCCGAGCCGGTGCCGTGCGCGGCGGTAGTGGGCGGTGCCACGGCGGCGATGCGCTGGCTCGCCTCCAGCGCGCGGGCGTCGTTGTACATCAGGCCGGGGCTGAGCGGCGTGCCCTCGGCGTCGGCGAGCAGGACGCTGCCGGAGGTGGCGTCCACCGCCAGCGCGCGCACCGCGCGGCGCGGCACCCGCTCGAGCAGGGCATCGAGCGCCCCTTCGACGGCGTCCCACCACAGCGCCGGATCCTGTTCGACCGCGCGGCCCTCCCGCCGCGGGGGCGGCAGGCGCGTGGTCGCCTCGGCCTGGACGGTGCCGCTCGTGTCGATGGCCAGCGCACGACACCCCGAGGTGCCGAGGTCGATGCCGACGTACAGGGCGCCGGGCGCGCGGCTCATCAGGGGAGCTGCACCGGCACGGGGGGTTGCCAATCGGGCGCGCGGTGCTCGGCCACCACCGTGGTGTAGATGCCGCCGCGCACGTTGAACCGCGCGGTCAGGCGCATGAAGCGCGGCGCGCAGGCGGCCACCAGGTCGCCCAGGATCTGGTTGGTCACCGCCTCATGGAAGGCGCCTTCGTCGCGAAAGGCCCACACATAGACCTTGAGCGCCTTGAGTTCGACACAACGCGCCTCCGGCACATAGTCGATCGCGAGGGTCGCGAAATCCGGCTGGCCGGTCTTGGGACACAGGCAGGTGAATTCGGGCACCTCGATGTGGATGGTGTAGTCACGTTCCGGGGCAGGATTGGGGAAGGTCTCCAGATCCTTGCTGGGCTGGGTAGGCATCGATTCACTCTCTATGGTACTTTGGCGCGCTCGTAGGACGTCGAAAAACCCGGCTTTACGTGCCGCGCGTTCGACGTTGCCATAGTGTATCAACACCCGAGTGCGCGGCGGTTATTCATGCGACTGAGCAAGATCAAGCTGGCGGGCTTCAAGTCCTTCGTCGACCCGACCACGCTCCCCCTGCCGAGTAATCTGGTGGGCATCGTCGGCCCCAACGGCTGCGGCAAATCCAACACCATCGACGCGGTGCGCTGGGTGATGGGCGAGAGTTCCGCCAAGCACCTGCGCGGCGACTCCATGGCCGACGTCATCTTCAACGGCTCCACCGGGCGCAAGCCGGTCGGGCAGGCGTCCATCGAACTCATCTTCGACAACAGCGACGGCACGCTCGGCGGGCAGTACGCCCAGTACGCCGAAATCGCCGTCAAGCGCATGGTGACCCGCGACGGTCAATCCTCTTATTACCTGAACGGCACGCGCTGTCGTCGACGCGATATCACCGACATCTTCCTCGGTACCGGCCTCGGACCCCGCAGCTACGCGATCATCGAACAGGGCACCATCTCCCGCCTGATCGAGGCCCGCCCCGAGGAACTGCGCGTGTTCCTGGAGGAGGCCGCCGGCATCTCCAAGTACAAGGAGCGCCGCCGCGAGACCGAGAACCGCATGCGTCACACGCGCGAGAACCTCGACCGTCTGAACGACCTGCGCGACGAACTCGATAAGCAGCTCGCCCACCTGCAGCGCCAAGCCCGCACCGCTGAGCGCTACCAGAGTCTCAAGCAGGAGGAGCGCCTGACCAAGGGGCAGCTCGCGCTCCTGCGCCTGCATGCGCTCGAGGAGCGTATGGCACAGCACGGGGCGCTGATCGGCGAGCAGGAGACCGCACTCGAGGCCGAGATCGCGGCGGTGCGCGCGGCCGAGGCCGCCATCGAACACCGGCGTGAGGCGCAGAGCGCCGCCGCCGAGCAGCTGAACACCGTGCAGGCACGTTACTACGCGCTCGGCGCGGACATCGCGCGCCTGGAGCAGGCCCTGCAGCATGGCCGGGAGCGCCGCCGCCAGCAGGCCGAGGACCTGGCCCAGACCGAGCGCCAGTTGGCGGACGTCGATGCCCACCTCGGGGACGACGCGCGCCGCATGAGCGAGCTGGAGACCTCGCTGGCTGCCGAGGAGCCTGCCGCCGCCGAAGCCGGCGCCGCTCAGGAGGAGGCCGCGGCCGCGCTGGCCGAGGCCGAGCAGGCCATGCACGTGTGGCAGGTCGGCTGGGAGGAGTTCAGCCAGCAGTCGGCGCGGCCCTCGCAGACCGCGCAGCTGGAGCGCGCGCGCCTGGAGCACCTGGAGCAGCAGCAGCGCCAGGCCGCGACGCGCCGCGCGCGTCTGGCCGAGGAGGCGGAGAACCTAGCCGCCGCGCAGGAGGATGCCCGGCTGGAGGCGCTGGTGCAGGAGCGCGAGGAGCTCGAAGCGCGCCGCGAGGTATTGGACGGCGGCCTCGCCGAGGCGCAGGCGGCGGTGGCCGAGGCGCGCGAGCAGGGCACCGGCATGGCGGCCGAGCTCGACGAGGCGCGGCGGCGGGTGCAGAGCCTGCAGGGTCGCCGCGCGTCGTTGGAGGCTTTGCAGCAGGCCGCCCTCGGCAAGCGCAAGGGTGCGGTGAACGACTGGCTGGCGGCGCGCGGACTGGAAGGCGCCCACCGGCTGGCCGAGGCGCTGCGGGTCGACGGCGGGTGGGAGCGCGCCGTGGAGGCCGTGCTCGGCGAACGCCTCGAGGGTGTGGTGGTGGAGGCCCTGGAGGCCCCGGCGCGCAGCCTGGACGAACTCGGCGAGGGTGTGCTGTGCCTCATCGAGCCGGCGCGTCAGGGCGCGTTGCCGCAGCGGGACGGCCTCACGCCGCTGGCCGAGCGGGTGCGCGCGCCGTGGTCGCTGGCCGGCCTGTTGGGCGGCATCTATTGCGCGGATAGCCTGGACGCGGCGCTGGCCGCGCGTCCGACGCTCGCGCCCCACGAGTCCCTGATCACCCCCGAGGCCGTTTGGATCGGGCCGCACTGGCTGCGGGTCGCGCAGGGCACCGACGAGCGGGCCGGCGTGTTGGCGCGCGCCGAGGAACTGGAGGCCGTGGCCGCCGAGGCCGAGGAGGCCGAGGCGCGGGTGCAGGCGCTGGCCGAGCGGCTGCAGCAGTCGCGCGCCGCGCTGGAGGAACGGGAGCGGGCGCGCGAGGCCGCGCAGAGCGAGCTGCAGGCGCTGGTGCGCCGCCTCTCCGAGTTGCAGTCGCAGGAGAGCGCGCGGCGCGCGCGCCGCGAGCAGATCGCCCTGCGCCAGGAACGCCTGCGCGCCGAGCTGGCCGAGCTCGACGAGCAACTGGCGGGCGCCCAGGCCGAGGAGGCCGAGGTGCGCTCGCGCCTGCACGCGGCGCTGGCGCAGATGGAAGAGGACGCCGTTCAGCGCGAGCAGTGGCAGAGCCGACGCGAGACCCTGCGCGAGCGCTTGGACGAGGTCAGGGCGCAGGCGAACGCCGCACGCGAGCGCGCCCACGAGCAGGCCCTGCGCATCCAGTCCATGCGCACCGCGCTGCAGGAGACCCGCAGCGCCCAGACACGCCTGCAGGCGCAGCACGCCCATTTGGTGCAGCGGCGCGAACAGCTCGCGCGCGCGGTGGAAGAGGCCGCCGCGCCGCTCGCCGAGCAGGAGCAGGCGCTGGACGCCGAACTCGCGCGGCGCGTGACCGTGGAAGAGGAATTGGCGCAGGCGCGGGCGCGTGCCGGGGAATTGGATCAGGCGCTGCGCGAGTTGGACGCCGAGCGTCAGCGCGCCGAGCAGCGCGCGCAGGCGGTGCGCGAGGGTCTGGAAGGGGCACGCCTGGCCGCGCAGGAGCTCAAGGTCCGCGCGGCCACGCTGCGCGAGCACCTGGACGAAGCCGGGCACTCGCCCGAGGCGCTGGCCGCCGAGCTGCCGCCCGAGGCCGAGGAGGCCGCCTGGCAGGCGCGCGTGGAGGAGCTGGCGCAGCGCATCCAGCGACTCGGGCCCATCAACCTCGCCGCCATCGACGAGTACGAGCAGCAGTCCGAGCGCAAGCGCTACCTGGACGCCCAGCACGCCGACCTGTCGGAGGCGCTGGCGACGCTGGAAGACGCGATCCGCAAGATCGACCGTGAAACGCGCACCCGCTTCAAGGAGACCTTCGACAAGGTCAACAGCGGGCTGCAGAGCATGTTCCCCCGCTTGTTCGGCGGCGGGCATGCGTATCTCGAACTGACCGGCGACGACCTGCTCGACACCGGCGTCACCGTGATGGCGCGCCCGCCCGGCAAGCGCAACAGCACCATTCATCTGCTGTCCGGCGGCGAGAAGGCGCTCACCGCGGTGGCGCTGGTGTTCGCCATCTTCGAGCTGAACCCTGCGCCGTTTTGTATGCTGGACGAGGTCGACGCGCCGCTGGACGAGGCGAACGTGGGGCGCTTCTGCACCCTGGTGCGCGAGATGTCGGAGCGCATTCAGTTCATCTTTATCAGCCATAACAAGGCGACCATGGAGATGGCCCACCACCTGATGGGCGTCACCATGACCGAGCCGGGCGTGTCGCGCCTGGTGGCGGTGGACGTGGAAGAGGCCGCGGAACTCGCCGCGGTCTGAACAACAACCGAGGGAGCGAGACGATGGACGGTCTGCGTTGGACCCTGCTGGCCATCGCGGTGGTGATCATCGCGGGTATTTATTGGTGGGGGCGCCGGGAATGGCACCGCCGCGCCCAGCGGGACGAGCTCCTGCCGTCGGAGCGGGGGGGCGAGTGGGGGGAGATCTCCGAAGACGTCCTGATGGCCGAGGAGTTCGAACGCCTGTCGGGCATGATCTCGGCCGATCGGGGCGATCAACAGTCGCCGGCGCAGCCCGCGCGCCCGGCCGCCGAGCCGGCGCCGGTGCGTCGCTCGCCGCCGCCACGTACGCAGAGCCTGCGCTCCCTGCTCAAGCGCCCGGCCGCCGCGCCGCCCGTGGCCCGGCCCGCCGCCGCGGCGGCGCCTGCGGAGCCCCGAACGGTCCCAGAGCCGCCGGCCGCGCGGCGACCGGCGGTCGCGAAACCGCAGGCGCAGCCGCGCAGCGGCACCGCCGAGCCGGCCCGGCCGGCGCCGGACGACTCCTTGATCATCGCGTTGCACGTGATGGCGCGGGATGTCCTGCTCGATGGCGAAGCGCTCGCCGCGGCGCTCGCGCAGGCGGATATGCAGTTCGGCGAGATGGGTATCTATCACCGCCATGACGCAAGCGGGGCGAGCCTGTTCAGCGCCGCCAATATGGTCAAGCCCGGCACGCTTACCCCGGAGGAACTGCCAGCCTTGCAGACGCCGGGCATCGCCTTGTTCATGCAGGCGCCGGGGCCGTTCGACGCGCGGGAGGTGTTCGAGGCGATGCTCGAGGCGGCCCATGGGATCGCGGCGCAGCTCGGCGCGGAACTCAACGATGAGACCCGCAGCGTGCTCACCCCGCAGACGGTGGCCCACCTGCGTGAGCGCATCGAGGCGTTCGAGTTCCGTCGCCGCGTCGGCGCGCGCGTGCGCTGAGGGCGCGGGCGGTGGTGCAAGCGACGTCGCGCGATGCGGTACAGACCCGCCTGCAGGCCCTGCGCGAGGCCATTCAGCACCATGACTACCGCTATTACGTGCTCGATGACCCGGAGATCTCCGACGCTGCCTACGACGCGCTGATGCAGGAGCTGCGCGAGCTGGAGGCCGCGCACCCCGAGCTGGTCACGCCCGACTCGCCCACGCAGCGGGTGGGCGGCGCGCCGCTCAAGCAGTTCGGGTCCGTGCGTCACGAGCTGCCCATGTTGTCGCTGGACAACGTGTTCAGCGAGGACGATTTGCGCGAGTTCGATCGGCGCACGCGCGAGCGTCTGGACGTGGAGGCCGTGGACTACGCCGCGGAGCCCAAGCTCGACGGGTTGGCGGTGAGCCTGCTGTACGAGGACGGCCTCTTGGTCCGCGCCGCCACGCGCGGCGACGGCGTGACGGGCGAAGACGTCACCCACAACATCCGCACCATACCCACCATACCGCTGCGCCTGCGCGGGCGCGGGTTTCCGTCCCGGTTGGAGGTGCGCGGTGAGGTGGTGATGACCCGCCAGGGCTTCGAGGCCTTGAACGCGCGCGCACGGGAGCGGGGCGACAAGGTGTTTGCCAATCCGCGCAATGCCGCGGCCGGCAGCCTGCGCCAGCTCGACCCCTCTGTCACCGCCCAGCGCCCGTTGGAGATCTTCTGCTACGGCACCGGCATTGCCGAAGGCGGCACGCTGCCCGACACCCACTCGGCAATACTCGACGGCCTCATCGAGTGGGGACTGCGGGTCAACGAGGAGCGCGCCGTGGTGCGCGGCTACGCAGGCTGCCTGGACTATTTCGAGCGCATCGGTGCGCGCCGTGCGGCGTTGCCCTACGAGATCGACGGGGTGGTGTACAAGGTCGATCGGCGCGATTGGCAGGCCGCGCTCGGGTTCGTGTCGCGCGCCCCGCGCTGGGCCGTGGCGCACAAGTTTCCGGCCGAAGAGGCCACCAGCGTGCTGAGCGACGTGTGGTTCAGCGTCGGGCGCACCGGCGCGCTGACGCCCGCGGCGCGGCTCGAGCCGGTGTTCGTCGGCGGGGTCACGGTGCGTAACGCCACGCTGCACAATATGGACGAGGTGCGCCGCAAGGACGTGCGCATCGGCGACACAGTGGTGGTGCGCCGCGCCGGCGACGTCATCCCCGAGGTGGTGCGCGTGGTGCCCGAGCTGCGGCCCAAGGACACGCGCGAAGTCGAACTGCCCGCGCATTGTCCGGTGTGCGGCTCGGAGGTGGTGCGCGCCGAGGGCGAGGCGGTTGCGCGCTGCTCGGGCGGGCTGTTCTGCGCGGCGCAGCGGCGTGAGTCACTCAAGCACTTCGCCTCGCGCCGGGCCATGGACATCGACGGCCTGGGCGAGCGCCTCATCGAGCAGGTGGTGGAGCGCGGCTGGGTGCGCGATCCGGCAGACCTGTACGAGCTCTCGGCCGCGCAGTGGGCAGAGCTCGAGCGCATGGGCGAGAAATCCGCGGCGAATCTGGTCGCGGCGCTGGATCACAGCCGCGAGACGACGCTGGCGCGTTTTCTGTTCGCAATCGGCGTGCGCGAGGTGGGCGAGGCGACCGCCAAGCAGTTGGCCGACCACTTCGGCAGTCTGGAGGCGATCATGGCGGCTGACGAGGAGGCCCTGCAGCAGGTGCCCGATGTAGGACCGATCGTGGCGGCGCACGTGGTGGCCTTCTTCCGGCAGGATCACAACCGCGAGGTGATCGCGCGCCTGCGCGCGGCCGGCGTGCACTGGCCCGAGAGCGCGCCGCGCCCGCGGGAGGCATTGCCGTTGGCGGGCCACACCTACGTGCTCACCGGGACCTTGGACAGTATGACGCGTGAGGAGGCCAAGGGGCGGCTGGAGGCGCTGGGCGCAAAGGTCGCGGGCAGCGTGTCGCGCAAGACCACCGCGGTTATCGCCGGGGCCGAGGCCGGTTCCAAACTCACCAAGGCCGAAGCACTGGGGGTGCCGGTGCTGGACGAGCAGGCCTTGCACGGGCTGCTGCGTGAGCATGAGGGTTGAGGGGTAGCACGGACACGGGGCGTCGCTGGTATCGGTAGTGCCCAAGCGAAACTCGTGCCTTACGTCTTGGATCCGGCGCGATGGTGATGCGCGTTGCGAGCGGTCACCAGAGGCGGTAACTGCAAGGCTTCGGTAGATCGGCAACGCACGGGGCGTGTGCCTAGCGCGGCGCGAGTATCCGGCGCCCAAAGGCGCAATGCGCTGCGCTTATTGCGACAACGTCTTGCGCCCTACCACTGAAAAGGGGCATGCGGCGCAAGCCGCATGCCCCCGGATCCGTAGACCGCGGTTACTCGGCCGACTCGATCTGCACCTCGGCGTTTTCGCGCAGCGACTCGATCCAGTTCTCGACGTGGCGCATGCGCGCGTTGTTGCGCAGGTCTTCTTCCACGGCCTCGAAGGGCGGCGGGGTGCTGGTGCGGGTGTCTTCCAGCCGCACGACGTGCCAGCCAAACTGCGTCTGCACCGGCTCGGTGGTGTGCGCACCGGGTTCGAGCTGACGCAGCGCCTCCGCGAAGGGCTCCACCATCTGCTCGGCGCTGAACCAGCCGAGGTCGCCGCCGGCGCTGGCGGAGGCATCCGCCGAGTGCTCCTGGGCCAGTTCGGCGAAGTCCGCGCCCTCGTTCAACTGCTCGATGAGCCCCTGCGCGGTTTCCTCGTCGGCCACCAGGATGTGGCTGGCGCGGTACTCGGTCTGATCGGCGGCGCCGACCTCTTCCTCATACAGCGCGCGCAGCTCCTCGTCCGAAGGGTTGTGGCCGAGCATCTGGTAACGCACCGCCGCATTGGCGAGCACGCTGATGCGGTAGTTCTGCATCTCGGCGGCAATCGCCGGATCGCGATGCAGCCCCTGATCCAACGCGGCCTGGTAGACCAACTGGCGGTCCACCATCTCCTGGAGCAGGCGCTCGCTCAGTTGCTCCCCGCGCTGCTCGGCGTAGCTCTCCAGCAGCGGCCGGGTGATGGGGACATTGTTCACGCGCGCCACCACTTCGCCTTCGGTGTAGGCGGTGTCGTCCGTTGCCGTGGCGGGATCGCCGTTGTTGCAGGCGGTGAGCGTCAGCAGGGCGGCGAGTGCGGCGATGCCGGCGAGGGTGTGTCGTGCGTACGTCATGTGTCGTCCTCGGGATGGGTGCCGGTCAAGGCAATACGTACTTGAAAGGCTTGATATCCACGCTGGCGTAGACGCCGGCATCGATGTAAGGGTCGGCGGAGGCCCACGCGTAGGCCGCATCCAGCGATTCGAACTCCGCCACGATGAGGCTGCCGATGAAGCCCGCCGGGCCCGGATCGGGGCTGTCGATCGCGGGCATGGGGCCAGCAAGCACCAACCGGCCTTCGGCCTTCAGCGCCTGCAGGCGCTCAAGATGGGCCGGGCGCGCCTGCTGGCGGGCCGGCAGGCTCTCTTCGACGTCGTGGCAGAAGATTGCGTAGAGCATGGTTGACCTTCTTTAGCGTGCGGAGCCGGTAGGGAGCGCGGCTAGTGGAGCGCGCCGCCGTCTTGGAAACGCCGGTGGTATTCGCTCATGACCTCGCGCACCGGCGCCGGATAGTCGAGCGCCTCCATCTGGCGCATGCCCTCTTCGAAGAAGCCCGGCGCGTCAGTGGGCAGCGCCTGGATCAGGTCGTCGAAGGCCTTGCGCATCAGGGCGGGGTCGTTGGCCCGCGTGGCGACGATGGCCCGGTTGAGGTGCAGGATACGCCAGGGGCGTGCCGGGTTGCTCTGGTCCAGATCCTGGCGGATCTCCTCGGCGGCGCCTGCGGCGATTTCGCCCATGACGGGCACGAGCTGCGCGAGCTGCCGGGGCTCCTGCGTCGCGTTGGCGGCGACGGCGAGCGCGTTCACGACCGGTTCGAGGTTGTTCAGGCGGCCGCCGCGGCGCACTCCCCACAGGGCGAGGGGGACGGCGAGTGCGTCGATGCGCGGGCGGGTGCTCGTGAGGTTCAGTTGTGCGGCCCACTGGCCCAGGTCATTGAGCAGGTCCAGCCCGTAGCCGATCAGCTGGGTCATGTCTTCCGGTTCGCTGCTGACCGAGGTGCGCGCGGCGGCGAAATCGCTCTCCAGGCGCGCGACGATCTGGACAAACTGGTCGATCGCCTCGGCCAGCAGTTCGGGCGTGACGACCTCCGCCTGCTCGGCCGTCGGCGCCTGGCGGTAGGCGTTCGCGACCTCCGCCGCCGCTGCCGTCAGGCCCTGGCACAAGGCATCGGTGCTGCTCGATCCGGTTTCCATCGCATCCTCTGCGCTATCGACAAAGGGCGCAGTCTAACACGGCCCCGGGTAGGGCTCAGGAGAACCAGCGCAGAAATGCCGCCGCGGCGAGGGCGAGCGCGCCCAGGCCCGCCAGCAGGTGCCAGGTGTGCCGGCGCCGCGGGGTCGTCCAGCGCGTGCCGCCCCGCAGGTACACGATGGCCGCGGTGAGGCCGCCGATCGTGCTGAGGATCTTGATCGCCAGCGCGCTCAAGGCGATGGCGCTCAAGTCGGGCAGGGTGCCGTAGGCAAGGTAGGACACCACGCCGAACAGTACGCCACTGGTGATCTGCACCGCCCAGCCGGTCAGCACCAGCCAGGCGAGGCTGCGCTGCACCGCCTCGGTCTGAGGCACCGGCCAAAGGGCGAATATCGCGCCGCCGACCACCGCCACCGCGCCGAAGTTGTGCGCGAGTTGGACCAGCGCGTAGGCGAGGTTCTCGAGTAGGTACATCGCCTACTGCACGGCGAGCGTGACGCAGTCCTCGACCCCGATGGGGACGTGGGCGCGGTTGACGACCTTGATGCAGACCTCGCGCTCGCCAGGCTCAAGCGTGGCCAGGGTGTAGCCGCCCGTGAGCTGGCGCAGGATGTCCACCTCGTTGCCGTCCACATAGACGTGGACGTGGTCGCCGCGCGGCCCGGGCACGACCTCGTACTCGACCCGCGTCTGCTCCATCATGTCTACCGCCTCGCCGTCCGAGGGAGACAGGATTTGGACGCGCGGCTCATCCGCCAGCGCGGCGGGGGCGCCGAACGAGAGGATTGCCAGGCAGGCGAGCAGCAAGAGTATCCGTTTCATGAGAGGCCTCCCGATAGCCGGCGCGGCGCGCCTTCTATTCCAGTATATGCAGCCGTGGGAGGGCTACCGGCGGTATCTGCCGCGATCGCCGCTGGGCGGCCCCGTCGCGCGATCGCCTAGCGGCCGGAACCCTTGCGCACCTCGGCCGCCGATACCGGTCCGTAGGGTGTGTGGCGGTGGCGGTCGTGCTCCCGCATGCGGTAATGCACGAAGTCGGGCAGGGCGTCGAAGTGCAGAAAGGGATTGCCGTGCAGCTGTTCTTCCCAGGTGGAGGTGGTGCGCTCGGCGTAGTTGTGCCCCGGGTGCAGCAGGGTGTTGGCCGGCAGGTTCTCGCGCAGGCCCCGCAGGGTGTGGAACATCTGCTCGGGATCGCCGCCGCGAAGATCGCAGCGCCCGCAGCCGAACACGAACAGGGTGTCGCCCGTGATGAGGTCGTTGCCGAGCCGGAAGCAGGCCGAGCCGGGGGTGTGGCCGGGCGTGTGCAGGAGCTCGATGCGGGTCGCGCCGAGTTCCAGGACGTCGCCCCCGTGATGCAGGGTGGGCCGTATCAACGGCGCCTCCCAAAACTCGGCCTCGGCCTTCAATAGATGGAGTTGGGCGTCGGTTTCGTCCAATACCTGCTCGATGCCGTTGATGTGATCGTGATGGCTGTGGGTGAGCAGCACGTCGGTCACGCGCAGGCCGTGCTCGTGCGCCAGGGCCATCACGCGCGCCGGGTCCCAGGCGGGGTCGACGATGGCCGCGCGGCCGCTCTCGCGATCCTCGATCAGGTAGACGAAGTTCTCCATCGGCCCCAACTCGAGGGCGTGGATACGGTGGGGTGCTGCGGAGCCGGACATGGCGTTCTCCCGGGCGGCAATCCCGCCGACGACACAACTGGTTGAAGTAGAAGCCCCGGTGTTCGGAAGCCCCGGTGTTTGCGGACCTCGTCCCAGTATAAACCCCTTCGAGATGCGGCATCCGTCGCGAGACAGGGTCGCGGCGGATGCGTTACACTCAAGCCATGGCAGTCGTCCACGACCTCCACGCCCACTCCACGTATTCCGACGGTACGCTCACTCCGACATTGCTGGTTCGGCGCGCCCAGGCGCAAGGCGTCGGCGTGCTCGCGCTCACCGACCACGACGGCCTGGACGGGCTACCCGAGGCCGAGGCGGCCGCGCGCGAATGCGGCATCCGGCTGATTCCGGGGGTGGAAGTGTCGGTAAGCTGGGCGGGGCGTACCTTGCACGTGTTGGGGTTGGGGGTCGATCCGGCCGACGCCGGCCTGCGCGAGGGACTCGCGCGTCTGCGCGCGTTCCGCGGCTGGCGCGCCGAGGAGATCGCGCGCCGCCTGGAGGCGCACGGTATCCCCGACGCCTACGCCGGCGCGAAGGGCTACGCGCACGGCGCCATCATCGGCCGCACTCATTTCGCCCGCCATCTGTTGGCACTGGGCAAGGCGCGCAATTTCGGCCACGTGTTCAAACGCTACCTCACGCAGGGCAAGCCGGGCCACGTCCCCGGCCAATGGGCGTCGCTCGAGGAGGCGCTTGGCTGGATTCACGGCGCGGGCGGCCAAGCCGTGCTGGCGCATCCGGCGCGTTACAAACTCACCCGCACCAAGCTCAATATCTTGCTGGAAGAATTTCGCGCGGCGGGCGGCGAGGGGCTGGAGGTGATCTCCGGCAGCCACGCGCCGCGCGACAGTGTGCTGATGGCGACGTTCGCACGCCGTCATGGCTTGTTGGCCTCCGTCGGTTCGGATTTTCACGACCCGGACGGAGGTTACGCAGAACTCGGTCGGCTGCCGGAGCTACCTGCGGGCTGCCGACCTATTTGGCACACCTGGCACTGACCGGCTCCGCGTAGCGCGGACCGGTGAGACAAGGAGGCACCGAGATGCAAATGCTGCGCATACACCCCGTTAACCCGCAATTGCGGTTGGTGCGACAGGCCGCGGAGGCCCTGCGCGCCGGCGCGCTGATGGTGTACCCAACCGACTCGGGCTATGCCCTTGGTTGTCGTTTGGGGGACAAGGAGGGCATCGAGCGCATTCGTCGGATCCGCGAGCTGCCGGATCATCACCATCTCACGCTGATCTGCCGCGACCTGTCGGAACTGGGGCAGTACGCGCGCGTCGACAACAGCCAGTATCGGCTGCTGAAGTCACTCACGCCGGGGGCCTACACGTTCATACTGCGCGCCACCCGCGAGGTACCGCGGCGCCTGCAGCATCCCAAGCGCAAGACCATCGGACTGCGTGTGCCTGACCATCCGGTCGCCCTCAGCCTGCTCGCGGAGTTGGACGAGCCGATCCTGAGCTCCACGCTCATCCTGCCGTCCAGCGCGCAACCGCTTACCGATCCGCATGAGATCGGCGAGCGACTAGGGTCGCAGATCGACCTGCTGATCGACGCGGGGTTGACCCAGGCGGAGCCCACCACGGTGGTCGATCTGCTCGAGGGCCCGCCGGTGGTGGTGCGTCCCGGCGCGGGGGACCTCCGCATGGTCGGCGCCTGACACCGTCGAAGCCCGGCGGCCTCACGGCCGCCGGGTTTTGGCCATCTCGCCGGGGACCCGGGGCCCATGGCGAGATCCCTTCGGTGCCCCGCCGCATCGGATGGCGCGAAGGCTTCCCGTGCGCGCGGGTCCGGCACAGGGAGGTGCCGCCGTTCCCCGCGGGGGCGGGGAACGCAGCCCCGTGAGAACCACGCTGCTCAGGGGGCGTGGTCGAAACGCCCCATGGACGGGCGTTTCGACCTTCAAGCAGCGGCTACGCCGGGGCGAGGCTGCGGCACAGGGAGGTGCCGCCGTTTCCCGCACAGGCGGGAAACGCAGCCCCATGAGAACCGCGCTTCTCATGGGGCGTGGACGAAACGCCCCATGGACGGGCGTTTCGACCTTCAAGCAGCGGCTACGCCGGGGCGAGGCTGCGGCACAGGGAGGTGCCGCCGTTCCCCGCACAGGCGGGAAACGCAGCCCCGTGAGAACCACGCTTCTCACGGGGCGTGGTCGAAACGCCCCACGGACGGGCGTTTCGACCTTCTAACCAGTTATAATCCGCCGATGGAAGATTTAGACCTCATGCAGCGCATCGCGGTCTGGGCGCTGCCGGTGCTGTTCGCCATCACGGTACACGAGGTCGCCCACGGCTGGATGGCACGCCGCCTCGGCGACCCCACCGCCCTGATGATGGGGCGCCTCACCCTCAATCCGATCAAGCACGTCGACCCCGTGGGCACCGTGCTGGTGCCGGGCATCCTGCTGGTGTTCACCGGCTTTGTGTTCGGGTGGGCAAAGCCGGTGCCGGTGACCTGGCAGAATCTGCGCAAGCCCAAGCGCGACATGATCCTGGTGGCGCTCGCAGGACCCGGGGCGAATCTGCTGATGGCGGTCGCCTGGGCCTTGGTCGCCCGTTTGGGCCTGATGCTGATGGGGGAGATGCCGTGGCTCGGTCTGCCGCTGCTGTACATGGGTGCGGCGGGCATTCTCATCAACATCATCCTGATGGTGTTGAACCTGTTACCGCTGCCGCCGCTCGATGGGGGGCGGGTCGTGTCGGGTTTGCTGCCCGGCCCGCTGAGCTGGCGCTTCGACCGGCTGGAGCCGTTCGGCCTGTTCATCCTGCTGGGGCTGCTGGCCACCGGCGTATTGGGCATGATCCTATGGCCGCCGATCGAGGCGCTACAGGGCCTGCTGCATCAGATATTCGTGAGATGAGGGGAATTCGTTGAACGTGGTCACGCAGAACCGCCGCGTGCTCTCCGGCATGCGGCCCACCGGCCCGCTGCACTTGGGGCACTATCACGGCGTGTTGAAGAACTGGGTCAAACTCCAGCACGAGTACGAGTGTTACTTCTTCGTGGCGGACTGGCACGCGCTCACCACCGATTACGAGAACCCGCAAGGCATCTCCCAGTATGTGTGGGACATGGTGATCGACTGGCTGGCGGCGGGGGTGAGTCCCGGTGCGGCGCGCATCTTCATCCAATCGCGCGTGCCCGAGCACGCCGAGTTGCACCTGCTGCTGTCGATGATGACCCCGCTCGGCTGGCTCGAACGGGTGCCGACCTACAAGGACCAGCAGGAGAAGCTGCGCGACAAGGACCTCGCCACCTACGGCTTTCTCGGCTACCCCCTGCTGCAGAGCGCCGACATCCTGGCCTACAAGGCGGGCTACGTCCCGGTGGGCGAGGACCAGGTGGCCCACGTCGAGTTGACGCGCGAGGTGGCGCGCCGCTTCAATCACCTCTACGGTCGCGAGCCGGACTTCGAGGTGCGCGCCGAGACGGCCGCCGCCAAGATGGGCAAGAAGAACGCGCGCCTGTACCGGGAGCTACGACGCCGCTTTCAGGAGGAGGGCGACGCCGGCGCATTGGACACGGCGCGCGCCTTGCTGGAGGATCAGCAGAACATCACCCTGGGCGATCGCGAGCGCCTGGTGGGCTACCTGGAGGGCAGCAGCCGCATCATCCTGCCCGAGCCGCAGGCGCTGCTGACGCGCGCCTCGCGCATGCCGGGGCTCGACGGGCAGAAGATGTCCAAGTCCTACGGCAATACCATCGCCCTGCGCGAGGACCCGGCCCAGGTCGAGACGCGCATCCGCACCATGCCGACCGACCCGGCGCGCGTGCGCCGCACCGATCCGGGTGAGCCGGAGAAGTGCCCGGTGTGGGAACTGCACAAGGTGTACTCCGGCGAGGACGTGAAAGAGTGGGTGCAGCAGGGCTGTCGCAGCGCCGGGATCGGCTGCCTGGAATGCAAGCGCCCGGTGATCGATGCCGTGCAGGCGGAGCTCGCCCAGCTGCGCGAGCGCGCCCAGCCGTACATCGAAGACCTCGGCATGGTGCGCAGCATCGTCAATGACGGTTGCGAGGCGGCACGGGAAGTGGCCCGCGCCACGCTGGACGAGGTGCGCAGCGTGATGGGCCTGGTGCACCGCTGAGCTGCGCGCCCGCAGTTCATTCCATAGAACGTTCTCTAGGGGGAACGATGCAGACGCCGGACGTACCGCAGCAGGAGGAGATGCCCTTCGCCATCGTGCAGGGCAACGCCTTGTTGACGCTGCCCAAGGACCTATACATCCCCCCCGAGGCCCTGGAGGTGTTTCTGGACGCCTTCGAGGGGCCGCTGGATCTGTTGCTGTACCTCATCAAGCGCCAGAACCTGGACGTGCTGGATATCCCCATCGCCGAGATCACACGACAGTACATGGACTACGTCGAGGTGATGAAAGAGCTGCAACTCGAGTTGGCGGCCGAGTACCTGGTGATGGCCGCCATGCTGGCCGAGATCAAATCGCGCATGCTGTTGCCGCGACCCACCGAGGAGGGCGACGAAGATGACCCGCGCGCCGAGCTGGTGCGCCGCCTGCAGGAGTACGAGCGCTACAAGCAGGCGGCGGAGGACATCGATGCCCTGCCGCAGGTGGGGCGCGACATCTTCCCGGCGCGCGTGCCCGACCCGCCGCGCCACGAGGGGCGCGCGCCGCCGCAGGTGGATCTGGCGGAGATCCTGGCCGCTATCCGGGATGTGATGTCGCGCGCCGAGATGTTCGCGCACCACCAGATCCAGCGCGAACCCCTGTCGGTGCGCGAGCGCATGTCGCGGCTGCTGGAGGCGCTCGGTCCGGAGCGGTTTACCGAATTCACCAGCTTGTTTACCCTCGACGAGGGCCGGCGCGGCGTCGTGGTCACGTTGCTGGCATTGCTCGAACTCATCAAGCAGACCCTGGTCGAGTTGGTCCAGGCCGAACCCTTCGGCCCCATTCACGTGCGCCTGCGGGAGGGGACGACGGCATGAATCGCGAGGGGATCGCCGCATGAATCGCCCGGAACTGAAGCATATAGTCGAGGCGGCACTGTTGGCCGCCGGCGAGCCGCTGTCGGTCGAGCGTCTGCTCGGGCTGTTCGGCACCGACGAGCCGCCCGCGCGGCGTGAGGTCCTCGAGGCCCTGGAGCACCTGGGCGAGGACTGTGCGGGGCGGGGCATCGAACTGCAGGAGGTTGCCAGCGGCTGGCGCCTGCAGGTGCGCCAGGATCTGGCGCCGTGGGTATCGCGCCTGTGGGAGGAACGGCCCGCGCGCTATTCGCGCGCGCTGATGGAGACCCTCGCGCTGATCGCCTACCGCCAGCCCATCACCCGCGCCGAGATCGAGGACATTCGCGGGGTGAGCGTCTCCACGCAGATCGTCAAGACCCTGCTGGAGCGCGAATGGGTGCGCGTGGTCGGACACCGCGACGTGCCGGGGCGCCCGGCGCTGTATGGCACCACGCGGACGTTCCTGGATTACTTCGGACTGAGCAGCCTGGACGAATTACCGACGCTGGCCGAGTTGCGCGATATCGACCGTATCAACGCGGAACTCGACCTCGGGGCGCCCGATGCCCTCCCGTCCGAGGACCAGCCGGAACCGGGCGAGGAAGAGGTGCATGCCGTGGCAGACGACCTCAACGATGACGCCGCCATCGACGAAGGCGGGCCTGATGAAGCCGGCGAGACGCCAAGGGGCGAGGATGGCGGTTTTGGGGCCGCGCTCGAAGCCGACGCCGTCGACGCGGAACACGATGACCTGGACGAGGAACCCGAAGCGGCCGAGTCGGCGCGCTGAACCATGGACGAGAAACTACAGAAGGTGCTCGCGCGCGCGGGCCTCGGGTCGCGCCGCGAGCTGGAGGACTGGATAGTCGCCGGGCGCGTAAGCGTGAACAGCCAGCGTGCGACGCTCGGCCAACGCGTGGGGCCGCAGGACGTGCTGCGGGTCGACGGGCGGGTGATTCCGCACGCGCAAACCGCGCCGATGGAGACGCGGGTGCTGGTCTATCACAAACCGGTGGGCGTGGTGAGTACCCGCAGCGACCCGGAGGGGCGCCCGACGGTGTTCGACACCCTGCCACGGCTCGCGCAGGGGCGCTGGATAGCGGTGGGGCGGCTGGACCTCAACACCCTCGGGCTCTTGCTGTTGACCAACGACGGCGAGTTGGCCCACCGCCTCATGCACCCCAGTACCGAGATCGAACGCGAGTACGCCGTGCGGGTGGTGGGCGAGGTGTCCAAGGAGACGCTGGCCCGCCTGCGCGAGGGGGTCGAACTCGACGGCCAGTCGGCGGCCTTCGACCTCATTCGCCCGGCGGGGGGCGAGGGGGTCAACCATTGGTACCACGTGGTGCTGCGCGAAGGGCGCAACCGCGAGGTGCGCCGCCTGTGGGAGAGTCAGGGGATCACCGTGAGTCGCCTGATCCGGGTGCGCTACGGGCCGATCACGCTGCCGCGTGGGCTGCGGGCCGGGCGCTGGGAGGCGCTGGAACTCGGGGCGGTGCGCGAGTTGCTGCGCGCCGCCGGCCTGTCGGCGGAGCGGGCGGGTCCTACGCGCCGACCGGTGCGGGGCAAGGGCGAGGGGCGCGGCGGTAAGGCCCCGCGTTCCCCGCGCGCGGCCGCGCCGCGGCGCGCCGCCTCGCCCTCGGCCGTCAAGCGGCCCACCAGGCCGCCAAGCAGAGGACGGCCCAAGCCGCGCCGAGGATGAGCATCCGCGACGCCCTGGCCGTCTATCGCGCCCTGTACCAGGTGCATGGCGCGCAGGGCTGGTGGCCGGCCGAGAGCCCCTTCGAGACCATGGTGGGGGCGATTCTCACCCAGAACACCTCGTGGACCAACGTGGAGCGCGCGCTGACGGCACTGCGTGCCGAGGCGCCGCTGGAGCCGGCGGCGCTGTTGGCGCTGGATCCGACGGTGCTGGCCGCGGCGCTGCGCCCGGTGGGGTATTTCAACGTCAAGGCGCGGCGCCTGACGGCGTTCTGTCGCTGGTATCTGGAGCGCGGCGGGTATGCGGGCCTGAAGCGCCTGCCAACGCCCGCGTTGCGCGAGGCCTTGCTGGCCGTCCACGGTATTGGACCGGAAACGGCCGACGACATCCTGCTGTATGCCTTCGAGCGGCCGGTATTCGTGATCGACGCCTATACGCGTCGGCTATTCGCCCGCTTGGGCTTGATCGAAGGTACCGAACCGTATGAAGCGCTGCGCGCGCGCTTCGAACAAAGCTTGGCCGCCGAGCCGGCGCCGGTGGCGCTGTTCAATGAATATCACGCGCTGATCGTGCTGCACGCGAAGAAGGTCTGCCGCCCGCGCCCGAAGTGCACTGCATGTGTGCTCCAGGCGCGCTGCGCGGCCATTACGCCCTAGTCGCGGTGCGCGCCGTGCGCCGCGGTGGCGGCGTGCGGCGCAAGCCCGGCGCGAGGTGTATGCCGCCGTCGAGCAGGAGGATGAGCCTGTCCGGCTGCGGGGGTGAGGCCAGCGACTGGAGCAGACTCGCGATGGTCGGGTCGCCCAACTCCTTGGCACAGCCGTGAAAGGCGTAAACACCGTAGTGGCGCGTGTTCTGCACGTGCTTCAGGGCGCCGCGCAGCGTGTCGGTGCCGGGGATGGCGATATGGGGCGCGCTGACGCGGCGCAGGCCCTTGCTGGGATGCCAGCAGTAGATCGCGCGTGCGCTGGTACGTGCGTACGCGCTCAGCGCCTCCAAAGCCGCGGCCGGCGATCCTTCCAAACAGACGAGGCGATCACCGCTGCCTATCAACTTCTCGATGTGCTTGATGTCGATGCGCATCGTGACCCTCTCCCTATAGCCTGGGAGCGAGTCTAGGGGCTGGGTTCCCGTGCGGCTGTGATCGCTGTCAAGGTTTCACGATGGGACCGGATTCCCCTACAAACCCCGCAAGACGAGCTGGCGCCAAGCGTGCGGCGCGGCTTCCCCGCGCGCGCGAGGCGATGCTCAGTCCTGGGCGCGCAGTCGTTGACCGTGTACGTCGCGGCTGTCGGGGCCGAGCAGGTAGAGATAGGGCCGCATGATGTCGGCGGGCGGCGGCAGCACGCTCGCGTCCTCGGCGGGGAAGGCGCGGGTGCGCATGGCGGTACGCACCGCGCCGGGATCGATGCTGTTCACGCGGATGCGCCCCAGGCTCTCCACCTCGTCGGCCAAGGTTTCCATGATGTTTTCCGCCGCCGCGTGGGAGGCGGCGTAGGCGCCCCAGTAGGCGCGTCCGTGGCGGCCGACTTCGGCGCCGGTAAACAGCACGCGCGCGTCGGGGGCCTGCTTGAGCAACTTGAGGCACGCTCGGGTGAGCAAGTAAGGCGCGTTCACGTTCACTTGCAGGACCTTGGCCCAGAGCTCGGGGTCATAGTGCTCGATTGGAGTCAGGGTGCCGAGATTGGCGGCATTGTGCAGCAGGCCGTCGAGGCGGCCGAACTCCTCGTCGATCTTCAGCGCGAGGTCGGCGAAGTCCTTGGCCACCGCGCCTTCGAGGTTCATCGGGTAGATCGCCGGCTCCGGGTGCCCGGCCTGTTCGATGCTGTCGTAAACCGCCTCCAGCTTGCGCGTGGTGCGCCCGAGCAGGATGACCGTCGCCCCGTGCGCCGCGCAGGCGCGGGCGGCGGCGGCGCCGATGCCGTCGCCGGCACCGGTAATGAGGATCACGCGGTCCTTCAGCAGATCCGGGGCGGGGCGGTAGTCCTTGGGTATCACGGTCATGTATGAGCCTCGCGCGCGGGGCCTTCGGCCCGCGCTGTTGTGAGTATGGCGCGCGCGCATTGTACGCCACTTGCGACAGCGCCTTCGAGCGTGGCGGGGTAGCGCGTCGCGGTGTAGTCGCCGGCCAGCCAGCAGCCGGCCAGGGGGCCCTGCGGACCGGGCCGTCGACGGTCAATGTCGACGCTGCAGCGAAACGTGGCGCGCTTTTCGCGGATCACCAGGTGCTCGCCGGGTGCAGGCCACGCCGGGTGCAGGCGCGCGAGCTGCGCGCCCACTTCCGCGGCGAGGCGGGCGTTGTCCAGCGCGAGGTGGGGCCCGTTGCCGCTGACCACCACGGCGATCAGGCCCTCCTGCCCGTACAAGGCACGGTCGAAGGCCCACTGGCCGATCCCGCCGCTGAGGCCGAGCATCGGCCGCCCGAGCGTGACTTCTTCAGGGTAGCGCAGGTAGACGGTGCAGATGGGCTCGTGCGGCCAATTCGCCAGCTCGCGCGCCAGCTTCTGCAGCGGCCCCGCTTCGGGGGCGAGGTGCTGCAGCGCGTAAGGCGGCACGGCGAGCACCACGTGGTCGGCGTCCAGGGTCTCGTTGCCCACACGCACGCCGCGCAGGGCATCGCCGCGTGCCACCACGCCGCTGACTCGCTGGCCGAGACGCACGCTACCACCGTAACGCTCGATGAAGTCGCGTGCATGCACCGGGAAGGCCTCGCCGAGATCGGTGCGATGGTAGAGCAGGTCGGAGTCGGAGCGGCGGCGCGCCAAGCCCTCGTGCAGCACGCGCAGGAACACCTGTGCCGAGGCATGCTCGGCATGGGTGTTGAGGGTGGCGAGACACAAGGGCTCCCACAGCAATTCGCGCAGTCGGTGCGGTTGGCGATGGCGCGCCAGCAGTTCGGCCACACTCTCGTCGCGAGGTAACTGAAAACCGCTGCGCGCCAGTTGCAGACACAGGCGCAGGGCGTGCCAGCGCTCGCCGAGGCTCAAGCCGCGTGCCCGGGCCAGGGCGGCGACCAGGTGCAGCGGGGCCGGCAGGCGGGGGGCGGCGAGGTGCAGCCCCGGCCCCTCGGGTTCGCGGACGCGCAGCTCCAGCGGCGCACGGGCGAACGTGCTCGCTTCCTTCACGCCCACCAGGCGCATCAGGCGCAGCGTCTCGCGGTAGGCGCCGATCATCAGGTGCTGGCCGTTGTCCACGCACAGCTCGGCGAACGGCACCCGGCGGGCCCGCCCGCCCACCTGCTTGGCGGCCTCCAGCACGGTGACCTCGGCGCCCGCATAGGCCAACTCGACGGCCGCCGCCAGGCCGGCCCAGCCGCCGCCGACGACGGCGACGCGCGGCGGACTCATGCGCGCTGGGCCGCCAGCCAGCGGCGGTGGCGCCGGCGCTCCCGCCACACGGTCTGCCACGCCAGCCACAGTTTGCGCAGCGGCGTGAGCATCACGCGGCGCTCCATCACCCGCAGGCCGTCCTCGATCACCGCGTCCAGGGTCTCGCGGTAGATGCGCGCCATGATGATGCCGGCGCGCTGGCGCGCGCGGTCCGCTTCCGGGAGTTGGTCGAAGGCGCGCTCGTAGTAGCGCTCGGCGCGCTCCGCCTGGAAGCGCAACAGCGCCTCGAGTTCCGGCGTGTGCCGGTAGCGCAGGATGTCGGCCTCGCGCACCCCGAAGCGCGCCAGCTCGTCCTGCGGCAGATAGATGCGCCCGCGCGCGGCATCTTCGCGCACGTCGCGCAGAATGTTGGTGAGCTGAAATGCGATGCCGAGGTCGTGGGCGTACTTGAGCGTGCGCCGGTCCTCGTAGCCGAAGATCTGCGCGGACATCAGCCCCACCACGCTGGCGGCGCGGTAGCAGTACAGCGAGAGCGCCTTGAAGTCGGCGTAGCGGTTCTGCTCGAGGTCCATCTCCATGCCGTCGATCATCTCCAGCATGTGCTCGCGGTCGAGCTCGAAGCGGGGCAGGTGGGGTGCGAGCGCGCGCGTCACGGGATGGCGCGGCGCGCCCTCGTACAGGCGGTCGACTTCCTCGCGCCACCACTGCAGCTTCACGCGCGCCACGGCCTCTTCGCGACACTCGTCCACCACGTCGTCCACTTCCCGGCAGAACGCGTACAGCGCGGTGATCGCACGCCGCTGTTCGGGATCCAGGAACAGGAAGCTGTAGTAGAAGCTGGAGCCGCTGCGCGCGGCCTTGTCCTGGCAGTACTGCTCGGGGGTCATGGGCGGTTGGTGGGTCTATCCGTGGCGAAAAGGCTTTGCGGACCGCCCATGATGCCGGAACGGACGCGATTTTTCATCCCGCGCGGCCGCGCGGCGGCAGCGCGGCGCGCCACAGCATGCTCGCCCAGTCGCGCGCGCCCAGGCGTGGGCGGGCGAAGACATCGTCGCGCCGCTCGAACAAGGCCTTCAGCACGCGCTCCCCGCCGAGGATGATCATGCGCAGCTCGAAGCCGACGCGCCCCGGCAGCACGCGCCCAAGCGGCGCGCCGGCCTGCAGTAGCGCGCGGGCGCGCTTGATCTGCAGGTCCATCAGCCCGCGCAGCGCAAAATCGTTGCGCCGGGCACGCAGCTGCGCTTCATCCACCCCGAAGCGGCGCATCTCGTCCTGCGGGATGTAGATGCGATCGCGCTCCTCGAGGTCCTGGCCGACGTCCTGGATGAAGTTGATCAGCTGCAATGCGGTGCACACGGCGTCGGAGTAACCGAGGTTGCGCGGGGTGGCGGCGTCGAACAGATGCAGCAGCAGCCGGCCGACGGGGTTGGCCGAGTGTCGGCAGTAGTGCATCAGCTCGCCGAGGTCGGCGTAGCGCGTGACGGTGACGTCCATGCGAAAGGCGTGCAGCAGATCGTGAAACGGCTGCAGCGGGAGCTGGTGGGTGCGCACCACGTCGGCGAGCGCGACGAACAGCGGCTCGCGCGGGGCATCGAGCCGCTCCAACGCCTGGCCGAAGGCGTCCAACGCGGCGAGGCGTTCGGCCGGGGTGAGCTCGCCTTCGTCGGCGAAGTCGTCGGCGCGGCGCGCGAAGGTGTAGATGACCGCGATGGGCCGGCGCAGGCGCGCCGGCAGCAGGCGCGAGGCGACCGGGAAGTTTTCGTAATGCGAGCGGGCGAGTGCCTCGCACTCGCGATAGGCCGCCTCCAGCGCGACGGCATCCGCGGTCGGGGCGCCGCTGGGCGCTGCACTCATGATTCGCCGGAGCCGATGCCGGCCACCGCGCGCGCGCTCTTGTCCACCGGGTCGAGGTCGGCGAGCGGCTTCTTCTCGGCGATGCCGAGCTCGTTGAAGCGCCGGGCGCCGGGCAGGATGCGGCTGTCGAACGAGCCCACCGCGCGGTTATAGGCGGTGACGCTCGCCTCCAGGCTGCGCCCGACCTTGTGCAGGTGTTCGGTGAAGGTCGCGAGGCGCCCGTACATTTCCTCGCCGAGCTCACGGATCTTCTCGGCGTTCTCGGCGAGTTGTTCCTGGCGCCAGCCGAAGGCCACCGCGCGCAGCAGGGCGACGAAGCTGGTGGGGGTGGCCAGGATCACCTTCTGGCGCAGCGCCTCCTCCAGCAGGTCGGGGGCGACGTCCAGCGCCGCGGAAAGGAACTGATCCCCCGGCACGAACAGCACCACGAAGTCCGGCGCGCGCTTGAACTGGGTCCAATAGGCCTTGCTGGCCAGTTCGCGCACGCGCTCGCGCATCTGCCGTGCGTGGCGCTCCAGCTCACGCGTGCGCGCCGCCTCGTCGGGCGCCTCCACCGCGCTCAGGTAGGCGTCGAGCGGGGTCTTCACGTCCACCACGATCTCGCGACCGTCCGGCATGCGCACCACCATGTCCGGGCGGCTGGTAGCGCCCTCGCTGTCGCGCACCGAGGCCTGCAGCTGAAAGTCGCAGTACTCCACCATGCCGGCCAGCTCCGCGAGGCGCTTGAGTGTCATCTCGCCCCACTGGCCGCGCACCTCGGGGCGCCGCAGGGCCTGGGCGAGGTTGCGTGTCTCGCCCTGCAGGCGCTGCTGGGTCTCCAGCATATCGCGCAGCTGCTGGTTGAGCGCGGCGTGCGACTGGCGGTGCTGGCCCTCGATGGTGCGCAGCTGCGCCTCGGTACGCGCCAGCGTCTCCTTGATGGGGGCGACCAGGCTCTCCACCGCCTTCTCGCGCTGCGCGAGCTGGCCCTGGGCCTGGATCTGGTACTGCTGCAGGTTCTCCTTGGCGAGGCGCAGGAACTCTTCGCTGTTCTGGCGCAGGGCCTGGCTGGAGAGGGCGCTGAAACTCGCGGCGAGCTGTTCGCGCGCCTGCCCCAGGGCCTGGGCGGTCTGCTGATTGGCGCGCCGTTCGGCCTCGAGTTCGGCGGCGAGTTTGGCCGCCTGCTCACGCAGGGGCAGGGCGCGGCGCTGGCCGTTGAGTTGGCCGATCAGCAGGCCGATGACCAAGCCCGCCAGGGCGGCGCCGGCGATGGCGGCCCACAACACGTATTCAGGCATGCCGGGCTCCGGATTATTGGTTGATCTTGAGGGTGTTCAGTATGCCGGTCGCGGCACCCGGCCACCAAGCGGTCAAGCGGCGCGCTCGCCCAGCCAGGCGAGGATGTCGCGCGGCTCCGCCACCAGGCCGTCGGCGCCCCAGGCCTGCGGCTGGTCGTGCGGGCCGAGATAGCCGAACAGCGCCACCAGGGTGCGCATGCCGGCGGCTTGGCCGGCCTCCACGTCGCGCTGCGCGTCGCCGACGTAGACGCAGGCGCCGGGCGCGAGGCCGCTGCAGGCACAGGCGTGCAGCAGCGGGGCGGGGTGCGGCTTGCTGTGCGCCACCGTGTCGCCGCTGACGATGCAGGCGGCGCGCGGCGTGAGCCCCAGCGCGTCCATCAGCGGGTCGGTGAGGCGTGCCGGCTTGTTGGTCACCACGCCCCACGGGATGCCGCGGGCCTCCAGAGTGTCCAGCACCGACTCCATGCCCGGAAACAGGCGGGTGTGGCGCGCGATGTTGTCCTGGTAGATCGTCAGCAGGCGCTGGCGCAGGGCCTCGAAACCGGCCGCGGTCGGAGCCAGGCCGAAGCCGAGCTCGATAAGCGCCCGCGCGCCGTGCGAGACCACCGGGCGGATGGCCTCGAAGGGCAGCGGGGCTTCGCCTTGTTCCTCGCGTACCGCGTTCAAGGCATAGGCGAGGTCGGGCGCGGTATCGGCCAGGGTGCCGTCCAGGTCGAACAGGACGGCGCGTAACGTGACGGGCGTGGTCACCTCAGGCCGCCCCGTCGTGCGGCTTGTGGTAGGCGGCCAAGTAGTTGACGTCGGCGTTGCCGCCCAGGCTGTAGGTCTGGGTGAGCGGGTTGTAGTGCAGGCCCGCGATCTCGCGGATCACCAGCCCCTGCGCGCGCGCCCAGTCGTCGAGTTCCGAGGGGCGGATGAAGCGCTTGTAGTCGTGGGTGCCGCGCGGCAGCAGCTTGAGCAGGTACTCGGCGCCGACCACGGCCATCAGGTAGGCCTTGGGGTTGCGGTTCAAGGTGGAAAAGAACACGTGGCCGCCCGGGCGCACCAAGCGCGCGCAGGCCGCGACGATGGACGCGGGATCGGGGACGTGCTCCAGCATCTCCAGACAGGTCACCGCATCGAAGGCCGCCGGGCTTTCCTCGGCCAGGGCCTCGGCGGAGATCTCGCGGTAGTCGACCTCGACGCCCGATTCGAGCTTGTGCAGCTGCGCCACCGCAATCGAGGCGCCGGCAAGGTCGATGCCGGTGACCTGCGCACCGCGCTGGGCCATGGCCTCGCTGAGGATGCCGCCGCCACAGCCGACGTCCAGCACGCGCGCGCCGTCCAGCGCGTGATGGGACTCGATGAAGCCGACCCGCAGCGGGTTGATAGCATGCAGGGGTTTGAACTCGCCCTCCAGGTCCCACCAGCGCGAGGCGACGGCCTCGAACTTGGCGAGTTCCGCGGGATCGACGTTGGCGGGCTTCGAGGCGCTGGCAGAGGCGTTGTCTGACACGTTCATGCTGATTCCTTGATCGTTCCGGGAGCGTTCCGGTGGGCCGGTCGGGAGCGCGGCGGCGCCCGCCCCGGCGCGGGTGCCGACTAGGGGGAGGATAGCCCGTCCGGGGTCCGGGACCGACTATTTTGCCATACGCGCGTGCCACTGCCGCGCGATGGCGCGCAGTTCGTGCTCGTCCAGGGTGGTGAGCAGGCGGTTCTTGAGGAGCTGGCGGCCGGCTACCCAGACGTCGGTCACCTTGTCGCGGCCGGTGGCATACACCAGTTGCGAGATGGGGTTGTAGACCGGCTGCGTCTCCACGTCGGCCAGCGACACGGCGGTGATGTCCGCCGCCTTACCGACCTCCAGCGAGCCGATCTCGCCGGCGAGGTCCATGGCCCGCGCCCCGCCGAGCGTCGCGGCCTGCAAGGCCGCCGCGGCGGGAAACGCGCTGGCGTCGCCGGCCACTGCCTTGGCGAGCAGCGCGGCAGTGCGCATCTCGGAGAACATGTCCAAGTCGTTGTTGCTGGCCGCGCCGTCGGTGCCGATACCGATGTTCACGCCGGCGTCGTGCAGGCGGTGCACCGGGCAGAAGCCGCTGGCGAGCTTGAGGTTGGACTCGGGGCAGTGCAGCACGTGCACCCCGCTCTCGGCCACCCATTCGATTTCCTGGTCGGTGAGCTGCGTCATGTGCACCGCGCACAGGCGCGGCCCGAGCAGCCCGATGCTGCGCAGCCGGGCGAGCGGCCGCTGACCGTTCTGCTGCAGCGCCTGTTCCACCTCGCCCGCGGTCTCGTGCACGTGCATGTGGATGGGTACGTCGAGCTGTTCGGCCAGCACGCCGACCCGCTCCAGCGAGGCGGTGCTGACCGTGTAGGGCGCGTGCGGCGCCATCGTACTGCTGATCAGCGGGTTGCTGCGGTACTCGTCGTGCACCTCCAGCCCCTTGTGCAGGTACTCGTCGGCGTTCTTGGCCCAGGCCGTCGGAAAATCGACCACGATCAGTCCCACCGCGGCACGCATGCCGGCGCTCAGTGCCGCGCGCGCGGTCTCGCCCGGGAAGAAGTACATGTCATTGAAGCAGGTGGTGCCGCCGCGCAGCATCTCCGCGGTGGCGAGCAGCCCACCTTGATACACGAACTCCGGCGCCACCCAGCGGCCCTCGGCCGGCCAGATGTGCTCCTTCAACCAGGTCATCAGCGGCAGGTCGTCGGCGAGGCCGCGCATGAGTGCCATGGCGGCGTGCGCATGGGCGTTGACCAGGCCGGGGATCAGCGCGTGATGCTCCAGATTGTGCACGGTGGCCGCGGCATAGCGGCGGCCGGCCTGATCGCTGGGCAGGATGTCCACGATGCGGCCGTGGCGGATCGCGACGCTGTGGTTGTCCAGCACGGCGCCGAGGGGCTCCACCGGGATGACCCAACGGGCATGCAGCAGGATGTCGATGTTTTCCATGTGCGGGGAGACGTGATGAAAGACCGTGATGTTGCCTAAGCGGCGCGCGCGCCGCAAGGACGACGCGCGGCGGGGCGCCCGTGTGCGGGGGCACCGCGCTCGGTTATGATGGCGGATTCCGTTCGCCGGGCGAGTCCCGCCCAAGCCTTGGAGCCCGTCATGGAACACGATACCGTCCGCGCCGTGGAATGGACCGATGAGGGGCTGCGGCTCCTGGACCAGCGCCGCCTGCCCGCGCAGTACGAGACCCTGTTGCTTACCGACGCCGCGCAGGTCGCCCAGGCAATACGGGACATGGTGGTACGCGGTGCGCCCGCGATCGGCATCACCGCCGCGTACGGCGTGGCCCTGGCCGCCGCCGCGCGCTGGCGGGAGGACCCGAGCCGCTGGCGCGAGCTAATCGAGCAGGACCTGGCGGTGCTGGCCGCCGCGCGCCCCACGGCGGTGAACCTGTTCTGGGCGCTGGATCGCATGCGCCGGGCCATCGCCGGTGCCGCCGAGCCCCCTGCGGAGGCCTTGCTGGCCGAGGCTCGGCGCATCCACGAGGAGGACGTGGCCGCCAATCGGCGTATGGGTGAGCTGGGCGCCGCGCTCATCGAGACCCCCTGCGGGGTGCTGACCCATTGCAACACCGGCTCGCTCGCCACCGGCGGCTACGGCACCGCCCTCGGCATGATACGCAGCGCCTGGCGCGCGGGGCAGGTGAAGGCGGTGTTCGCGGACGAGACCCGTCCGTGGCTGCAGGGCGCGCGTCTGACGGCGTGGGAGCTGGTGCGCGATGACATTCCCGTCACCCTCATCTCGGACGCGGCGGCGAGCTACCTCATGCGCCGCGGCGAGGTGGGCTGCGTGGTGGTCGGCGCCGACCGCGTGGCGGCCAACGGTGACGTCGCCAACAAGATCGGCACCTACGGTCTGGCGGTCGCGGCGCGCCATCACGGCATCAAGTTCGTGGTGGTGGCCCCGACCTCCACCATCGACCTCGATATCGCCTCGGGCGAGGAGATTCCCATCGAGACGCGGCCCGCCGAGGAGGTCCTGTCGCTGGCGGGGGTCCCGGTGGCGGCGCCGGGTGCGACGGCGTGGAACCCCGCCTTCGACGTCACGCCGGCCGCGCTGGTGGACGCCTTGGTGACCGAGCGCGGCGTGCTGCACCACCCCGACGCGGCCGGCATCCAAAAGCTGATGCGCGGAGCGGTAGTTCCGGCCTGAGCCCGCCTCAGAGCGTCTCTCGCGGGCGATCGCGCACTGCGCTTGGGGGGTAGGGCGATGTGATAGAATGGCCGCTTTCCGCCTCTGCGCCGCGTATTGCCGCGCCGAGGGGTCAGCTAGCCGGGCGCCCCTGGGGGCTCCGAAGCTTCTCTTGAGAGGATTGCCGAGCGATGGCCGATTTCGCCAAAGAAGTCCTTCCCGTCGATATCGAAGAGGAGATGAAACAGTCCTACCTCGATTACGCCATGAGCGTGATCGTGGGGCGCGCCCTGCCGGACGTGCGCGACGGCTTGAAACCCGTGCACCGGCGCGTGCTGTACGCCATGCGCGAACTCGGCAACGACTGGAACAAACCTTATAAGAAGTCGGCGCGCGTGGTCGGCGACGTGATCGGTAAGTACCACCCCCACGGCGACAGCGCGGTGTACGACACCATTGTGCGCATGGCGCAGCCCTTCTCGCTGCGCTACACGCTGGTCGACGGGCAGGGCAACTTCGGCTCGGTGGACGGCGACCCGCCGGCGGCCATGCGTTACACCGAGGTGCGCATGGCGCGCATCGCGCACGAGATGCTGGCCGACATCGAGAAGGAGACGGTCGACTTCGTCCCCAACTACGACGAGTCCGAGCGCGAGCCGGACGTGCTGCCCGCGCGCCTGCCCAACCTCTTGATCAACGGCTCGGCCGGCATCGCGGTCGGCATGGCCACCAACATCCCGCCGCACAACCTTACCGAGACCATCGGCGCCTGCCTCGCCTTGATCGACAACCCCGACCTCGGCGTCGAGGACCTCATGACCCATGTGCCGGGCCCGGACTTCCCGACCGCCGCCATCATCAACGGCGCGCGCGGCATCCGCGAGGCCTACCAGACCGGGCGCGGGCGCATCTACATCCGCGCGCGCACCGAGGTGGAGAACGACGAGGGCGGGCGCCAGCGCATCGTGGTGCACGAGCTGCCCTACCAGGTGAACAAGGCGCGCGTGCTCGAGCGCATCGCCGAGCTGGTGAAGGAGAAGAAGCTCGAGGGCATCACCGGCCTGCGCGACGAGTCCGACAAGGACGGCATGCGCATGGTCATCGAGCTGCGCCGCGGCGAGGTGCCCGAGGTGGTGCTGAACAACCTCTATCAGCACACCCAGCTGCAGAACGTGTTCGGTATCAACATGGTCGCGCTGGTCGATGGCCAGCCGCGCCTGTTGAACCTCAAGCAGATGCTCACCGCCTTCCTGCGCCACCGGCGCGAGGTGGTGACGCGGCGCACGGTGTACGACCTGCGCAAGGCGCGCGACCGCGCGCATATCTTGGAAGGCCTGGCCGTGGCACTGGCCAACATCGACCCCATCATCGCGCTCATCAAGGCCGCGCCCAGCCCGGCCGAGGCCAAGGCGCAGCTGGTCGCGCAGGCTTGGGAGCCCGGTGCGGTGATGGCCATGCTGGAGCGTGCCGGCAGCGAGGCCTCGCGCCCCGAGGGGCTGGAGGCCGACCTCGGCCTGCACGACGACGGCTACCGCCTGTCGGAGACCCAGGCACAGGCCATCCTCGATCTGCGCCTGCATCGCCTCACCGGACTCGAACAGGAGAAGATCCTGGACGAGTACAAGGAGGTGCTGAAGACCATCCAGGAGTTGCTGGAGATCCTCGGCAGCCAAGTCCGTCTGATGGAGGTGATCCGCGACGAGTTGATCGCGATCCGCGACCAGTACGGCGACACCCGCCGCACCGAGATCGTCGAGACCCACGAGGACCTCACCCTCGAGGACCTGATCACGCCCGAGGAAGTGGTGGTGACGCTCTCGCACGAGGGCTACGCCAAGGCGCAGCCGCTCGCCCTGTACCGCGCGCAGCGCCGCGGCGGGCGCGGGCGCGCGGCCACGGCGGTGAAGGAAGAGGATTTCGTCGATCAACTCTTCATCGCCAACACCCACGACACCATTTTGTGCTTCTCCAGCCGCGGCAAGGTGTACTGGAAGAAGGTCTATGAACTGCCGCAGGCCGGGCGCACCGCGCGCGGCCGGCCGATCGTCAACCTCCTGCCGCTGGAAGAGGGCGAGCGCATCAACGCCGTGCTCGCCATCAAGGAATACGCCGAAGACCAGTTCGTGTTCATGGTCACCCAGAGCGGTATCGTGAAGAAGACCCCGCTCAGCAACTTCTCGCGCCCGCGCGCCAGTGGCATCATCGCCATCGACCTGCGCGAGGACGACCAGTTGGTGGGCGTGCGGCTCACGGGCGGCGCGGCCGACGTCATGCTGTTCACTTCCGAGGGCAAGGCTATCCGCTTCAACGAGGCGGGCGTGCGGGCGATGGGGCGTTTGGCCGCGGGTGTGCGCGGCATGCGCGTGAAGGCCGGCCACCGCATCATCGGCGTGATGCTCGCCAATGGTGAGGAGGCCTGCGCACTGGTGGCCACGGAGAACGGTTACGGCAAGCGCACGGCGCTGTCCGAGTTCCCGCTGCACGGGCGCGGCGGCCAGGGGGTGATCGCCATCCAGACCAACGAGCGCAATGGCGCCGTGGCGGGCGTGGTGCCGGTGGGCGATGAGGACGAGATCATGCTCATCACCAACGGGGGTACGCTGGTGCGCACGCGCGTGTCGGAGGTGTCTATCCTTGGCCGCAACACTCAGGGCGTGAAGCTCATCAGCCTTGCGCCGGAGGAGAAGCTGGTGGGCGTGGCGCGCATCGAGGAGCCGGAAGAGGCCGAGGGCGCGGAAGGCGATGAGTTGCTCGAGGGCGACGAGCCGGGCGACGCGGACGAGTAAAGCAGGAGCCAAACGAGTATGAGCCGAGTGTTCAATTTCAGCGCCGGCCCGGCGGTCCTCCCGGAAGAAGTGCTCGCGCAGGCGCGCGAGGATCTGGTGGACTGGCAGGGCAGTGGCATGTCCGTGATGGAGATGAGTCATCGCGGCAAGGAGTTCCTGTCCATCGCCCAGCAGGCCGAGGCCGACCTGCGCGAGTTGATGGGTATCCCCGAGAACTACAAGGTGCTGTTCCTGCAGGGCGGTGCCTCCAGCCAGTTCGCGATGGTGCCCATGAACCTGATGGGCGCGCGCGGCACGCGCGCCGATTACATCAACACCGGCGCGTGGTCCAAGAAGGCGATTGCCGAGGGCAAGCGCTACGGTGAGGTGAACGTCGCGGCCAGTAGCGCGGACGAGCACTTCACCACGGTGCCGAAGGAATCGACGTGGACACTCGATCCGCAGGCCGCCTACCTGCACTACACGCCCAACGAGACCATCGGCGGCGTCGAATTTCCCTTCGTGCCGGAGACCGGCGACGTGCCGCTGGTGGCGGACATGTCGTCCACCATCCTGTCGCGTCCCATCGACGTGAGCCGCTACGGCATCATCTACGCCGGCGCGCAGAAGAACATCGGCCCGGCCGGTCTCACGGTGGTCATCGTGCGCGAGGACCTCATGGGTGAGCCGCTGCCCGGCACGCCGACCATGTTCGACTACCGCACCCACGCCGACAACGAGTCCATGTACAACACCCCGCCGACTTACGGCTGGTATCTGGCGGGGTTGGTGTTCGCGTGGCTCAAGCGCCAGGGTGGCTTGAAGGGCATGGCCGAGATCAACCGCCGCAAGGCGGGGAAGCTTTACGCGGCCATCGACGGGTCGGATTTCTACAGCAACCCCGTCGACCCCGCGTGCCGCTCATGGATGAACGTGCCGTTCGTGCTCGCCAAACCGGAGCTGGATGGGACCTTCCTCAGCGAGGCCAAGAAGGCGGGCATGGTCGCGCTCAAGGGCCACCGTTCGGTCGGCGGCATGCGCGCCAGCATCTACAACGCCATGCCGGAAGAGGGCGTGCAGCGCCTGGTCGATTTCATGCACGACTTCGAGCGCCGCTACGGCTGACGCGGCGGAAGAGACATCGTAGGGCGCATTAAGCGCAGCGCAATGCGCCGTGTGAGTTGACGATCCGGACGCCGTTGGCGCAATGCGCTTACGCTTATTGCGCCCTACGACGCCGGGGGAGGGGGCCGCGCGACAGCGCGGCAGGCGCACGAAAGAAAGGACGCGGTGATGTTCAAGATACTCACGCTCAACAACATCTCGGTGCAGGGGCTGGAGCGGCTGCCGCGCGACCGCTACGAGATCGCCTCCGAGATCGGCCATCCCGACGCCGTTCTGGTGCGCTCGGCGAAGATGCACGACATGCCGGTGCCCGAGTCCCTGAAAGCGGTGGGGCGCGCGGGCGCGGGGGTGAACAATATCCCCGTGGAGAAGATGAGCGCGCTCGGTATCCCGGTATTCAACGCCCCGGGGGCCAATGCTAACGCGGTGAAGGAACTGGTCATCGCCGGCATGCTGATCGCCAGCCGCAATCTATGCGACGCCTGGGCGTACACGCAGGCACTGGAGGGCGATGACGTCGAACTGCACCGCCAGGTCGAGGCAGGCAAGAAGCAATTCGCGGGCACCGAGCTGCCCGGCCGCACGCTGGGCGTGGTCGGCCTCGGCGCCATCGGCCGCCTGGTGGCCAACGCGGCCATCGGCCTCGGTATGAAGGTGGTCGGTTTCGACCCCGGCATCACCGTCGAGGGCGCCTGGCAACTCTCCTCCGAGGTGGAGAAGGCCGTGTCGATGGATGAACTGGCCGCGCGCAGCGACTTTCTGACGGTCCACGTGCCGCTTACCGACGGCACGCGCCACCTCATCAACGCCGAGCGCCTCAAGATCATGAAACCGGGCGCCACGCTGCTCAACTTCGCGCGTGACGGCATCGTCGACGACCGGGCCGCGGCCGCGGCGCTGGACGCCGGGCATCTGCATGCCTACGTGTGCGACTTTCCCAGCAATCAGCTCAAGGGACACGCGCGCGTGCTGGCCTTTCCGCACCTCGGCGCCTCCACCCGCGAGGCCGAGGACAACTGCGCGATCATGGTCGCCGAGCAGGTGCGCGATTACCTGGAGAAGGGCAACATCGTCAATTCGGTCAACTTCCCCACGGTGGTGCTGCCGCCCACCGAGGGCTGCCGCGTGGCGGTAGTGAACGCCAACGTACCCAATATGGTGGGGCAGATATCCACCGCCGTGGCCGACGCCGGCTTGAACATCGTGGACATGCTCAACAAGTCGCGCGGCGGGCTGGCCTACACCCTGATCGACGTTGACCAGCCGCTGCCCGAGGCGACCCGCGCGGCCATCGCGGGCATCGAGGGCGTGCTGAAAGTCCGCGTGGTGTACTGACCGCGGCGCTGGAAGCGTCCTCCCAAGGAAACAGCGCCGGCACGGCTCGCCGGCGCATCATGCCCATGATTTTCCCCCCCGCTTCCTGTACTGTATGTCGCTTTCCCTTGGGGCGTGGTAATGAGTGAGGACAACGCCAAGTTGCAAGCGCTGCGCGAGCGCATCGACCGGCTGGACGAGGAGCTCCAGGCGCGCATCAGCGAGCGTGCGTCGATTGCCCAGGAGGTGGCGCGCACCAAGCAGGCCGCCGGCGCCGACAACGGCTATTACCGCCCCGAGCGGGAGGCGGAGGTGCTGCGCAAGGTCAAGGCGCGCAACGCCGGACCGCTGAGCGACGAGGAGATGGCGCGCCTGTTTCGCGAGATCATGTCCGCCTGCCTGGCGCTGGAGGAACCGCTGCGCATCGGCTTTCTCGGTCCCGAGGGGACGTTCACCCAGGCCGCCGCCCTGAAGCACTTCGGCCATTCCGTGCAGACCGCGTCGCTCGCGACCACCGATCAGGTGTTTCGCGCCGTCGAAGCGGGCGAGTGCCACTACGGCGTGGTGCCGGTGGAGAACTCCACCGAGGGCGTGGTGACCCATACGCTGGATTTGTTCATCAACTCCCCACTCACCGTGTGCGGCGAGGTGGAGCTGCGTATTCATCATCTGCTGCTCGGCCGCGCCGGCGGCGAGGCGCCCACGCGGGTCTACTCGCATCAGCAGTCGCTCGGCCAGTGCCGCGCCTGGCTCGACGCCAACCTCGGTTCGGTCGAGCGCGTCGCGGTGAGCTCCAATGCCGAGGCCGCGCGGCGCGCGGCGGAGGAGGCGGATGCGGTGGCGATCGCGGGCGAAGCCGCGGCCGAGATCTACGGTCTCGAGGTGTTGGCGCGCAACATCGAGGACGAGCCCGGCAACACCACGCGCTTTCTGGTGATTGGGCGCCAGCCGGTGCCGCCGAGCGGCCACGACAAGACCTCGCTGCTGCTGTCCACGCGCAACAAGCCGGGGGCGCTGTATGCGATGCTGGAACCCCTGTCCCGCCACGGCGTGTCCATGACGCGGATCGAGTCGCGTCCCAGCCGGCGCGCCATTTGGGAGTACGTGTTCTTCGTCGATATCGAAGGCCATTGCGCGGACCCGACGGTGGCCGCCGCTCTGCAGGAACTCGAGAGCGAGGCGGCCATGTTCCGCGTGTTGGGCTCTTATCCCCGATCGGTACTCTAGCGATGAGCAGCGTGTTGAACGACGGCCCGCGCGGCGGGCAGGTGGATGTGTTGAAGCTTGCCGCGCCGGGCGTACGGGACTTGGCGCCCTACCAGCCCGGCAAGCCGCTGGAGGCCTTGGCGCGCGAGTACGGCATCCGCGACGCGGTCAAGCTGGCCTCCAACGAGAACCCGCTCGGCCCCAGCCCCAAGGCGCTCGCCGCCGTAACGGCGGTGTTGAGCGGCTTGGCGCGCTATCCGGACGGGGGCGGCCACGCCCTGCGCGCCGCGCTGGCCGAGCGCCACGGCGTCGAACCGGCGCAGGTGGTATTGGGCAATGGCTCCAACGACGTGCTGGAACTCATCGCGCGCGCCTTTCTGACGCCCGCCGATGAGGTAGTGTTCTCGGCGCACGCGTTCGCGGTCTACCCGCTGGTCACGCAGGCGGTGGGCGCCCGCGCGGTGCAGGCGCCGGCACGCGACTGGGGCCACGATCTGGCGGCGATGGCCGCGGCGGTCGGCCCGCGCACCCGGTTGGTGTTCGTCGCCAACCCGAACAACCCCACCGGGACGCTGCTGCAGCCCGCGGCGCTGGAGGCCTTCGTCGCCGGTTTGCCTGCGCACGTCATCGTGGTGGTGGACGAGGCCTATTACGAGTACACGCGCGACTTGGCGCCGGGTTTCGAGGCGGCCGATGCGTGGCTGGCGCGCTACCCGAATCTGGTGGTGACACGCACCTTCTCCAAGGCCTACGGCCTGGCGGGCCTGCGCGTAGGGTATGCCCTGGCCCGGCCGGCGGTGGCCGACCTGATCAACCGCGTGCGCCAGCCCTTCAACGTCAACACCGCCGCTCAGAGCGCGGCGCTGGCGGCACTGGAGGACGAAGCGCACCTCGGCGCGGGCTTGGCGGTGAACCGCGACGGGCTCGCACAGTTGACCGCGGCCTTCGCGCGCGTGGGGCTGCCGTACATCCCCTCGTACGGCAACTTCGTGTCGGTGGGCGTGGGCCAGCCGGCCGGCCCGGTGTACGAGGCGCTGCTGCACAAGGGCGTCATCGTGCGGCCGGTGGCCAACTACGGCATGCCGCAGCACCTGCGCGTCAGCGTGGGGTTGCCCGAGGAGAACGCGCGCTTCATCCGCGCGCTGGACGAGATTCTGAACAGTCAGTTGAGTAGCAAGCTTGCGGGGACGCCCGCCGAGGAAGATCGATGATCATCATCATGAATCGCAAGGCCACCGAGGAACAGATCGGTGCGGTGGAACAAAAACTGATCGCCATGGACATGCAGGCGCATGTCTCGCGCGGCGTCGAGCGCACCATTATCGGCGCCGTGGGGGATGAGACGCGTCTGGACAAGGAACTGCTGCAGGCGCTGCCCGCGGTGGAAGACGTGATCCCCGTCATGAAGCCCTACAAGATCGTCTCGCGCGAATCCCAAGAGGGCGACACGGTCATCGACATCGGCGGCGTGAAGCTCGGTGGCAACGCGGTGCAGGTGATCGCCGGGCCGTGCTCGGTGGAGACGCCCGAGCAGATGGAGGCCGCCGCCGCCGGTGTGGCCGCCGCCGGTTGCCGCCTGATGCGCGGCGGGGCGTTCAAGCCGCGCACCAGCCCCTACAGCTTCCAGGGCGTGGGCGTCGAGGGGCTGAAGATGTTCCGCGATGCGGCGCGGGCGCATGGGCTGCCGATCGTCACCGAGTTGATGGACGTGCGCATGCTGGACACCTTCCTCGAATACGACGTGGACGTGATCCAGATCGGCACGCGCAACATGCAGAACTTCGATTTGCTGAAGGAAGTCGGTCGCGTGCACAAGCCGGTGATCCTGAAGCGCGGCATGTCCGCCACCGTCAGCGAGTGGCTGATGGCGGCCGAGTACATTGCCGCCGGCGGCAACCACGACATCATCTTCTGCGAGCGCGGCGTGCGCAGCTTCGAGACTTACTACCGCAACATGCTGGACGTCACCGCCATCCCGGTGCTGAAGAAAGAGACCCATCTGCCGGTGATCATCGATCCGAGTCACGCGGGCGGCAAGGCGTGGATGGTGCCGGCGCTGGCACGCGCGGCGGTGGCCGCGGGCGCCGACGGCCTGCTGGTCGAGATGCACCCGACGCCGTGCGAGGCGTGGTGCGACGCCGACCAGGCCCTCAGCCCGGACGAACTCAAGACGCTGATGGGCGAGTTGCGCGGCATCGCGCAGGTCATCGGCCGCGAGGTGTAGCGGCGCCACCATGGCCGAGCGGATCTGCCAGCGCCTGTGCATCGTCGGCGTGGGCCTCATCGGCGGCTCGCTGGCGCTGGCGTTGCGCCGTGCGGGCGGGGTGGGGGAGATCGTCGGCTGCGGACGTAATGCGGAGCAGTTGGCGCTGGCGCAGTCGTTGGGGGTGATCGACCGCTACGACACCGACCCCGCGCGGGCCGCCGCGGGTGCCGACATGGTGGTGCTCGCGGTGCCGGTGCTGGCCATGGAGGCGGTGCTCGGCGAGCTCGCCGCCGGCCTCGGCGCGGACACGGTGCTGACCGACGTCGGCAGCACCAAGGGGAATGTGGCGGCCGCCGCGGCGCGCAGCCTCGGGAAGCGGCTGGGGCGCTTTGTGCCGGGCCACCCGATCGCGGGTACGGAGCGCTCCGGCGTGCAGCACGCCTTTCCCGAGCTCTATGCCGGCCGGCGGGTGATCTTAACGCCGCTGGAGCAAACCGACCCGGCCGCCACCGCGCGCGTGCGTGCCCTGTGGGAGGCCGCCGGGGCCCAGGTCAGCGAGATGGGCGTCGCCGAGCACGACGCGGTGCTGGCGGCCACCAGCCATCTGCCGCATCTGCTCGCCTACGCGTTGGTGGATACGCTGGCACGTATGGATGAACGCCAGGCCATCTTCCGCTACGCCGCGGGCGGGTTCCGGGACTTCACCCGTATCGCCTCGTCCGATCCCCAGATGTGGCACGACATCTGTCTCGCCAACCGCGAGGCCCTGCTTGAGGTGCTCGGCCAGTTCCAGGGCGATCTGCAGCGACTGGAGGCGGCCCTGCGCGCCGGCGACGGCGAGGTATTGATGGAGGTGTTCGGGCGCGCCAAGCGCGCGCGCGACGCCTTCGTGGACAGCAACGGGGCGGCCGCGCCGCCCCAGGCCGCCGCACCGGCGGCGCAGGACGAACGAGAATGAGCGATAGCATCAAGGAGACCAACGTGCGCTACACGGTGCGCCCCGGCGGGCGGCTGAGCGGGCGCGTGCGCGTGCCGGGCGACAAGTCCATCTCCCACCGCAGCATCATGCTCGGGGCGCTGGCCGAGGGCACCACGCGCGTGTCCGGCTTCCTGGAGGGCGAGGACAACATCGCCACCCTGGAGGCGTTTCGCGCCATGGGCGTGACCATCGAGCGGCCCGCGCCGGGGGCGGTGGTCATCCACGGCGTCGGGCTGCACGGGCTGAAGGCCCCCGCCGAGCCCCTGTATCTCGGCAACTCCGGGACCTCGATGCGCCTGCTGGCGGGCCTGCTCGCGGGGCAGGCCTTCGACGTGACCCTCAGCGGCGATGCCTCGCTCACGCGCCGCCCGATGCGGCGCGTGGCCGACCCGCTGGCCACCATGGGCGCGCGCATCGACACCAGCGGCGACGGCACCCCGCCGCTGCGCATCCACGGCGGTCAGCCGCTGCAGGGAATCGACTATGTGATGCCCGTGGCCTCGGCGCAGGTGAAGTCCAGCCTGCTGCTCGCCGGGCTGTACGCGAACGGGCGCACCTGCGTCACCGAACCGGCCCCGACGCGCGACCATACCGAGCGCATGCTGGCGGGCTTCGGCTATACGGTGGAGCGCGACGGCGCGCGCGCCTGCGTGCAGGGGGGCGGGCGGCTGCGCGCGACCGACGTCGACGTGCCCGCGGATATCTCCTCGGCCGCCTTCTTCATGGTCGGCGCCAGCATCGCCGAGGGCAGCGACGTGCTGCTCGAGCACGTGGGCATCAACCCGACCCGCATCGGCGTGATCAACATCCTGCGCCTGATGGGGGCGGACATCACCCTGCTGAACGAGCGCGCGGTCGGCGGCGAGCCGGTCGCCGACGTGCGGGTACGGGCGGCGCGCCTGCGCGGCCTCGAGATCCCCGCCGAGCAGGTGCCGCTCGCCATCGACGAGTTCCCGGCCTTGTTCGTGGCGGCCGCCTGCGCCGAGGGGCGCACGGTGCTGACCGGGGCCGAGGAGCTGCGCGTGAAGGAGAGCGACCGCATCCAGGTGATGGCGGACGGGCTCCTGGCCCTCGGCGTGGCGGCACAGCCGACACCCGACGGTATCGTCATCGAGGGCGGTCCGATCGGTCCCGGGCGGGTGCACAGTCACGGCGATCACCGCATCGCGATGTCGTTTGCGATGGCGGCGCTGCGCGCCTCCGGCCCCATCGAGATTGACGACTGTGCCAACGTCGACACCTCGTTCCCGGGCTTTGCCACGCTGGCGGGCGGCGCGGGACACGAGGTGGAGGTCGCGCGCTAGTGAGCGCCGCACCGGTCATCACCATCGATGGACCGAGCGGGTCGGGCAAGGGCACCGTCAGCCGGCTGGTGGCCGATCAACTCGGTTGGGCGTTCCTCGACAGCGGCGCCCTGTATCGCTTGGTCGGGCTGGCGGCACGGCGGCGGGGCGTGGCGCTGGACGATGCCGCGGCCCTCGCGAACATCGCGCGGGCATTGGATGTACGCTTCGTGGACGAGGAGGTGTGGCTGGACGGCGCCGAGGTCGGCCACGAGCTGCGCAGCGAGGCGAGCGGGGCGGCGGCCTCGCAAGTGGCCGCGCTGCCGGCGGTGCGCGAGGCGCTGGTGGACCGGCAGCGCGCGTTTCGCGCCCCGCCGGGACTAGTGGCCGACGGGCGGGACATGGGCACGGTCATCTTCCCCGACGCCGAGCTCAAGATCTTCCTCACGGCGAACGCCGAAGAACGCGCCCGCCGGCGCTACAAGCAGTTGAAGGAAAAGGGGCTGGAGGCCGATTTGGCCGCGCTGGTGGCAGAGATCGCGGCGCGCGACAAGCGCGACAGCGAGCGCGCGGTGGCGCCGCTGCGCCCTGCCGAGGACGCCGTGGTGGTCGACAGTTCGCGGCTGGACATCGCTCAGACGGTGCAGGAGGTGCTCGCTGCCTACCGTCTGCGCCGGGGACAGTGATTTCTTGGCGCAACTGTTTTATCATTGCCAGATTAACTTGGGCGGACCTCTTCCTGGAGGCCGTGTTTGTTCCACAGTCCGCATCCGCGGCACAACAGCGTGTTCGGGCGTCTTGCCGAACAAGGATTACTGACTAATGAGCGAAAGCTTCGCAGAACTGTTTGAGGAAAGTCTCGCCAGGACGGAGATGCGCCCCGGCGCCATCATCCAAGGCACGGTGGTTCACGTCGGTTCCGACGTGGTGTTGGTCAACGCCGGGCTGAAGTCCGAGGGCGTCATTCCGATTGAGCAGTTCTACAACGATCGTGGCGAGCTCGAGATTCAAGTGGGTGACGAAATCGACGTCGCCCTGGAGCATGTAGAGAACGGCTTCGGCGAGACCGCGCTGTCACGCGAGAAGGCCAAGCGCGCCCAGACCTGGACGCGCCTCGAGAAGGCGTTCGAGAAGGAAGAGACCGTCAGCGGTCGCCTGGCCGACAAGGTCAAGGGCGGCTTTACGGTCGACATCGAAGACATCCGCGCGTTCCTTCCCGGCTCCCTGGTGGACATCCGCCCGGTGCGCGATACGGCGTACCTCGAAGGCAAGGACCTCGAGTTCAAGGTCATCAAGCTGGATCAGCGCCGCAACAACGTGGTGGTGTCGCGCCGCGCCGTGCTCGAGAGCGAGTACAGCGAGGAGCGCGAGCAGCTGCTGGGCAATCTGCAGGAAGGCCAGGTCCTCACGGGCATCGTGAAGAACCTGACCGACTACGGTGCCTTCGTGGACCTGGGCGGTATCGACGGCCTGCTGCACATCACCGACATGGCGTGGAAGCGCGTCAAGCACCCGAGCGACGTGGTGAAGGTCGGCGACGAGATTCAGGTGAAGGTGCTGAAGTTCGAGCGCGACCGCATGCGCGTCTCCCTCGGCCTCAAGCAGCTGGGCGAGGATCCGTGGGTCGATATCTCGCGCCGGTACCCGGTCAATACCCGCCTGTTCGGCAAGGTCACCAACATCACCGACTACGGCTGCTTCGTCGAGATCGAGGACGGCGTGGAAGGTCTGGTGCACGTCTCCGAGATGGACTGGACCAACAAGAACATCCATCCCTCCAAGGTGGTGCAGGTCGGTGACGAGGTCGAGGTCATGGTGCTCGACATCGACGAGGACCGCCGCCGCATCTCGCTGGGCATGAAGCAGGTGGCCACCAACCCGTGGGAAGAGTTCGGTGCGACCCGCAACAAGGGCGAGAAGGTCGTGGGCACCATCAAGTCCATCACCGACTTCGGCATCTTCGTGGGCTTGGACGGCGGTATCGACGGCTTGGTGCACCTGTCCGACATCTCCTGGAATGTCCCCGGCGAAGAGGCCGTGCGCAACTTCAAGAAGGGCGAAGAGGTCGAGACCGTCGTCCTGTCGGTGGATCCCGAGCGCGAGCGCATCTCGCTGGGCATCAAGCAGCTCGATAAGGACCCCTTCTCCAACTTCGTCGCGGAGCATGCCAAGGGCAGCATCGTGCGCGGCCGCGTGAAGGAAGTCGACGCCAAGGGCGCCGTGATCGAGTTGCTGGACGCCGAAGGTGTGGAAGGCTACCTCCGGGCCTCCGAGCTGTCGCGTGATCGCGTCGAGGACGCCCGCACGGTGTTGAACGAAGGCGAGGAGATCGAAGCCAAGTTCGTCGGCGTCGATCGCAAGAACCGCGCCATCAGCCTGTCCATCAAGGCGAAGGACCAGCAGGAAGAAGCCGAGGTGATGCAGGACTACAATCGTTCTGCGGCCGCGGCCAATCCGACGCTCGGGGATCTGCTGAAGGAGCAGCTCGAGAAGAACGACTGAACAAGGAGAGTCCCGCGAGGGCAGAGGTGCTATGACCAAGTCGGAGTTGATAGAGAACCTGGCGCGCGCGCATTCGCAACTCGCGTACAAGGACGTTGAGCTGGCGGTCAAGACGATGCTGGAGCACATGACCCAGACCTTGGCCAATGGGGATCGCATCGAGATTCGCGGCTTCGGCAGCTTTTCGCTGCACTACCGACCGCCGCGCGTCGGGCGCAATCCCAAGACCGGGGACACGGTGTCGCTGCCGGCCAAGCATGTGCCGCACTTCAAGCCCGGTAAGGAGATGCGGGAGCGCGTGAACAACAGCATGGACACGCATCCCATCTCCGACTGACGCAACGCCAGCGCCAAATCGAAAGCGGGCCTTCGGGCCCGCTTTTTTTGTGGGTGGGGACCTCGCGGCGGCGGATCCTGCTGTCCGGCGCTTCGGCGGGAGGTGCGGCCGGGTGCCACACCTCGCCCTGTGCGCGTGCTAATCTAGCCGCGACGCCGGTGGCCGAGGCTGCGGCGCGCGCTCATGGGATGGGAAAAGCAAGGAGCTCGATAAGAACATGAAGCGGATCGCCGCATTTCTCGTCATCCTGCTGGTCGTGGTGTTCGGGCTGACCTTCGCCGTGCTGAATGCGCAGCCGGTGCGATTCGATTACTACTTCGGTGGCGGGGAGGTACCGCTCGCGCTGCTGCTCGCGGTGGCACTCGTGGTCGGCGCCCTGCTCGGCGTGCTCGCCAGCCTCGGGGTCATGCTCGGCTTGCGCCGCGACCTTGGCCGCATGCGCCGTCGGGCGCAGGTTTCGGAGAAAGAACTACGCAACCTGCGCGCGCTCCCGCTCAAAGATACGCATTGAGATGGCGGCCGAGCTCCTGCTGTTCTTGCTGCTGCCGGCGGCCGCCTACACCGGCTGGCGCGTCGGGCGCAGGGGGGGCGGGACAGACGCCCGACGCGCCGACGGGCTGACCGCCGCCTATTACCAAGGCCTCAACTACCTGCTGGACGAACAGCCCGACAAGGCGATCGAGGTGTTCGTCAACATGATCGAGGTGGACCGGGACACGGTCGAAATGCACCTCGCCCTCGGTAGTCTGTTCCGCAGGCGCGGCGAAGTGGACCGCGCCATCCGCGTTCACCAGAACCTCATCGCGCGGCCGACCTTGGCCAAGGCGCAGCGGGAGCAGGCGCTCCACGAGCTCGGCGAGGACTACATGCGCGCGGGCTTGTTCGATCGTGCCGAGGCCTTGTTCACGGAACTCGCGCGTAGCACCAAGTACCGCGACCGCGCGCTGCGCCAGCTGAGCTGCATCTACCAGCAGGAGAAGGACTGGCACCAGGCGATCGATGCGACCTCGCGCTTGGAGCAACTCACCGGGCAGCGTGAACTGCGGGCGGAGATTGCACACTTCTATTGCGAGCTCGCCGAGCAGGCACGCCAGGAGAACGAACCGAAGGAGGCCTTGCGGTTGCTGCGCCGGGCGCTGGCCACTGACGGAAGCTGCGTGCGCGCGACGCTTTTGGAAGCCGAGCTTGCACTGGCAGAGGGTAACTGCAAGGGGGCCTTCGGGGCGTTACGGCGGGTCGAGCAACAGGATCCCCACTACCTGCCCGAAGCGGTCGAGCCCTTGATGCAGTGCGCGCAGCCGCCGCAGAGTTCCAAGGAAGTGCGCCAGTACCTGCTTGGTTTGCTGGAACGGCAGAAGAGCGTCTCGGTGCTGCTTGCCGCGGCCGAATTGGTGCGCGAGACGCGGGGTCAGGAGGAGGCCGCGGCGCTGATCGCCCACCACTTGCGCGGGCGCCCGTCCGTGCGCGGCATTCATCGCTTGATCGAACTGCATCTGCAGGCCGAGGCACGCGACGACCTGAAGATGCTGCGCGACGTGACTACCCGCCTGCTGGCCGAGAAGCCCGTGTACCGCTGTCAACGCTGCGGGTTCAACGGAAAGGCCCTGCACTGGCTCTGCCCCGGGTGCAAATCGTGGGGTACGGTGAAACCGATCCAGGGGCTGGAAGGCGAATAAGCGGCGCTTGCGCGCGCGCGGCGCGATCCGTTATCTTGCGGTAATGCCTTCTTCAGCCGAACATCCGCGCGTCATCGTCGCCCTGGACTTTCCCGATCCAGGCCGCGCGCTGGAATTCGTCGGTCAACTCGACCCGCGCCACTGCCGCGTCAAGGTCGGCAAGGAGCTGTTTACCCGCGGCGGGCCGATGATGGTCGAGCGGCTGGTGTCGACCGGCTACGACGTGTTCCTCGACCTCAAGTTTCACGACATCCCGAACACCGTGGCACGCGCCTGCGTGGCCGCGGCCGAGCTCGGTGTGTGGATGCTCAACGTGCACGCGCTGGGCGGGCGCAAGATGATGGAGGGTGCCCGCGAGGCGCTCGAGGCCCTGCCCGGTAAGCGGCCGCTGTTGATCGCCGTCACCGTGCTCACCAGCCTGGGCGATGAAGATATCCACGAGGTGGGCATGGCGGGCACCGCGGCCGACAACGTGCTGCGCCTTGCGCGTGTGGCGCGCCGGGCGGGGGCCGACGGCGTGGTATGTTCGCCCCGTGAGGTCAAGGCCCTGCGCCAGACGCAGGGCAGGGACTTCTGCCTGGTTACGCCCGGCATCCGTCCCCGCGGCGCTGCCACCGGCGACCAGAAGCGCATCATGAGCCCGGGCGAGGCCGTGGCGGCCGGTTCCGACTACTTGGTGGTGGGGCGGCCGATCACGGAGGCGCCCGATCCCTTGGCGGCGCTGCAGGCCATCCAGGGCGAGATCGACACCCAAATCGCCGCCACTCAGTAGCCGGCGCGCCGCGTCGGCGCCTGCCGACACATCCCCCCAAAGCCCCTTTCGACCCTCAGGATCGCCGCCTGCCTGTCGGCGGCTTCCGCGCCCTTTGTGGCATCTGCATCTGCGCCGGCTTACAGCGGCGCTACGTCCGTCCTATACCGCCAGCGTCGGAGTCCTACGCGCGTGTCTGGCACGGCTGACAAGGATCGCATTGCCCGGAGGCCGGCGGCGGGCTAGCGTGCGTGCTCCCTAAAACAACAACGGAGACAGGACCATGAAGGGTGTTCTTATTGGCTTGTTGATGGCGACTTTCCTGTGGTTCGGCAGCGTGCAGGCCGAGCCGCCACGGCTCGACCTCAACACCGCCGACGTCGAGACGCTCGCCACCGCGCTGCACGGCGTCGGCCGCGAGCGGGCCGCCGCAATCGTGGCCTACCGTGAGGAGCATGGGCCGTTCCAGTCGGTGGAGGACCTCACCAAGGTCCGCGGCATCGGCGCCGCTACCGTGGAACGCAACCGCGCCGTCCTGTACGTGGCGCCCAAGGAGTAGTCTCAATACGGGCGCCGCCCCACGGGTGGCGGCGCCCGATACCTCTGGACCTTCGGCGCGCAGAAATGCATAGTTAGGCATAAGAATAAGGCGCTCGCCTGCCCCCGAGCGTACGTGGATGGGAATTGGGGGCACGAGCACAATGATGTGCATACAGGGACGGGGGGACGGATTTCCTATGGATAACTCATGGAGCAATATGCGGCGTAGGCCGCAAGAGGATAGGCGCTATACGGACGATGACGAGATCAGCCTCGTCGACCTCTGGCTTGTCCTCGCCCGCCGGAAGTGGTGGATCATCGGTACCTTTCTCGTCGTCCTCGCCGTGGCGGCGGCGGCTGCCTTCCTTAGCGTCCATCGTTACGAATTCATAACCACCATCGAAATCGGTACGCGCATCAGCGGTAATCAAGTCAGCCCGATCGAGTCTCCAGAGGCGGTGGTCGCCAAGCTCAACGAAGGCTACATCCCGCCCATCATCGAAGACTTTGCTGCGAAGACGCCCGATGGTGTGCCCGGCAACGGCGTCCGGGCGCGGGTGCCGCAGGGCAGCAACCTCGTCGTCCTCCAAAGTGAAGGCCCGCAAGATCGCCGCGAACTGTTCACCGACATGCACAATCTCGTGGTGCAGCGACTGCAGCAGGATCACAATCGCATGGTCGACGTGATCCGTCAGGGGCAGCAGGTGCAGCTCGCGGAGGAGATGAGCCGCTTGGCGGAACTGGAGTCCGAAGCGACCGTGATGGAGGGTCGCTTGGAGCGGGTGCAGGAGGCGCGCCGCCTGCTCATCGAGGAGATCAAGGTGGTGCGCGCGTTGGTCGAGCGCGCCGAGGGCGAGCGCGAGCGCGCGGTGAGAGAGGCCGGCGAAACCACCGCAGCCATGACCTTGCTCCTTCTAACCAATGACCTTCACCAGAACCGTGCGCGGCTCACCCAGCTCGAAGAGCGTGCCGCGGTTCAGCTCGTGAACGAGCGGGATCTGTACGCCAGCGAACTAGGGCGTGTTCGCGGGAGTATCGAGAGTCAGAAGCAACGGATCGAGGGGGTGAAGATTCAGTTGGCGAACATTCAGGAGACGCGGCTGCTTTCGGGGCCGCGGCAGTCCCTGAATCCCACGGCGCCGAATCGTAAGCTCATGGTTGCGCTGGGCGCCGTGTTGGGATTGGTCGCGGGCGTATTCCTAGCGTTCTTCGCCGAGCTGGGCGCGAGCGTTCGCGCGCGCCGTGAGGCGGTTGCCGAAGCTGAGAGCGAGCATCCTCGCCAAGCCGCTTAAGCAGTAAGCCGCGCCCCCTCGAGCTCGGGAGCTCGAGGGGGCGGCGCATCACAGTCATCTCCGGCCGCCACTGCCGGCCGCGAGTCTCTCATCCCTTTCAATCGCTTAACGCCTGAAGAGCCTCGTCCTGAGGTTGCGAAGTGTGATATGGTTCGCATTTTTCGGCGTCAAGCAATGCAAACAACAAGAAGGGGGGACTACCAGGCGTCGGACGAAATCAGCCTGGTAGATCTGTGGCTACTGCTCAGCCGGCGCGTGTGGTTGATTGTCGGGACGCTTCTGGTCGCTCTGGCGCTGGCCGTGGCCGTTGCGGCATTTACGGCGCCCAAGTTCTCCGTGGTCACCACATTGGAGATCGGGACGCGCGTCAGCGGCAACGAGATCGCGCTCATCGAATCGCCCGACGCGGTGGCCGCCAAACTGAACGAGAACTACATCCCGGCGGCCCTGCATGCCGTCGCCGAAAGGGTGCCGGAGGGCCGCCTCATTCGCCCGCCGCGTGCCCATGTCCCGCCTCAGAGCGAGCTGGTGGTAATCCAGAGCGCGGCGCCTGCTGCACACGGCCCACTACTGCGAGAGGTGCACGAAGCGGCGCTGGGGCTTCTGCGCCAGGATCATGCACGCATCATCGATGTGACGCGACAGGAGCATCAGGCCCGGGAAGCGGAGGAATCCGCCGCGCTCGCCGCCCTGCAGAATGAGGCCCGGAATCTGCGCGCCCGCGTCGAACGCGCGGAGGAATCCCTGCAGTTGATGGCCGAGGAGATTCGGCGCGTGGGCGCACGGGTGGCTCAGGCCGAAGCCGATCGCGCCGAAGCGCTGACCGCGGCGGTCGAGGGCGACAATGTGGAGACCACGCTGTTGCTGATGACCAACGATCTGCATCAGCATCGGGCGCGGCTCGCCGAACTCCGTGAACGTGTGGCGGTCCATCTTCCGAACGAGCGGGACGCGGACGCCGCGGAGCAGCGGCGTGTGGAGGGTGCAATCGCGGTGCAGCGGCTGCGGGTTGAGGGCGCCCGGCTGGCCCTTGAGAACCTGCGCGAGACCCAAGCGCTCGCCGCGCCGCGCCATTCGCGAGAGGCCGTCTCGCCCAACATCGCGCTGATTCTCATTGGGTCTCGTGTTGGGGCTGGTCGGCGGGTTACTCCTCGCGCTTCTCGCCGAGCTGCGCGTCGCCGCCCGGAGTCAGCGCCGATCGGCACTCGCACGGCGCGAGGACGACGTCCGACAAGCGGCGTGAGAACCCCGTCACAGGGCAGGGACGCCCTGTGCGCGTCGGCTTTACCTCCCCGATCATGGTCTATATTTAGCCCGTGGCTGTGGCCGAACAGGCCATTGCGAGGGAGGGAGCCCAAGCATGACAACAAGGAACGCGCCTATTCAACCCGTGATTCTCTCGGGGGGGGCGGGCACGCGGCTGTGGCCGCTGTCCCGTAAGCATTTTCCAAAGCAACTTCTGCCGCTTACCGGCGAACTCACGCTGCTGCAGGAAACCGCGCGGCGGCTGGTCGACTTTAGCGGCAGCGCCGTGCGCGAGCCGATCCTCGTTTGCAACGAGGCCCAGCGCTTTATGGTGGCCGAACAACTCAAGCGGGTGGAAGCGCCGAAGGCGCGCATCCTGCTGGAGCCGGTGGGGCGCAACACGGCGCCGGCCTTGACCTTGGCGGCGCTCGATGCGCGCCAGGTCGCCGACCCGCTGCTGTTGGTGATGCCGGCCGATCACCTGATTCCCGATCCCCAGGCCTTTCACGCCGCCATCGAGGCGGGGACGGAGCTTGCGCGCGAGGGCAACGTGATTACCTTCGGCGTGGTGCCGACCACCGCCGAAACCGGTTACGGCTATATCCGGCGCGACGGTACGGGGGAGGGGCCGAGCCGCGCTGCGAAGTTCGTGGAAAAGCCTGATCGTGCCACCGCGCAAACCTACGTCGACGACGGCCGCTACGTGTGGAACAGCGGTATCTTCCTGCTGCGCGCCTCGGTCTGGCTGGAGCTGCTAGAGACGCACGCGCCGGAGATGGCCGCGGCCTGCATGCGCGCCTACGAGGCAGGTGAGAGCGACGAGCCGTTCTACCGCATCTCGCGGGAGGCATTCGCCTCCTGTCCCAGCGACTCGATCGACTACGCCGTGATGGAACGCATCGCGGGCGAGGCGGGGCGCTTGTACGTGGTGCCGCTCGCGGCCGGCTGGTCGGACGTCGGCGGCTGGCGCTCGCTGTGGGAGGTGTTGCCCAAGGATGACGGGGGCAACGTGCGCCGCGGCGACGTGTACACCCACGACGCGCGCAATTCCCTGCTGATGGCCGGCCAGCGCTGCGTGGCGGCCGTGGGTGTAGACAACCTCATCGTGGTGGAGACGGCCGATGCTGTGCTGGTCGCCCATCGCGACCGCGCCCAGGACGTCAAGCACATCGTCGAGCAGATGCGCGAGGACATGCGCGAGGAATGCGAGCAGCATCGGCGGGTTTTCCGCCCCTGGGGCGACTACGAGGGCCTGGACAAGGGCGAACGCTTCCAGGTGAAGCGCATCGTGGTGAAGCCCGGCGAGGCCCTGTCGCTGCAGATGCACCACCATCGCGCGGAGCACTGGGTGGTGGTGCGGGGCACGGCAAAGGTCACGCGCGGGGACGAGACCTTCATCATCAGCGAGAACCAATCGACCTATATCCCGCTCGGGGTGAAGCACCGCCTGGAGAACCCCGGCACGATTCCGCTCGAGATCATCGAGGTGCAGTCGGGCAGCTATCTCGGCGAAGACGACATCGTCCGCTTCGACGACGTCTATGGGCGCGGTGCCGACGCGCCCCCGCCGAAGCCCGCCGCGCAGCCGTCGGCGGAGCGCCTGGTCGGCGGCGCCTTGTGGGGCGGCGGCCGCAGCTGAGGGGCGCGGCGATACACGGACGTACTACCCACTCGAATCAAATCCATACAAGGACGTAGAACAACATGCATGAGACGCGCAAGAGCAATAACGTCGTCTGGCAGGACTTGGCCATCGACCGCCGGCAGCGCAACGAACTGAACGGGCACAAGAGCGCGATTCTTTGGTTCACCGGGCTGTCCGGCTCGGGCAAGTCGACCCTGGCACGCGCCGTCGAGGAGCGCCTGCACGCCGAAGGCTGCCGCACCTTCGTGCTGGATGGGGACAACGTGCGGCACGGTCTGTGTGGCGACCTCGGCTTCTCGGAGCAGGATCGTGCCGAGAACATCCGCCGCATCGGCGAGGTGGCCAAGCTGTGCGTGGAGGCCGGCCTCATTACGCTGACGGCGTTCATCTCGCCGTTTCGCGCCGACCGCGACAGGGTACGCAGCCTGGTCGCGCCGGGGGACTTGCTCGAGGTGTACGTGCAGTGCCCGCTCAGCGTGTGCGAACAGCGCGACGTGAAGGGCCTGTACAAGCGCGCGCGGGCCGGCGAAATCAAAGACTTTACCGGCATTTCGTCGCCGTACGAGCCACCCGAGAACCCCGATATCGTGGTCGACACCAGCTGCACCAGCATTGACCAGTGCGTGGATCAGGTGATCGAGGCCCTGGAAGCGCGCGACGTCATCGCGCCGCTGCAGCCGGTGGCCGCGGCGGGCCATGCACGCCGTGTGAATGGACGGGACGCCCGACTGTAGCGGCATAGCTTGTTCGGCCGCCTACATCCGCCCTACAATGTGACTATCTAGTTGGTCACATGGGAAGACGCCGATGGATACCACCATCGTGTCGCTCGCGGAAGCCAAGGCGCGCCTGAGCGAGCTTACCGAGCTCGCCGCGACCGGCGAGACGGTCATCATCACCAAGCGGGGCAAGCCGGTCGGGCGGCTGTCGCAGGCCGACCGACCCCGGCAACCGGTGGACAAGCATGCGCTGGCGCGCCTTACCGCCTCGATGCCGCCGCAGGAGGAGAGTGCGGAGACGTTCATCCGCGCCGTTCGCGATGACGTGCGCTATTGATGCTTTACTTGGATACCAGCCTGCTGGTGGCCGCGCTCACCAATGAAGCTCGTACGAGCGATATGCAAACCTGGTTGGCCGCGCAGGACCCGGAAGCACTGTTCATCAGCGAATGGGTGATCACGGAGTTCTCGGCGGCCCTCTCGGCGAAGGTGCGCGTCGGCCACATCGGCGCCTCGCATCGCGCGGACGCGCTCGCCGTATTCACCGCCTTGACCGAACGTAGCTTCGGCGTGCTCGCCGTGTCGCGTGCCGAGTTCCGTGCCGCGGCGCGCTTTGCCGATCAGCACGCTATCGGGCTGCGGGCGGGCGACGCCCTCCATCTCGCTGTTGCCGCCAACCACGGCGCGCGGCTGTGCTCGCTCGACCGAACCCTGGTGAACGCGGGCGATGCGCTCGGCGTCAGCACCGCCTTCCTGTAGTTCGTCGAACGCGCCATGTTCACCGAACATCACCCGACGCTGGCACGGTTGCTGGACGACATCCGGCCCAAGACGATCTTGGTGGTGGATCCGCACGCAGAGCCCCTGCCGAGCGCGGCGGGCACCGAGGGAGCGCGCATCACGCATGTCCGAGCAGACCCCATGAGCGCGGTAGAAGGGCTAGAGCGCTTCGACTTCGGGGTGGTCGCCAACACGCTGGAGCGCCTGGATGCCAAGGCCGCCGGGGCGCTGCTCGCCGGTCTGCGCGACCTCCATTCCGGGCGCTTCGTCGCGCTGGCGCCGATCGGCGCGGGCTGGCAAGGAATGGCGAGCGTTTGGGAGGAGAACGACCTCTTGGCCTTCGGCATGACGCTGATGGCCCGTTACCAGGTCGCCCAAGGGCCGCTCGCGCTCTATCACTTCAACCTCGCCGACTACAAAACCACGCCGGACTGGCTCAACAGCCGCTACTGGGCCCACCCGGAGCGCTGGGAGCCGTAGGAGTCGCCGTAGAGGCAAGAAGCCCTTATCTGCTCGCGAAGTGTGAGCTGCGGATGATTCGATGGTGCGCCTATGCTCCGCGCCCCCCAAACAGCGACGACGTTGTAGGGCGCCATAAGCGCAGCGCATCGCGCCATGGGCCTCGCCGAGGTACACCTCCCCCGACTTTTCGCGCCGCAGCCGGGGATCTGGACCTATAGCGCCCTGGGCACTTCCCGGCGCGATGCGCCGCTGCGCGGCTTATGGCGCCCTACATTTGCGTGGTCTTAATGCATCATATAAGATTCATAATCTCGTCGGATGAATCGTATATTATTCATGTCAAGCTATAGTGCGCCCCCGACCGTGACCCGTCGTCTGCAACGCCTCGGCAGGCTCATTGCCGCCGCGCGCCGCGCGCGGGGCTTCACGCAGACCCAGCTTGCCGAACGGGCCGGCACCTCGCGCCCAACCATAAACAGGGTCGAGCAGGGGGCGGGGAATGTCGCCTGGGGCACGGTCATGACCCTCTGCTGGCTGCTCGATTTGCCGAGCGACCCGGATGCGCTCAGTCCCGACAGGCAGGCGGAACTGGCGGTCGCCGGGCGCGGCCGGCGGGTTCGCCCCCGGGGAGGGCTGAGCGATGACTTCTAAGGTCGGTGCAACGTCCGCATACGTTTGGTTGTGGCTGCCAGGCGCCGACGAACCGGTGGTTTGCGGGCGCGTGACGGCCGATGGACCGGGTGCAGACGCGGTGCATCGCTTCGTCTACGGACGCTCCTACCGTGCCCGCGCGCAGGCGATCGCGCTCGCCCCGCACGCGCTCCCGCTGCGCGAAGGTGAGCAGGTCACGCGGCGCGGACTGCCCGGCGTACTCCGCGACGCTGCCCCCGATGCGTGGGGGCGACGGGTGCTGGCACACCGACTGCGCTACAGCGCAGAGCGTGCCGACACGGACCTCACGGAGATCGATTACCTGCTTTTGTGCGGCCAAGCCCCGGGCGCCCTTCATTTCCAGACCACGCCCGAGTCTTATACGGCGCAGGCGGAAGGCGCGGCGAGCCTGGAACAGCTACAGCAGGCGGTCGCGTCCGTCGAGGGGGGCGAACCTCTGACGCCCGAACTCGAGCTGGCGCTACTGCACGGGACGAGCATCGGCGGAGCGCGACCCAAGGCCTTGTTGCGGGCGGGCGACGGCCGCCGCTTGATCGTAAAGTTCAGTTCCTCTGCCGACATCCACCCCGCAGTGCGTCTTGAGGCCCTTGGGTTGGCGCTGGCACGTGCGGCGGGCATCGAAACGGTGCGCGCCGAGCGGTTACAGATTCTAGGCCGAGACGTCCTCGCGATCGAGCGGTTTGACGTCACCGACGATGCACCCCCGCGGCACTTTATTAGTGCCCTGACCGCGCTCGACCTGGATGAGATGGAGGCGCGCTACGCCGGATACCCGGCGTTGGCTGACTTTTTGCGCCGCTATGCCGAGGACGCACTGGGGGCATGCCGCGAACTGTACCGCCGCCTGTTGTTCAACATCCTGATCGGCAACACCGACGATCACGCGCGAAACCATGCGATCTTTTGGGACGGCCGGTTTGCCTCGCTCACGCCGGCCTACGACATCTGCATCATCCCGAGGCTGGGCTTGGAGGCGAGCCAGGCGATGGAGGTCGGGGGCGAGGGAAAGCGCGCGACGCTGAAGAACGCGTACTCCGAATCGGGGCGGTTCGGGATCGACGCCGTCACCGCCCGCGCGATGGCGCGGGAGATCGAGGACGCGATTCGCGCACACTGGGCTGCGCAGTGCGATCAGGCGTCCGTCCCCGAGGCGCTAGCCCGGCAACTTTTTGAGCGCACCGTACTTTCCCCGGCCGTGCACTATTGACCGTACAGCGCCTGTTCCTTGCCCGGCGCCCTCCGGCGCGATGCGCCGCTAACGCGGCTTATGGCGCCCTACGGTTGGGTTGTAGGGCGCCATAAGCGCAGCGCATCGCGCCATTGGCGCTGGACGCGCCCACTGCCCCGTCCGTTTCGCGCTGCCTTGCAACTTCAGCGCCTGTTCCTTGCCCGGCGCTCTCCGGCGCGATGCGCCGCTAACGCGGCTTATGGCGCCCTACGGTTGGGGTTGTAGGGCGCCATAAGCGCAGCGCATCGCGCCATGGGCGCTCGTTCCGGCCACCGCGCCCCCGGCGTTCTCCGGCAAGAAGAGTACCCCCGGAGCTGAGCGCGGATATCGGTACGATCCGGCCGCGCTAAGGAAGGTCTGAACAACGCCATCCTGGCGTTGCCAGACCGCGCAAAGCGAAAAGCGTGATTTTCACTTTGCTTCGTGATCAACGGCTTCCAGCCGCCGATCACGGCGGCACCTCCCTGTGCCGAGGGAAGCTCTGATGAATCAGAGCTTCCCTAACGCGGCCGCTTGGCGATCTGCTCGCGCGCCAAGGCGAGTCCGGCGCGCGTCAGAAAGGCTGAGCGGCTCTCGTTGCTGGCTTTGGCGGCCTGGTCGATCGCGCGCAGGGCGCCAGCCGGTACCGTGAGGTTGATGCGTTGCGCGGGGCCCTGCAGGCGCGCGACATCGATGTCGAACAGCATCCACACGCCGCCTTCGAACCGGGGATCCTCGGCCAGGCGTTCCAAGGGCGTCGGTTCCGGCACGGGGGCGTCTTCCCCTTCGCAGTAGACCTCGACGGCTTCCTGAATGGCCGCGGGCAGATCCTCCCAGCTGTCGGCCGCGGAGTAGCAGCCGGGGAAGTCGGGAACGATCGCGCCGTGGGCGTGGGTCTCATCGCCCGGGTGCACGTATACGGGATAGAGCATGGCTTACCTCCAGTCCCACCCGGCTTGCCGGAAGATGCTGCGCAGCGTGCCGGTGGGGATGTCCTTGCGCGGGTGCGGCACCACCACGTGGCCGGGGCGCTCGGGGTGCTTGTACTTCGCGTGGTCGCCTTTGCCGCCGACCCGCTTCCACCCCTCGCGCTCGAGCCGTCTGATGATATCCGGGCTCTTCATGGTGTGTATTATACATACTCAGAGCCCACGCAACGGGGGGGGGCGGCCGATCCGGCGCGCCCGCCGACTCCTTCCGTTTCGCACTGGCTTGCACTTCAGCGCCGGGTTCCTTGCCCGGCGCCCTCCGGCGCGATGCGCCGCTAACGTGGCTTATGGCGCCCTACGGATGGGGTTGTAGGGCGCCATAAGCGCAGCGCATCGCGCCATCGGCGCTGGTCGTGCCCACTGTCTCGTCCGTGTCGCGCTGCCTTTCACTTCAGCGCCCATTCCTTGTCCGGCGCTCTCAGGCGCGATGCGCCGCTAACGCGGCTTATGGCGCCCTACGGTTTGGGTTGTAGGGCGCCATAGCGCAGCGCATCGCGCCATGGGCGCTGGTCGCGCCCACCGTCCCGTCCGTTTCGCGCTGCCTTGCACTTCAGCGCCCGTTCCTTGCCCGACGCCCTGCTGGAGCGAACGGTGCTGTCTCCCGCCGCCTACTACTGAGGGCCGGTACCCGCTAGACCGCCGGCGCCACGGGCTCACGAGCGCCCCGCATCCGCGGAAAGCACCGAACCGTGCGCTACGGCCATCCCAAGATCCGTGGCCTTTGCTATACAATGAGTTGTTTCAGGATGAACACCGGGGGGATGGATGAGCGGGGAATCCTGCTTCAAAGCCTATGATATCCGCGGCAAAGTGCCGGATCAGCTGGATGAGACCCTGGCCTACCACATCGGCCACGCCTACGCGGAGGTGGTGCGCCCCGAGGGGCCCGTGGCCATCGGTATCGACGTGCGGCAAACCAGCCCCCAGCTCGCCGCCGCCCTCACCCGCGGGCTCAACGACGCCGGTGTGGACACCCGCCAGCTCGGCCTGTGCGGGACCGAGACTGTCTACTTCGCCGCCAGCCGCCCCGGCATGGGTGGCGGCATCATGGTCACCGCCAGTCATAACCCCATCGAATACAACGGCATGAAGTTGGTGCGCGAGGACGCGCGCCCCATCAGCGGCGACAGCGGCCTGCGCGACATCGAGAAGCTCGCCCTGGCGGGCCACCGCCACGCCGCCGAGCGGGTAGGGCAGGACGAAGCCCTCGACGTGATGGACGATTACGTCCAGAAGGTGCTTTCCTTCGTCGACGTCGAGCGCCTCAAGCCCCTGCACCTGGTGGTGAACGCCGGCAACGGCTGCGCCGGCCCGACCTTCGATGCGATCGCCAAGCACCTGCCGTTCAAGGTCACCCGCATCCACCACGAGCCCGACGGCACCTTCCCCAACGGCATTCCCAACCCGCTGCTGCCCGAGAACCGCGAAGTCACGGCACAGGCCGTGCGCGAGGCCGGCGCCGATATGGGCATCGCCTGGGACGGCGACTTCGACCGCTGCTTCTTCTTCGACGAACGCGGCGAGTTCATCGAGGGCTACTACCTCGTCGGCCTGCTCGCTGTGCAGATGCTCAAGAAGCACCCCGGCAGCAAGATCATCCACGACCCGCGCCTCACCTGGAACACCATCGACATGGTGACCGAAGCGGGCGGCATCCCCGTGCAGAGCAAGACGGGCCACGCCTTCATCAAAGAGCGCATGCGCGAGGAAGACGCCGTATACGGCGGGGAAATGTCCGCGCATCATTACTTCCGCGACTTCGCTTATTGCGATAGTGGAATGATTCCGTGGTTGTTGGTGGCTGAGCAGGTAAGTGAGAAGGGCAGGGGACTCTCCCGCTTGGTTGAGGAGCGCGTGCGCGCGTATCCATGTAGCGGAGAGATCAACTACCGGGTGGCAGATGTTGGCGCCACCGTCGAGCGTGTGCTGGAAAGCTATGTGGCGTCGGACCTTGCGACAGACCGCACGGATGGGGTCAGTGCGGAATTCCCCAACTGGCGCTTTAACATTCGCGGCTCGAACACCGAACCGATGTTGAGGTTGAATGTAGAGACGCGGGGGGCTAGCCAGCTGGTGAGCGAGCGCGTTCAAGAACTGAGCAAGCTAATTGGCGGAGCGGCATAGGCGATCGAAAGCTCCAGTCTCTGTTTGGTTCAGCTAAACGAGCTCAAGATCTCACGCCAGACACGTCAAGAAGCGATATGCACTCTCATCACAAAGCGGCGAAACCTCTCCGTACTGCCTTTAAGCTAACGGGAGCTGCTTCTGCAGCTCGGCCGTTCACGCAGCGCGATGACGAACAGACTAGCAAGGCTATGAAGGTCGTTTTCTTGTCCAAACCAGCGGGAAGTGGGTGGTGGTCTTACTCGACATCATGCAGCAGACACAACAGTTCTGCCTGCGTACCTCCTGCATCTCCTAAGGGGGTGAGACGAGGGGTGGATCAATCACTACCGCGTACCGTTCGCTCTTTTTGCCAATGGGGAGCCACATCCCAGGGCAGTAGGCGGGAAGGAATGCAACCAAGCTCTAGCAGCTCAATCTGATGATGCCGAATGAGTAACGACTGGCCCATCGCGAAACAACCGTTGGTGTTCGAAATGGATCAAGATGCGCGACCATTTGTGGCGGAGCGGTCATCCGAGTGACCCTCACAGTGACGAGATTGCCACCCGCAGTGCTCCGCGCGACTGGCCGAGTATGGCGGAGTTGTTTTGCTCGAAGTGTGGCGGTGGTCGCTTCCGGAACGGCCGGGGCACAGGCCATCACCATGGCCTTCGCTCCACTCATAACGCGCATCTATGGGCCGGAGGCTTTCGGCCTGCTGGGCACGTTCATGGCCATTGTCGCCGTTGCGATCCCCGTCGCCGCGCTGGCCTATCCCATCGCTATCGTCCTACCGCGCGAGGATCGCGATGCCCTGGGCCTGGTTCGGCTGTCCGCCGTCCTGTCGTTCGCGATCGCCCTTTTGGCGGCCGCCGCCCTCTGGACGGGTGGCGATTGGCTGACAGCGACCCTCGGCGCGGAATCCGTAGCGGGCTTCCTGTTCCTGATCCCACTGGCGATGCTGTTCGCCGCCTGGATGCAGATCGCACAGCAGTGGCTGATCCGCAAGAAGGAGTTCGGCGTGGTCGCGCGTTCCGCTGTCGCTCACTCGCTCATTCTGAACACGGCTAAGAGTGGGATCGGCTGGCTGCATCCTGTAGGGGCGGTGCTCATCGTGCTCGCCACGTTGGGCCAAGCCCTGCACGCCGGGTTGCTGTTCATCGGCGCCCGCCGCCGGTACCAGGGTTGCGCTGCGGAGCGAGAGGAGGGATCGAAGGCCCCGTTGAAGAAGTTGGCGTACCGCCACCGTGATTTTCCGCTGTACCGGGCCCCGCAAAACTTCATCAACGCTGCCTCGCAGAGTCTGCCGGTGCTGATGCTGGCCGCGTTTTTTGGGCCTGCTGCTGCAGGGTTCTACACGTTGGGGCAGATGGTGATGGGCATGCCCAGTGCCTTGGTAGGCAAGGCAGTTAATGACGTGTTCTATCCACGCATTACGGAAGCGGCCCACAACGGCGAGAACCTGCCTCAACACATTGTGCGCGCCACCGGCGCACTGCTTGCCATAGGAATTGTGCCCTTCAGTCTTGTGGCGATGTTCGGTCCTGGGTTGTTTAGCCTCGTCTTCGGCGGAGACTGGGCGCACGCCGGAGAATATGCCCGTTGGCTGGCGCTTTGGTTGCTCGCAGCGTTTATCAATCGGCCTAGTGTTGCGACGATCCCGGTCCTGTCCCTCCAGCGCGGCTTCCTTGTATATGAGATCGTTAGCGTTATTGTACGGGCAGCAGCGATTGTTATGGGTGTTTCGCTCTTCCACAGTGATGTGGTCGCTATCGCTCTTTTCGCTCTCGTTGGCGTGGGTCTGAATCTTTTTCTTATCGCATGGGTGCTGAGAATTGCATACGACTATGAGAGCGCCAGAGAACATGGGCATACCTGAAGGCGGGTCCGGAGATGAGGCAGCTGATCCAGTGAGGCTCGGTCAAAACCTTCGAGACCGCCTTTTGCCGTTTGGCTGGTTCGAGGACCAAGGGAACGATTCAGTTAGACTGGTGACTGACCACGCGGGCAGCACGCCGTTGTACTACGCGCAGCATCAGGGGCGGGTTCTAGCTGGGCGGAGCCCCTTGGGAGTCTCTCAGCAAATGGAAGATCCGCGTTTGGATCCGGTTTCGGTTGCGGACTTCCTCCTGAACGGGACTGTGTGTTACCCCTTCACTTTGTTCAGTGGCGTCTATGCCGCGCCTCCTGGTGCTGTTACCGATGTGACGCCTGACGATATCCAGTCTGAAGTATATTACCGTCCGGATGAGGGCGAAGATGGCGCGCCGCTGCAAATGTGGGGGATGCGGTTGCGTGAGCAGGTACAGAAGGTCCTCCTGGTGGGTTTAGAAGGAAAGCGTAACATCAAAGTCCTTTTCTCTGGCGGTGAGGATTCGCGTGCCGTCGTGAGTTTGTTGCCGCCCGATGTTGAGTGTGAGTTGGTTACCTTCTCCGATGGTTATAACCGCGAGGTAAAACTAGCGGAGCGAGCCGCGCGTGCCCTCGGCCGACCATTGAGGTTCGTAAGGCGTCCCGAAGGGTTTTATCGTCAGGATATCCGCGCGCGCGCTAGACTGATAGGTGGAGTTTCGGATGTTCGGCATACCCATGTCTATGGGGTTCTTGCAGACTCCCTCGGTGACGCCGACGCGATTGTCGGCGGGTTTATGTCTGATAGCTTGTTTAAAAGCATGCTCGTGGCTAACGCCTCTAGGACGTTAAGAAGGATAGGTCCGGAAACGCTTACAAGTGACTTTTCGACGACTCCGGTTGGGATCGCCGATGCCAAGCAGGCGCGCTGGCTTGATCCAGAGGTGGCCTCGTGCGTTGTTGAAAGGCGTAATAGACACCAAGATCTGCTTGCTGAGTTCAGACCCCGCTCTGCGGTGAACTGGCATTGGCTGTGGCCTGTAGGGTGCCACCATGAGCAGTTCGCGCATTACTTGGCTGTACAGAACCTTGGCCGCACCGTTGTCGAACCTTTTCTCTCACCTCAGGTATACGCGTTGGCGGCCAGCATGCCAGATGAGGTTCGTGTGGACCGAAAGGTGTTCCGTGCAGCGTTCGGGTCGCCCATGGGAAGGGCGGGATGGTTGCCTACGAGCTCTGGGCGCATACCAAGACTGGGCGGTTACGCAGGGCATTACGTTGAGCTCGGTACGGTTGTTTATCGTCGCGCTGGGGATCGTGCGGCAAACCTTGCGGCACGCATCGTCGGACGGAAGCCAATCAATCAAGGGGCTTGGAGCGGAGATTACGGCGCCTTCCGAAACGGCCTAGCTGGGGAACTCTCCGGCAACCAGTTTGAGCGAGCCCGCGAGTTGGTGAATGCGATCCTGACCGCGAAGGAAGCAAACGCATTTTTCAAGCCGGGTGGTGGTGACGCTCCGGACCTGGCTCGCAACCGGCTTCTCCAAGTCGCGTACTTGATGGACGAATAGCAGATGAGTGCCAAGCAAGTGGACAAGTCGCACTACGAGTTCGGCAGGTATATCCACAAGCGCCGTTGGGCGAGTATATGGCACCAGCTCGACGAAGTGCTCAATCTGAATCCTGCGCGCGTCCTGGAGATCGGTCCTGGGCCTGGCGTCTTCAAGTCAGTGGCTGGTACGTTCGGGGTTCACGTTGAAACGCTCGATATCGACCCGGAGCTTAAGCCTGATCACGTTGCATCCGTCTTCGCTATGCCTTTTGCGGATGGTGCTTTTGACGTTGTATGTGCCTTTCAGATGCTTGAGCACCTGCCGTTCGAGCAAAGCCTAGAGGCGTTTTCTGAGATGGCACGTGTCGCCGAGCGTGCAGTTGTGATTTCGTTACCGGATGCCGCGACCCGTTGGCCGGTGTCCATCTACCTGCCTAGGATCGGCACTGTGCAGTTCTCACTTCCCAAGCCGCGTTTGCGCAGACCGCCCCACTCGTTCGACGGGGAGCACTATTGGGAGATTAACAAGGCGGGATATGAGCTTAGGTCAGTTGAGAAGTTGCTCGTGAAGCAGGCGCCAGTAACGCTAAGTAAAAGCTTTCGTGTGCACGAAAATCCTTATCACCGTTTTTTTAGTTTCGCCAAGAAGAGGTCGTAAGCCCTTCGCAAAATGCGTGCTGCTCGGAGACACTAGGATTCCATACGTGGTGATATGTTGAGATATTCTTTGATCATTCCGCACTTTAACGACTCGGACCGGCTGGAGCGCTTATTGAGAACGGTGCCGGTGGGGCGTTTGGATCTGGAAGTAATCGTGGTGGACGATTGCAGTCCGGATCAGTCCGTGCTTGATGCGCTGAAGGCGCGCTGGGCGAGGGTTCGGTGGCTTTCTACTAGAGATAACGCCGGTGCGGGCGCTGCTCGCAACGTCGGCCTTGCGCACGCACAAGGCGAGTACTTGGTGTTCGCTGACGCTGACGACGAGTTTATTGCGGGGGCGTTCGATGTGTTTGATCAGCATGTGGGTCCCGACGACGATCTTGTGTATTTTCTTGCTCAAGCGGTGCAGGAAGTGGACGGGTCGCGCTCGAACCGCGCAGATCGGATGAATGCCCTGTGTACGGCCTATCTTGAAGAGCCAAACGAGAGCACGCTCAAGCGCCTGAAACTCGGCCATGGAAACCCGGTCGCAAAGGTCTACTCGCGCCGGTTTATAGAGAAGCGGGGGGTCAGGTTCGAGGAAACCCGAGTTAGCAACGATGTGGCGTTTAACGTGCTGGCGGCAGTGCAAGCAGAGCATGTGCGTGCCGTTCCGGTGGCGGTCTATCGCGTTTTCCGACGGGCCAAGAGCATGACTGCGGATCCAGGGCCTGTTGCGTTTCTCGAGCGTGTCCGCGGCCAGGCCCGCCTCGCAGGCGCCCTTAAATCGCTCGGAATTGAAGAGCTTCCGTCCGCAACGGGTTGGATGCTCGTATCTTTGGCTTACGGTCCGCTGACGGCGTTCCGGACATGGCGGATCTGCCTCAGATCAGAGTTGCGAACTGACATTTCACGGATATTTCAGGCTTCTCGCTGGCGGCGCTTCATGCAAAACCGTTCCGCCGACCAAGCGGAAAAGAAGAGTGCGGATTGAGGCATCATCCGCAGCATTCGCGTCCTGTTGATAGTGTCAGTCCGATCGACCCCTTTTGGCGCGTTTAACCGTCGTGCAGACGGATTGGACGGAAGCGTTTGGGCGAGTAATAGACTGAACGGCCAGTCCTGGGAGATCTAGTGTTGCGTCAGCGAGAAGAGTGCCGCGAGCGGAGCGGGGACCCGAGTGGACGGCGCCTGACGGTGGTCCATTTATCAACTGTACATTCAGAGCACGACACGCGGATCTTCGAAAAGCAATGTGTAGGTCTCGCCGCAGAGGGACATTCGGTCACACTGGTCATACAGTCGACACAGGATTGCGATCGGAGGGGGGTCCGGATCCGCGCTCTATCGCCTACTAAGCGCCGGGTTCGCCGCATGACCGTCAACGCGTTGAGGGCGTTAAGGATTGCGTTAGAGGAAAGGGCGGACGTGTATCATCTGCATGATCCAGAACTACTTCCCGTGGGGCTCGCCCTGCGTATGGTTGGGCGGCGCGTCGTGTACGATATGCATGAGAACGTGCCCAAGCAGATCCGCACCAAGCATTGGATTCCTCAGTGGATGCGAGTACCTATTGCGGCTGCCGTTTCCAGCGTCGAACGCCTCACACTCAACCACATGGCCGTCGTTTGCGCCGAGCGGTCGTACCTTTCGGATTATCAATGGGTTCGGCGGCGCGAGTTGGTGCTGAATATGCCGTCGTTAGAGGTGCTAGAAACTATCGCGGAGTTGCCCGCGGAGGTCCCGACGATCGGGTACATCGGTGGCGTTACGAAGGATAGAGGGGTTCTGACGGTGCTGCAGGCAGCAATCGACCTTCGCCACGATGGCTTGCGGGTGAACTTTGAATGCGTCGGGCCCGTCGATGATGACGTTGCGGCAGATGATCGTTTTAGGGCCGCCATCGCAGATGGCTGGCTTCGCGCTCCGGGTCGGCTGCCGCCCCAAGACGGCTGGAGGCGCATCGCGCGCTGTCATGTTGGCGTAGCGGTGCTGAGGCCGTTAGAGAATTACGTCGATTCCTACCCGACGAAGATGTTCGAGTACATGGCAATGGGGCTTCCTGTTGTTGTATCCGATTTTGCATTATATCGGCAAGTGGTAGACCAGCATGACTGTGGACTATGTGTGGATCCGGAGAATGTGCAATCCGTTCGTCAAGCCCTCGAAGCGTTGCTGACCGATGCCGAAAGGGCGCGGGCGCTCGGCGAGCGCGGGAAGCGTGCCGTGCACGAGCATTACAGTTGGAAAGGAGAGCTTCAGAAGCTTACGGACTTCTATCGAGGTTTGTTGGAGTGACCCAGCGTTCGTTCGGGGGGGCAGCGCCGCGCGAGCGAGTAGAGGGCGTTCCGCCAGATATACATATGCGAGGGGGCGAGGGAATGGGCCGCCTCGCAGCATGGCTCGGCGCTCTCGCGCTCGTGAGTGTGTACATCAGCCCGCGGCTTGGGGCGCACGTAACCGCGACCGATCTCCTTTTGGTGCTAGCTGCACTGGTGGTTCCCTTCGTTCTTCCTAGACTATGGCGGATCTCGGGCGGGCTTCCGGTCCTGCTTGGAATTGCGTTTCTCGTATACGCCTTCCTTGTGACCGTGGCAATGTATCCCATCATTGGCACATCCGTAGTCCGTTCGTCGCTGTTTGGCGCACGCCTGATCGAGGCGTTCGTAATGTTCGCCATAGCGGTCTACCTAGGCTACACGAGACCACGCCTCTTCCTCTCCGCCGTGGGATTGGGCGCGGGAATTGTTATTGTTTATGGCTTGTTTCAGATAGTGACGGGCCGATTTTCTGGTTATTACGGTTATATCGGTCTCCTTGGAGAACGCGGGCCCTCGCAGGCGGGGGCAGTTATTTACCTCACGTTCGTAAGTCTCCTGTTTCTCGGTTACCTTTTTCGCCGCGGGATGTTCACCTTAGGTGCGGTGCTCGTCATCTTCCTTCTTGTGGGAACGATATCCCGCACCGCGCTCGTCGCCCTGGTAGCTGTATCAACTGTTGGGCTCGTGGTTGTCTGGCTGGCTGGAAGTCGGCGTCTTGCTTGGTATCAACACCGCATTACCTTGTTGTTGTTTCTCGGGGTGTTGATTTCTGGTGCTGCAGCCATCCAGTTTCTGCCGGACCTTATGGACCGGGTCGCCCATCGGGCAAGTGCTTCGGATAGTGGGATCTCGATACGGATGGCCAAATGGCAGGGCCAGATCGATCAGCTGAACGCAGTTAGCCCGCTGCTGTGGCTGAGCGGCGCCGGCCTTGGTTCATATCAGCACCTCGCGCAGAAGGAAACCACGCGACTCGGGTTGGACTCGCAGTACATGTGGCTGATGATGGAGGTAGGAGTAGTCGGCGCGCTACTGTGGTTGGGGTGGCTCGGGACGATCATTCTTCGGATCTACCGCTGCAACCCGCAGATCGGGCACTTCGCCTTCTTGATGCTTTTTGGAATGCTCGTGATGGGCATAACGCACGAAATATTCTTGGTGGGTAAACCATCGATGCTTTTCTTCGCTTTGCTGGGAGGCGCGCTTGGCTTGGCGGCGCAAATGAGAGAGGCCGGTCAACACCATGAGCTATCGCCCCTGCGTCGCGTAAGCGGCTGGGGAAGGTCTGTGTGAGCTCACTAGATGCATGGCGGCACCGTGTTCTTGGCTTGGCGCAAGTGGTTTACCTACCGCTTCGAGACGGGTGCTTGGGCGACTCTGGTAGATTCGTTTCCAGGGCAAGGTCGGGCGCGGCATCGGGTTTCTGGTACGGTTTCTGATGAGAATTGTCTATCTTCATCAATACTTTAACACTCCCAGTATGCCCGGGGGGACGCGTTCCTATGAAATGGCGCGGAGGCTCGTGAGCAAGGGGCACGAGGTCAATGTCATCACAAGTTCACGCGACACGAACTCCTGCGGAACGGGCTGGCGGGTAACGCGGGAGAGCGGGATATCCGTACACTGGTATCCTGTGCCGTACTCGAACAGCATGGGGTTTTCGCAAAGAGTTAGGGCGTTTGTTCAATTCGCTCTTGCCGCAGCTCGGCGGGCGGGGCGCATGGATTGCGACCTCGTATTTGCAACTAGTACACCTTTGACAATAGCGCTTCCCGCGGCGTTTGCGGCAAGACGCAGGGGCGTCCCCATGGTGTTCGAGGTGCGTGACCTATGGCCCGAACTGCCGGTTGCTATTGGAGCGCTCAAGAACCCAGTCGGAATCATGTTGGCCAGGATGCTGGAGCGTTTCGCGTATAGGAATGCGCGTCGTGTGGTCGCATTGTCTCCCGGGATGCGCGAGGGGGTCATCAAGGCGGGCTATCCCGCGCGGCATGTCCACGTTGTGCCAAATAGCTGTGATCTTGATTTGTTTGAGCATGCGGCAGACGGCGGCCACCGCTTCCGCCGCACTCTAGATTGGCTTGGGGATCGGCCGCTGGTTCTGTACGCGGGGACGCTGGGTGCTATCAACGGCGTCGGCTACTTGGTGGAAGTAGCGGCAGCAATGAGAGAGATTCTACCCGAAGCGCGCTTCTTGATCGTGGGGGAGGGTCGAGAGGAACAAACCGTCCGATCCAAGGCACGTGAACTAGGTGTTCTTGATGAGACATTGTTCATGATGTCAGCAATGCCCAAGGACAGGATGCCCGAGGTGCTTGGGGCGGCTGATGTGGCAGTGTCCCTCTTCATTGATCTTCCCGAGATGTGGGCGAATTCGGCGAATAAGTTCTTCGATGCTTTAGCTGCGGGACGCGCGGTGGCGATCAACTACGGAGGATGGCAGGCGGAACTGCTGACGTGCAGTGGCGCGGGCGTAGTGCTACCTCCCAACGACGCACGTGTGGCGGCTGAGAGGTTAGCGGGCTTGCTTGGCGATAGGGATTCATGCAGGGAAGCCGGCCTAAAGGCCCGCCAACTCGGGGAAGAAAGGTTCTCTCGGAATCGGCTGGCTGACGAGTTGGAAGCGGTATTGCTGGAGGCGGCGAGTGGGTCCGCATGATGTTTGCAAACGGCTGTTTGACTTGGTCATCGCCGTGACGTTGTTGGTGGTTTTCGCGCCGCTTCTCTTGATCTTGGCGCTGACCGTTTTGGCGATACTAGGGCGGCCGGTGTTTTTTGGACAGGAGCGCCCGGGATTGAACGGCGGACTATTCACAATGTGGAAATTTCGCACCATGCGCGAGACGCGTGACGCAGCGGGGCGCTTGCTACCTGACGAGGCACGGCTCACGCGGTTTGGACGCTTCCTTCGCTCCAGCTCACTCGACGAGCTACCAGAGCTGTTCAACGTTTTGAAGGGAGATATGAGTTTAGTAGGTCCGCGGCCACTACTTCCGGAGTACCTGTCTCTGTATTCGCAGGAGCAGGCCCGGCGCCATGAAGTTCGCCCGGGGATCACAGGATGGGCTCAGGTTAACGGCCGTAACGCCGTCGATTGGGACGAGCGCTTTCGCCTGGACGTTTGGTATGTCGATCATGCTTCGCTGTGGTTGGATCTAAAGATCCTGTGGCGGACTCTGGTGCTGGTCGTGCGGCGCGAGGGCATCTCTGCGGAGGGGCATGTGACGATGCCACCGTTCAAGGGGCGTGATGAGGCATGAGCAAGCTCCATATATTGGGTGCAGGGGGCCACGGCAAGGTGGTGGCGGATGCCGCGCTTGCTGCGGGCATGGCGGATGAAATCGTGTTCTACGATGATCGATTTCCGACGCTCACGACGGTGGGCGCATGGCCTGTGGTCGGCCGTTTAGAGGACGTGCCGGAAGGCGGACGAGACCTTGCAGTGGTGGCTCTTGGTGACAATGCGTTGCGCATGCGGATAATCCAACAGCTGGCGGAGCGGGATGCCTCGCTTGCGCGCGTTGTTCATCCGTCGGCCGCTATTAGCCGCTCAGCAACTCTTGGGGAGGGTAGCGTTGTTCTGGCGCAAGCGGTCGTCGGGCCGGATGCGGAACTAGGGAGAGGCTGTATCGTGAATTCGGGGGCGACGGTCGATCATGACTGCAGGTTGGGCGAGGGCGTGCATGTTGCGCCCGGCGCGCACTTGGGGGGCGCCGTAGTGGTCGGACGCGAAACGTGGATTGGCCTCGGCGCTAGCGTCATCGAGGGACTGCGGATTGGGGAGCGATGTCTGGTTGCGGCGGGCGCCGCAGTCGTACACGACCTTCCCGACCAATCACGTGTCGGGGGCGTTCCGGCTAAGGCGCTCGGATCGGCGGGGGCCACGGGGGAATGAACAGCCGTGAGGTAAGTTGGCCTGTGTTTGGGCTTGAAGAAGTCGACGCCGTCGTCGGCGTACTTCGGTCCGGGCGCGTCAACTATTGGACCGGCGAGGAGGGGCGCCGCTTCGAGCATGCCTTCGCCGCGTTCGTTGGTGCACCCTACGGGATCGCCTTGGCAAACGGTACGGTCGCCCTGGAACTGGCGCTGATCGCCGCGGGTGTGGGTCCCGGTGATGAAGTGATCGTAACGCCGCGCAGCTTCATGGCTTCGGTCAGCGCTGTCGTGCTCTCGGGCGCTCGGCCGGTCTTCGTGGATGTGGACCGAGATAGCCAGAACATGACCCCGGATACGGTGGCTGCGGCACTGACTCCTCGGACGAAGGCAATCCTGGCGGTGCATCTGGCAGGTTGGCCGTTCGACGCGCCAGCGCTGCGGTCTCTTGCGCAGGCTCACGGCGTGTATTTGATTGAAGACTGCGCGCAGGCGCATGGCGCGCGCATCGCGGGGCGCTGTGTCGGGAGTTTCGGCGACGCGGCCGCCTTCTCCTTTTGCCAGGACAAGATCATGACGACAGGGGGCGAGGGAGGCATGTTGTTGCTTCAGGATGAGGAGCAGTGGCGTCGCGCCTGGGCTTACAAGGACCACGGGAAGAGCTATGCGGCCGTCTATGAACGGGAGCACCGAGCGGGTTTCCGCTGGCTTCACGAGTCCTTCGGGACCAACTGGCGCATGACGGAAATGCAGGCGGCCATCGGCCGCGTCCAACTCAGCAAGCTCGCGGGATGGTTAGCGACTAGGAAGCGCAACGCTATGTTGTACGCGGAACGGCTGTCCCAGGTGCCGGGGCTGCGGGTGCCCCTGCCGCCGGAGGGTGTCGAGCACGCGTGGTATAAGTTCTACTGCTTCGTGCGGCCTGAGGCTTTGCGATCGAGTTGGAGTAGGGATCGCATCTTGGCGGAGATCCGGTCCGCGGGTATCGAGTGCTTCACGGGATCCTGTCCGGAGATCTACCTGGAAAAGGCCTTCGAAGGTACAGGGCAGCGCCCCGAGCGGCGGTTGCCCGTGGCGCAACAGCTTGGCGAGACCAGCCTAATGCTGGCGGTGGACCCAACAGTCACAGAGTCTGATGTGAATCGTGCTTGCGATGGGATCGCGGATGTTATGCGCCGCGCGTGTCGTTAGCTCTCGATAGGTCGTCAGAACGGCCGCCCGGAAGTCTCCTTTTTATCGTGGATGCCACCGTCACCTTAGTCGTGCGCCTGCGGCATGGTACGCGCTGGAGCGAGCCGCATCGGCGCCACGTCTACCAACGCGTGGCGCGGCGCTGGGGCAGCCACGGGCGCGTTACGACGCTCTATACAATCATTAATATGGTATGGCTGCTGCCGTGGGCGCTGTTGGCGTGGACGCAGCCCGCGTGGGGCGCCCCCGCCGCACTGGCGGCGCTCGCGCCGCTGGCATGGTGGGTTTGGCGCGAGGGCGCCGGGCGTCCGGTGGACGAAACGCCGGGGGTTTCGGGGCCTTGAAGTCAGCGTCTTATACACACTGACGATGGCTTCGTGGATATGTATAGAATCCGTATTCTTCCACGCCTGCTTTTGCCCACCCTCATGCGATCGTCCGTGGGTTTTCCAGCGGTGGCGGTCACAGCGCCGGTGGAAGAGCCGCTCGGCGGCAGCGTCGGCGCCGGCTGATGTTCTATACTCTGGCGGCGTAACGCCTGTTCTAGGGATGGATCCGTTGGGGGGGAGTAATGAAAGTAACGATTTTTGGGTCGGGTTATGTGGGGCTCGTGACGGGCGCCTGCCTGGCCGAAGTGGGTAACGATGTCCTGTGCGTGGACATCGACGAGCGCAAGATCGAGATGCTCCAGTGCGGCGAGGTGCCGATCTTCGAGCCGGGGCTGGACGATCTGGTACGGGCGAACGCCGCGGCGGGGCGCCTGTCCTTTACCAGCGACGTGGCCGCCGGTGTGGAGCACGGCCTGTTCCAGTTCATCGCCGTAGGTACGCCGCCGGACGAGGACGGCTCGGCGGACCTGCAGTATGTGCTCCAGGTGGCCGAATCCGTCGCCCGCAATATGCAGGACTACCGCGTGCTGGTGGATAAATCCACAGTGCCCGTGGGCACGGCGGACAAGGTACGCGAGCGGGTGGCCTCGGTGCTGGCCGAGCGCGGCGCGGCGCTGGAGTTCGATGTGGTGTCGAACCCCGAGTTCCTGAAGGAAGGCGCGGCGATCGAGGACTTCATGAAGCCCGAGCGCATCGTCATCGGCACGGACAATCCGCGAACCACGGAACTGCTGCGCGCGCTTTACGCGCCCTTCAACCGCAGCCATGACCGCCTGATCGCCATGGACATCCGCTCGGCGGAGCTTACCAAGTATGCCGCCAACGCCATGCTGGCCACCAAAATCAGCTTCATGAACGAGCTGGCGAGCCTGGCTGAGCTGGTGGGGGCGGACATCGAGAACGTGCGCCGGGGCATCGGCTCCGACTCGCGCATCGGCTATCCGTTCATCTATCCCGGCTGCGGTTTTGGCGGCTCCTGTTTCCCCAAGGATATCCGTGCCTTGGCGCACACCGGGCGGCAGGTGGGCTTCCGTACCGAGATCGTGGACGCCGTTCAGGCGGTGAATGACCGGCAGAAGTCGGTGTTGGGCGAGAAGATCCGCGCGCACTTTGGCGACGATCTCAAGGGGCGCACGTTCGCGCTGTGGGGCTTGGCGTTCAAGCCGAATACCGACGACATGCGCGAGGCGCCGAGCCGCACCCTGATGGAGACGTTGTGGGCGGCGGGTGCGCGCGTGCAGGCGCACGACCCGGAGGCGATGGAGGAGGCGCGGCGGATCTATGGCGACCGCGACGACCTGGTGCTGTGCACCAAGCCGGAGATGGCGCTGGATGGCGCGGATGCTTTGGTGGTGGTGACCGAGTGGAACGTATTCCGCAGTCCGGACTTCGACGCCGTGAAGGCGGCGCTCAAGGAGCCGGTGGTGTTCGACGGTCGCAACATCTACGACCCCGCGCGGCTGGGGCGGATGGGCTTCACCTATTACGGCATTGGGCGCGGTGAGCGGCTGAAGCCGGTGGCGGGGATGGCGGCGCAGGGGTAGCGGCGGTTCGGAGCTGGGATGTTGCTCTGGCGCGCGGCTAGTTTTCCGTAGTAGTGCGGCAGGCTCGCACTATTTGTTGAGGTCGGTGGCGCAATGCGCTGCGCTTATTGCGCCCTACGGGCTATTCCGGCATTGGGCGCGGTGAGCGGCTGAAGCCGGTGGCGGGGATGGCGGCGCAGGGGTAGCGGCGGTTCGGCGCGGGGGATGTTGCTCCGGCGCTCGGCGATTGTCCGTGGTCGAGCGTCTGGCTGGTGATATTCGTTGAGGTTGTTGGCGCGATGCGCTGCGCTTATTGCGCCCTGCGGGCAGCTACGGGGCGGGACGGTCGCGCGCGAGTCCGGATTTGGGACGGGGTTGCGCTTTTGGGGCGGCGGGCTTTGCCGTCGGCGACTATATGAGAACAGAACACTCAGGGACGAGGGCCCGCCGCCCGGTGGGCACATCAGAATAAAGGAAGGATCATGTTTGACCTGGATAAGGCACGCATTGGGGTGATCGGGCTGGGGTATGTCGGCCTGCCGCTCGCGGCGGAGTTCGGCAAGTCCATGCCCACCGTCGGCCTGGATATCAACCCGCGCCGTATCGCGGAGTTGCGGGAGGGGCGCGACAGCACGCGCGAGGTGGATGCCGAGGGCCTGAAGGCCGCCACCCACCTCACCTATGTCGACGACCCGCAGGCCGAAGCGCTGCGCGCCTGTAACGTGTACATCGTGACGGTCCCGACGCCGATCGACAACAACAAGCGTCCGGACCTCACCCCCCTCATCTCCGCTAGCCGCACCGTCGGCCGGTTGCTGAAGCCGGGCGACGTGGTGATCTACGAATCCACCGTCTACCCGGGCGCGACCGAGGAGGTCTGCGTGCCCATCCTGAGCCGCGAGTCAGGCCTGCGCTTCAACCAGGACTACTACGCGGGCTACAGCCCGGAGCGCATCAACCCGGGCGACAAGGAGCACACGGTCACCACCATCCTCAAGGTGACCTCCGGCTCCACGCCGGAGGTGGCGGCATTCGTGGATGCGCTCTACAAGCGCATCATCCAGGCCGGCACCTACCGCGCCAGCAGCATCCGCGTGGCGGAGGCGGCGAAGGTCATCGAGAACACCCAGCGCGATGTGAACATCGCCTTGATCAACGAGTTGGCGGTGATCTTCAACCGCCTCGGGATCGACACCCTGGAGGTGCTGGAGGCGGCGGGAACGAAGTGGAACTTCCTGCCCTTTCGGCCGGGCCTGGTGGGTGGCCACTGCATCGGCGTGGACCCGTACTACCTCACCCACAAGGCACAGGAGATCGGATTTCACCCCGAAATGATCCTCGCCGGCCGGCGCCTGAACGACAGCATGGGTGCCTACATCGTCGAGCAGGTGGTGAAGCTGATGCTGCGCCGCCGCATCCAGGTGGTCGACGCCTGCGTGTTGGTGATGGGGCTCACCTTCAAGGAGAACTGCCCCGATATCCGCAATACGCGGGTGGTGGATATCGTGAGCGAGTTCAAGAGCTACGGCGCGCAGGTCGAGGTTTACGATCCCTGGGCCGATCCCGCCGAGGTCGAGCAAGAGTACGGCATCCGCCCGGCCAAGGACGTCGAGCTCGGCCGCTACGACGCCATCATTCTCGCCGTGGGCCACGACGAGTTCCGCGAGATGGGCGCCGAAGGCATCCGCGCGCTCGGCAAGCCGAATGCCGTACTGTATGACGTCAAGTACGTGCTGCCGGCCGAGGCGGTCGACGCCCGCCTGTAAACCTGAATCAAAAATTTTCGATTTGAACGAGAAGGATAAGCATGAGCGCAGGAAGTAACGGCGGCGCCACGGTGTTGGTCACCGGCACGGCAGGCTTCATCGGTTCCGAGTTGGCGATCCGCTTGCTGGAGCGCGGCGACCGCGTGATCGGCGTCGACAACATGAACGATTACTACGACGTCCGCCTCAAGCAGGCGCGGCTGGACCGCTTCAAGGATCACCCGAACTTTACCGATGTGCGGGTGGATATCGCCGACCGCGCGGCCATGGAGCAGGTATTCACCAAGTACAGGCCGCAGCGCGTGGTGAACCTCGCGGCGCAGGCGGGGGTGCGCTACTCGCTCAAGAATCCGCACGCCTACGTGGACACCAACCTGGTCGGTTTCGTGAACATCCTCGAGGGCTGCCGCCACAACGGCGTGGAGCACCTGGTGTACGCCTCCAGCAGTTCGGTGTACGGCGCCAACACCGAGATGCCGTTCTCGGTGCATCACAACGTCGACCATCCCGTGAGTCTGTACGCCGCCAGCAAAAAGGCCAACGAGCTGATGGCGCACACCTACAGCTCGCTGTATGGCCTGCCCACTACGGGGCTGCGCTTCTTCACGGTATACGGCCCCTGGGGCCGGCCCGATATGGCGCTGTTCCTTTTTACCAAGAACATCCTCGAGGGCAAGCCCATCGATGTGTTCAACCATGGTAAACACCGGCGCGACTTCACCTACATCGATGACATCGTCGAAGGCGTGATTCGCACCTTGGACCACACCGCGACGGCCAACCCCGACTGGTCGAGCGACGTGCCCGACTCCGGCACGAGCTATGCGCCGTACCGGCTGTACAACATCGGCAACCACCGGCCGGTGGACCTTCTGCACTATATTGAAGTGTTGGAGGATTGCCTGGGCCGCAAGGCCGAGATGAACATGCTGCCCCTGCAGCCGGGCGACGTGCCGGACACTTACGCCGACGTAGAGGACCTTGCGCGGGACGTGGGTTATCAGCCGTCGGTGCCGGTGGAGGAAGGCGTTAGACGGTTCGTCGAATGGTACCGCGAGTACCACGGCGTCTGAGGGCGACAAGGGGCATCCGGAGCGGCTACGGGCACCCGGAAGCCCCTGGTAAAGCCCGGCTAACGCTGGTATAGTGCTGAATTATCATGGTTTTAGATATTAATACCACTCCTGGGAGGAGGCGGTTCTGACTCAGCAGACACGTATTCGAGTCACCGACCGCCGCGCGGCGGTGATCCTCCACGATCTGCTGATGGTCATGGCGGCCTGGGGGTGCGCCTTCCTGGTGCGCCACGACTTCTCGGTGGCCGCGGTCAACTGGGACATCTTCTTCGCCACGCTTCCCTTCGTGGTCGCCGTGCAGGGTGTGGTGCTCGCCTGGAGCGGTCTCTATCGCGGGGTGTGGCGTTTCGCCAGTATCCCCGACCTCTGGAACATTGTGCGGGCCGTCGGCCTCGGCGTGCTGCTCATCGGCATGACGCTGTTCCTGTTCAATCGCTTCGAGGGCGTTCCGCGGAGCAGCGTCGCCATCTATCCCTTGCTGCTGATGGTGTTTCTGGGCGCGCCGCGCATGCTGTTCCGGGTGTGGAAGGACTACGGCGGACCCTTCCCCAAGCCGCTCGGCGGCAAGCGCGTACTGGTACTCGGTGCGGGACGCGCCGGGGAGATGCTGGTGCGCGACATGCTGCGCGACGGCGAATACGAGCCGGTGGCGTTCCTCGACGACCGGCCCTCGCTGCAGGGCGCGCGGGTGCATGGCGTGCCGGTGCTCGGCAAGATGACGCGGCTGCCGCGTCTGGTGGGTTCGCTCAGCGTTGACCTGGTAGTGATCGCGGTGCCCTCGGCGAGCAGCGCCGCCATGCGCCGCATCGTCGGGCTGTGTGAAAAGGCGGGCGTGACCTTCCGCACCGTGCCGCGCGTCGAAGACATGGTGAGCGGCAAGGTGAGCGCGAGCGCGCTGCGCGAGGTCTCGCTGGACGATCTGCTGGGGCGCGAGCCGGTGCGCCTGGACTGGCAGGGGATCAACCAGGCACTGACCGGCAAGACGATTCTGGTCACGGGCGGCGGCGGGTCCATCGGTTCGGAACTCTGTCGGCAGCTCGCGCGCATCGGGCCCACCTCGCTGGTGATACTCGAGCGCAGCGAATACAACCTGTATGCCATCGAGATGGAGCTGCGCCAGGCCTTCCCGGAACTGCCGCTGTATCCCTGCCTCGGTGACGTGTGCGACCGCGCGGCGGTCGAGCACGTGATGCAGCGCTTCCGCCCGCAGGCCGTTTTCCACGCGGCGGCCTACAAGCACGTGCCGATGCTGCAGGACCAGGTCCGCGAGGCGACGCGCAACAACGTGGTGGGGACCCGGGTGGTCGCCGAGGCGGCGGATCGGCACGGGTGTCAGAGCTTCGTGCTCATCAGCACGGACAAGGCGGTCAACCCAACCAACATCATGGGGTCGACCAAACGCGTGGCGGAGATCTTCTGCCAGAACATGGCGCGGCGCTCGAACACCGCGTTCATCACGGTGCGGTTCGGTAACGTGCTGGGCTCGGCGGGCAGCGTGGTGCCTCTGTTCCAGAAGCAGATCGCCGCCGGCGGGCCGGTGACCGTGACACATCCGGATATCACGCGGTTTTTCATGACCATTCCGGAGGCCTGCCAGCTCATCATGCAGGCGGGCGCAATGGGCCGCGGGGGTGAGATCTTCGTGCTGGACATGGGTGAGCCGGTGCGCATCGGCGATCTGGCGGAGCAGATGGTGCGCCTGTCGGGCAAGGTGCCGGGCCGGGACATCGAGATCCGCTACGTCGGACTGCGGCCGGGCGAGAAACTCGCCGAGGAGTTGTTTCACGAGCAGGAGGGCCTCACGCGCACTTCTCATGCCAAGATCATGCTGGCCGACTCGCGCCGCGTGGACTGGGCCAAGCTGCAGGATACCTTGGCCGGGATCGAAAGTGCCTGTGAGGAATTCGAAGAGCAGTCGCTTCGCCGTGCACTCAAGGAACTGGTGCCCGAGATGAGCGACCCGGTCACGACCCCCGTGGCCGGTGACAATGTAGTTGAAATGAAGAGAAGGACATCATGACGAAGATAAGGAAAGCCGTTTTTCCGGTGGCGGGCCTGGGTACCCGCTTTCTGCCGGCAACCAAAGCCAATCCCAAAGAGATGCTGCCTGTGGTCGACAAGCCCCTCATCCAGTATGCGGTGGAGGAGGCGGTCGAGGCCGGTATCGAGCAAATGATTTTCATCAACGGGCGCAACAAGCGCTCGATCCCCGACCATTTCGACAAGGCCTACGAGCTGGAAGTGGAGCTCGAGGCGCGCGGCAAGACCAAGCTGTTGGAAATGGTGCGCGGCATCGTGCCGTCGCACGTCACCTGCATCTACATTCGCCAATCGGAGACGCTGGGGCTCGGCCATGCCGTGCAGTGCGCACGCTCGGTGATCAACGGCGATCCCTTCGCGGTCATCCTCGCGGACGACTTGATCGACGGTGGCGGGCAGGGTGCGATGGCTCAGATGGTCGAGAATTTCAACCGTCACCAGTGCAGCCTGTTGGGCGTCGAGGACGTCCCGCACGAGCACACGGATCGCTACGGCATCGTGGATGCGAAGCCGTGGGAGGAGGGGCTCTCGCGCGTCGACGGCATCGTCGAGAAGCCTCGTCCGAGCGAGGCGCCGTCGACCCTTGGTGTGGTCGGGCGTTACGTGCTGACGCCTGCCATCTTCGACTGCCTGGACCGCACCCAACGCGGCTCGGGCGGGGAGATCCAGCTCACCGACGCCATCGCGCTGCTTTTGGAGCAGGAGCGCGTGCTCGCCTACCCGTTCAAGGGCAAGCGCTACGATTGCGGTAGCAAACTCGGTTACCTGCAGGCCACCGTCGAGTACGGCCTCAAGCACCCCGAACTGGCGGACGCCTTCCGCGACTACCTGGAGCAGCACGCGCGCGAAGCGGGCTTCGGCCGCTAGTTTCTGCGCAGTGGCCCCGCCCGCTGGGCGGGGCCACACCTGATTCGTCCCGTCCCCCGATCTCGTCCTTTAACCGCATGTCCTGTCGTTTGTAGACGACGCCGGCGGGCGGTTCGCTGCGTCGGTTCAATTGGATGCCGGCGAGCCCTCGGCTCGCCATGACGCTACGGCGCCCCTATCGGCTCTGCCTTCGCGTGGCATCGCGCGGCGCAGCCCTGTCGGTGGCACCAATACCGCGTCTGGCATGCCTATTGCTGAACTCCCTTCGGAAGAAAGAACGCGCGCGCTGTAGTGACAGAGGGCGCGCACAAGGGAGAGGAGCTACGCATGAACGCCGAAGGAACAACGCTGAAGCGCTTGGTGCTCGCCATGGCGACCGCTGTTGCGGTCGGTGGACTGGCCGCCTGCGACCGCGGCGACGAAGGCACGCCGGATCCACTGGACCAAACCGGCGAGGTGGAACCTTATGACGTACAGCCTCGCGAGGCACACGAGCAGCCGGTCGATCCGGAGCAAGCGGGGGAGCCGGCCGCGAACGGCATGGCCCAGGAGCAGGGGGCCGAGGGTGACATGCTCGGAGGCATGCAGCCCGAGGAGATCGAGTTCGGCGCCCTGGACCAGGACGGTGACGGCTACATCGACCGGGAGGAGGCGAGGGCCCTGCCGATACTGGAGCAGAACTTCGACCGATATGACACTTCGCAAGAGGGCCGTATCGACGAGTCCGAGTTTGCGGTGTTTCTGGAGGAGCTACAGGGCCAGATGGACGAGGCGCCTGTGCCGGGCGGTGCCGGCACCACCCCGGGACACACCGGCATCCCGCCGGACCGGCGGATAGACGGCGTGGAGCCCGAGGCGATGGAGCCGGGTGAGGGTGAGAGCACCAGCCCGACGGATCGCGGTCTGTGACGTTCGCCTCTTGGCTTATGGTCGCTAGTGAGTGAGCCGCGGCGGGCGCGCTCAGTCGCCCGCCGCAGCCACGAGCTGCGAGTAGCTCTGTGTGATCCGCCGCACGTAGGCCTGCGTCTCCGGAAACGGTGGAATACCACGATAGCGCTGGACGGCGCCTTCTCCGGCGTTGTAAGCCGCCAGTGCCAGTTCGAGGTCGTGATCGAAATAACGCATCAGCCACTGCAGGTAGGCCATGCCGCCGCGCAGGTTCTCGATCGGGTTCATGATGTCGTCGACGCCGAACCGCTTTGCGGTGGCCGGGATAAGTTGCATCAGGCCGTGCGCGTTGCGATGGGACACCGCGTTGGGCAGGAAGGCCGATTCCACGCCGATGATGATGAGCACCAGTTCCGGATCGAGTCCGAACTCGGGCGCGAGTTCATGCACCCACGCCTCCACCTGCTGTCGCGTGATGCCTTCCACCCTGCCACAGGCCGCGGTGTAGCACGGCGCACGCTCGACGCCTTGGGTTCGTTTGGTGTCCGCCCCGACATTGAAGGGCAGAATGAACATGAAGAGAGTGGCCAAAAGGCCGGTTCTTGTTGCGTTGATCATTATTCTTCGCCTCCGCACTGGTTTGCTGCACGCGAACAGTAGGTTCGCTGCTAAACAGACCATCCCCTGACGGAACATAGGCGCCGGAAGGCGTTGCCAGCATGACGGGTTGTGCTGAGACCAAAGACGTCGATTCGGTCTTCTTGTTCGTTAGGGCTTCCCTGCCGTGCCCTTCGCGCCGTCCCTGCGCTACGTTCTTCTTTGTTTGCCTTGCTTCTGCTTCTTGTACTTAAGGGTTTAGCACAGGCGTCACGTTTGTCATGTTCCGGGGGGGGCGGGTGAGAAACTGAAGTAGTAGCGGCGGGCTAGGTGTTTTGTCTCTACTAAACTTTAAAGATAATGCGTAAGGTACTCATCGGTAAGGCGCATCCATGCGACGGTCTTCCGCGATCTCTTTTTCCAGGCGATCGCCGATTTTCAACAGGGACTGCTTGTCGATGATCGACTCGCCGCGTCGCTCGAAATGAAAGTCCTGGATGCGCGTGAGCACGATGGCATCGACCGGGCAGGCCTCTTCGCAGAAGCCGCAGTAGATGCACTTGAAGAGATCGATGTCGTAGCGCGTCGTACGGCGACTGCCGTCGGCGCGTTCCTCGGACTCGATGGTGATGCAAACGGCGGGACACACCGCCTCGCACAGCTTGCATGCGATGCAGCGCTCTTCGCCGTTGGCATACCGCCGCAGCGCGTGCAGGCCGCGGAAGCGGTTGGACTGCGGGGTCTTCTCGTCCGGGTACTGGACCGTGACCTTAGGCCTGAACAGGTAGCGGCCGGTGACGCCCATGCCACGCAGCAACTCTGTCATGAACAGGCTCTTGACGTAATACGTGATGCGGCTCATGAGGCTTCCTCCCTGAAGCCGTGGCCTCGACTCGCGCAGTCGGCGCGGGCGATGTGCGCATGTCGCCAACATTGAACACGGTGATTAGGCCGGGCGTGTGGATCTGGACGTCGAGCGGGCCGCCGTCGCGCCCGCGCGCGTAGCGCACCAGCGCGGGCGTGTTGCCCGCGTCCAGTCGATAATGGCGGTCCGCCACGTCGACGGCAACCGGTGCGGTGCGCGGCGCGGTACAGGGACTGGGGGTGGAAAGACGGGGGTGGTGCCGGTGGTCTCGCATCGGGGCATCCTCCGGGGGGGATTCGGGCGATGGCGTGCAGGGTCGGGGAAGCCGCCACCTTGCCGTGTGTGTACATGAAGAAGGTCTGAATAGAATCCATCCTGGATTTCTTAGCCGGGAGAAGGTCTTACGTTAATCCCTTCTGGATATTCCAGACCGCGCGCGCGGAAAGCGCGATTTTCCCTTTAACTCATTATCAACGGCTTGGAGCCGTTGCTAACGGCGGCACGTTGCGGTGCCGCAGGAAGATCGGAATATCCGCACTTCCTTAAACTTAGGAGTGGGCGGCCGCGAGTCAAGGCATGGTCGCTTGACCCTTCAGGGCTCGCTGCGGTTTGATAGGCGCCGGGGAGGGGAGGGGCCGCTGCATGCAGGACTACAAGAAGAAGCCGTCTCGGCTCCGGCGCGGATTGGCCGGCGGCGTGCTGGCACTGCTGTGCTGGTCCGCGGGCGCTGCCGAGGAGGTCAGTCTCGAGGTGCAGCCCGGCCTGACGGCGACCGCCCACTACCAGCCCGGGGAGGCGGATCGGCCGGCGGTACTGCTGCTGCACGGCTTTCTGCAGACGCGCGAGTTTCACACCGTGGCGCGCCTTGCCGAGAGTCTGAGTATCGCCGGTGTTACGACGCTCGCGCCCACGCTCTCCCTCAACGTTCCCCACCGCCGCGCGGTGCTGTCCTGCGAGGCGGTGCATACCCACACCATGGACCAGGCGCTCGACGAGATCGGCGCCTGGATCGACTGGCTGCAGGGCGTGGGCCACAAGGACATCGTGCTGTTGGGGCACAGCTACGGCGGCGTGCAGTTGGCCGCCTATCTCGGAACGCGGCCCGCCGGCCCTGTCTCCCGCTTGATCGCGGTAAGCTTGGTCGACGTCGAGCACGGCGTGGGCGCGAGCGTCCACGTCGATCTCCGCCGCGTGCGGCGCGAGGCCGAGGATCCATCGCAGGCGCTGCGGCCCTATACGCTGCATTATTGTGCCAACGACAGCTACGTTACGACCGCCCGTGCCTACTATTCCTACGTGCGCTGGTCCCGCTCGGCGATACTGGCGGCGCTGCGCGAGCTTCCCGTGCCGGCGGTGGCGGTGAAGGGTAGTGCGGATCACCGGATGGGCAGCTCCTGGGCGGGGCTGGTCGCCGAGGCTGGTGCGGCGGTCGTCATGGTCGACGGGGCGAACCACTTCTTCGACGCACGACACGAAGTGCCGCTGCACGATATCGTGGTCGAGCTGCTGGAGGCGCGGGACGCGCCCCACGGACGCCACTGATGGCGACGCAGCCGCGCAGCGGCTTTTCCATCAACGCCTACGTTACGTCCTTTATTGCGCTGACGGCGGTGGTGTTCGGCGTGGTCGGTCTGATGGCCTTTCAACAGATCGACGATGTGCGCGGCCAGATGCGCGATCAAGCGGTGCAGGCCGCGCGCGCCGAGTTGAACGCCAATCTTCAGCAACTGGTGGACACGCTGCACGGGGCGCTGGACGGGCTCGCCGCGTGGGACGAGGTGCGCCAGCAGCTGGTCGATCCTACCTACTACAGCTACTGGCGGGACCACCGCTTGGCGAGTTCCGGCAAGCTGCCCTCGATCCGCGCCGAACTCGTGCTTTACGGCTCCCACGGCACGCCGCTCGACGGCCTGGGGCCCGCGCTCGACGCCCCGCCGCCGGCCGGTGCCTGGGTGCAGCGGGTGGACGACACCGTGGTACTGCGGAGCGTGCGGACGGTGCAGCCGCCGACGCGCAACCACCCGCTCGGCTATGCCGAGTTGCGCGCGCCGCTCATCGAGATCCTGCGCGCCGGCCAGTACCCGTTCCGATATATCGAGCCGGCCAGCCTGCACCTGCTGATGGAGCACGACGAGCAAGTGGACGTGGCGGGCGTCGGCGGGCGCACCAACTTCGTCGTGCGCGCCGATGCGGCCGACGAGAGCCTGCGGGATGCGCTGCTGAGCGCGGTGCTGCGCGCGGGCGCGCTCGCCTTGTTTGTCGCTCTGCTGCTCTACGGCACCATCACGGCCTTCATCTCGCTGCCGCTGCGCTGCCTGTCGCGCCATATCGACGCACTGAGCAGCGGTACGCGACGCCAGCATTGCCCCCGCTTGTTTGTGCACGAGCTGCACAAGGTGTGGAATTCCCTGCAGGACTATCACGGCCGGTTGAGCGCGCTGCATCGGCGCCTGGACGACAAGAACCGCGAACTGTGGCAGCTCGCTCACCGCGACTCGCTCACCGAGGTGTTCAATCGGCGTGCCTTCGAAGAGGACATCCGCCAGGCCTTCGAGCGCACGCGCGCAGGTTGGGTGGCGCTGCTGCTGTTCGACTGCAATCACTTCAAAGCCATCAACGACACCTACGGGCATACCGTGGGCGACGCGGTGCTGCGCGGCATCGCCGGCGCCCTCGGGCGGGGGCTGCGCCGCGGTGATCGCCTATACCGCATGGGCGGTGACGAGTTCGCCGCCATGTACTGCGCGAGCACGCCCGGCAAGGCGGTGGCGCTGGCTCAGCGCTGTCTGGACGAGGTGCGGCGGGAGGATTTCTGCAGCTACGGGATCCGCGAGCCGATCAAGCTCAGCATCGGCATCTGCGAGGCGGCGGTGGAAGAGGTGCGTGGCTATTCCGACCTCATGCGCCGTGCCGACGTGGCCATGTATCACGCCAAGCGCCCCAATCGGAGCCATCTCGCGCTATACAGTCCCGAGATGGAGGCGGACAGCGATGGCCTGGTGTCGCACTGGACGCGCGACACCGTGTACGAGGTGCTCGCGGGCAGCCAGGCCCTGCAGATGCACTATCAGCCGATTGCGCATCTGGGCAGTGGGGACGTGAAGTATTACGAGGCCCTGGCGCGTATCGAGCGCGAGGGCGAATTGATCCTCCCCCGACAGATCATGCCGATCCTGCAGTCCCAGCGCCTGGAAACCGAGTTCGACTGTGCGGTGCTGAGGGCCGTGTATGACGACCTCACGGCCGACCATTTGCCCGCCGGTGTCGGCGTAGCGGTCAACTTGGCGGCGCCGAGCCTGCTGGACGACGCCGCGCAGTCCGCCATCTTTCGCCTCGCGAAGTTTCTGCCCAGCCGCGCCATCATGCTCGAGCTCACCGAAACCAGTCTGATTGCGAACATCGAGCGCGCTGCCGAAGCCCTGGCGCGACTGCGCGCGGAAGGCTTCGTGATCGTGCTCGACGACTTCGGCAGCGGTTATTCTTCGCTGCGTTATGTGGCGGACATGCCGGTGGATATCGTCAAGTTCGATCTGGCCCTGGTCCACAGTCTGGGCGGGGAGCAGCGCCTGGGGGCGGTGGTCGCGGGGCTCGCCAAGCTGATGCGCGAGACCGGCTACGAGTTGGTCGCGGAAGGCATCGAGTGTGCGGAATTGGCCGCCGAGGCCCGGCGCGCGGGCTTCCAGTTGGGCCAGGGCTACGCGCTGGGTCGACCGATGCGCAGCCCGCGTGCGGACGCGTGTCTGCCGGTCGACGCGCGCGACGACTGAGCCGCCGCCAACGCGCAACAGCCGCTAAACTCCTGATATGCACAATCCCGCTACTCCCGAACGGCGCGGCTGGGGACTCGGCCTGCTCGCGCTGCTGCCGCTGATCCTTGCCGGGCTGTGGATGCTGTTCGCCGACCCGCGCTGGCACGGTTGGCTGCTGGAGGCGATGGCGCTCTACCTTGCGTTGGCACTGGCTTTCGCAGGCGGGGTGCAGTGGCACGGCCTGGTGGAGGCCAGCGGCGCGCGGTTCTGGCCCCATGTGGGACTGGCGGCCGGGCCCGCTGTGTTCGCGTGGCTGGTGCTGCTGTTGCCCATCGTGAGCGAGGCGGCCCTGCTGTTGCTGGCGGCCGGTTTCATCGCCCTCTATGTCGTGCGGCGCGCCCTGCTGGCGGGGTATCGGCAACGGGTCGGGTGATCCGCGTCATCGGGGTTCGGCGGGGCACCTGCTATCATACCGGCGGCGGCGTGTGAGCCGCCGTAACCACAGAGTCGAATGAACGAACCAATCTCCCAGGGGCCGCGCTGCACCGTCCAGTGCGGGGCGACCCGTTTCACTTTGGTGGGTACCGCCCACGTCTCCCGCGCCAGTGCCGAGGAGGTCCGCGCCGAGATCGTCGGCGGCGAGTACGATGCCGTGGCGGTGGAGTTGTGCGAGAACCGTTATCAGTCGCTGGTCAAACCCGAGGCCCTGGCGCGTATGGACCTGTTCGAGGTGGTGCGCAGTGGCAAGGCCGGCATGGTCGCCGCGAGCCTCGCGCTCGGCGCCTATCAGCAACGCCTCGCGGAGCAGTTCGGTATCGAACCGGGCGCCGAGATGCGCGCCGCGATCGAGAGCGCCAACGCCCAGGACCTGCCCATCCTGCTGGTGGACCGCGACGTGGGGGTCACCCTCAAACGCGTCTACCGCAGCCTGCCCTGGTGGCAGCGCTTCGGTCTGATCAGCGGGCTGTTCGGCAGCCTGTTCAGCCGCGAGAAGGTCACCGAGGAGGAGATCGAGCGGCTCAAGGAAGGCGATATTCTCGAGACCACCTTCGCCGAGTTCGCGCAGCGCTCCGGAGCGATGTACGAGACGTTGATCGACGAGCGCGACCAGTTCATGTCGGCCCGCCTGCGCGAGGAAGCCGAGGCGAACGGCTACCGCCATGTCCTGGTGGTGATCGGCGCCGGTCACCTGAAGGGACTCGCCGCGTATCTGGAGCGGGGCGAGCCGCGCGAGGTGCCCGCTGCGCTGAACGCGCTGTCCATCGTGCCGCCCGGCGCGCGCTGGCCGCGCATGATTCCCTGGATCGTCATCGGCCTGGTGCTGATCGGCTTCCTGATCGGCTTCAGCCGGGGAGTCGATGTCGGCTTCCAGCTGATCGGCGACTGGGTGTTGATCAACGGGACCTTGGCGGCGCTTGGGGCGCTGCTCGCCTTCGCCCATCCCGTCACGGTGGTCGGCTCCTTCGCCGCTGCGCCCATCACGTCGCTGAACCCCACCGTGGGCGCAGGCGTGGTCGCGGCGGCCATCGAGATCGCCTTGCGGCGCCCGCAGGTGGGGGATTTCGCCGATCTGCGGCATGACGTGACTAGGCTCTCGGGCTGGTGGCGCAACCGGGTGGCCCGCACCCTGCTGGTGTTCATCTTCGTCACCGCGGGCTCGTCGGTTGGTACCTATGTGGCCGGATTCCGGATCTTCGAGCGGCTGATCAATTAAGACGGCGGCCACGGCGGGTCGGCTACACTGTAGGAAGCTTTGATGTTTCAAGGGCACCCGCGGCGCGGGGATGCGTCGCCACCGTCAACGGCACCGCGCGGTTGATGGTGAGCGCGAGAGCGGCGTCGTCGCCTCGCGCGGCCTGAGCGATCCAAGAGGGGTTGAGCAGGCCTTTCCCAAGCAAAATCCGACTCGGGCCGGGGTGCCGCGGGCGCAGGATGCGCCGGACCGCGGCACCCTTGTGAAAAGGGAATTTCATGCCGATGATCAACCCGCGTATCCTCGCTATCGTGATGGCCGGCGGTGAGGGGAAGCGCCTCTACCCACTCACCGCAGAACGTTCCAAACCGGCGGTGCCCTTTGGTGGGCGTTACCGCATCGTGGATTTCGTTTTGAGCAATTTGGTCAACTCCGGAATCCATTCCATCTATCTCCTCGTGCAGTACAAGTCGCAATCCTTGATCGAGCACGTGCGCCGCGCCTGGGTGATGTCGCCGTTGCTCTCGGGACACTTCGTCACCGTGGTGCCGCCGCAAATGCGCGAGGGTCCGCACTGGTTCCAGGGCACCGCCGACGCCGTGGCGCAGAATCTCAACCTGATCGACGAGCACCGGCCTGACCTGGTGGCGGTGTTCGGTGCCGATCACATCTACCGCATGAACATCAAACAGATGGCGCAGTTTCACTTGGAGCGCGAGGCGGACGTCACGGTCGCGGCGTTGCCGGTGCCGGTGAACGAGGCCACCGCGTTTGGGGTGATCGACGCCGAGGCCGACGGGCGCATCCGCGAATTTCGCGAGAAGCCGGCGGAGCCGCCGTCCATCCCGGGCGATCCGGAGCACGCCTACGCCTCCATGGGCAACTACATCTTCAGTACCGACGTGCTCTGCAGAGCGCTGGAGGAATCGTCTAACTACAAGGGCTATGACTTCGGCGGCGACGTGCTGCCGCGTCTGAAGGACACCCATCGGGTGTACGCCTACAACTACGGCACCAACCGCATCCGCGGCCTCAAGCCGTACGAGGATCCCGCCTATTGGCGAGATGTCGGAACCGTCGAGGCCTTCTACGAGGCGCATTTCGATTTTCTGGGCGAGGAGCCCAAGGTCGACGCCTTCAACAAGGAGTGGCCGCTGTACTCCAGCCACTACCCGGGGCCGAGCGCCAAGCTGGTGTCGGGTGAGGTGAACAACAGCATCCTTGGCAGCGGGTCGATCATCAAAGGCGCCAAGGTGCACAACTCCATTCTACGGCGCGAGGTCACCATCGAGGAGGGCGCCGAGGTGGACGGCTGCATCATCATGGACTACGTCACCATCCGCCGTGGCGCCAAGCTGCGGCGCGCCATCGTGGATCGCTTCAACGTGATCGAGGCGGGCGATACCGTCGGCTATGACGTGGAGGCCGACCGGCGGCGCTGGCCGGTCAGCGCGACCGGTATCGTGGTGGTGCCCAAGGGGCGGCACATGCCGCGGTATTAGTTGTAGGGTTTGATCCTTTCATCCTGGATGGCTCAGACCACGCAAAGCGAGAAGCGTGGTTTTCGCTTTGCGTCGTGAACGGCGGCACCGTTGCTCACGGCGGCATCTTGTGGAAGGTCTGAATCCATCCATCCTGGATGGTTCAGACCACGCAAAGCGAAAAGCGCGGTTTTCGCTTTGCTTCGTGATCGCCGACTTCGCCGCCGATCACGGCGGCACATCCCTGTGCCGCGTGTGCCGCGTGTGCCGCGAGTGCCGCGAGTGCCGCGAGTGCTACTAGCGGGAGCTCTGCGGTGGCTCAGCCGGCGGCGGCGATCGGGATGACCTTCTGGGCCTGGGCCTGGTATTCCTCGATCTCGTGGAAGTTGAGGTAGCGGTAGATGTCGTCCGCGAGCGGGTCGATGCGCTTGGCGTATTCCATGTACTCCTCGACCGTGGGGATGCGGCCGAGCCGCGCGGTGATGGCGGACAACTCGGCCGAGGCGAGATACACCTGCGCGCCCTTGCCCATGCGGTTGGGGAAGTTGCGCGTGGAGGTGGAGACCACGGTGGCATTGTCCTTCACGCGCGCCTGGTTGCCCATGCACAGCGAGCAGCCCGGCACCTCGGTGCGCGCGCCGGCGCGGCCGAAGATCGCGTAATAGCCTTCCTCGGTAAGCTGGTGTTCGTCCATGCGCGTCGGGGGCACCACCCATAGGCGCACCGGCACGTCGCTCACGTCCTCGATCAGCTTGCCCGCCGCGCGGTAGTGGCCGATGTTGGTCATGCACGAGCCGATGAACACCTCGTCCACGGTGTCGCCGGCGACTTCGGACAGCGGCTTGATGTTGTCCGGGTCGTTGGGGCAGGCGAGCAAGGGCTCTTTGATCTCGTTCAGATCGATCTCTATCACCTCGGCATACTCGGCGTCGGCGTCGGGCTCGAGCAGCGTCGGGTTCGCGAGCCAGGCCTCCATGGCCTCGATGCGCCGCTGCAGGGTGCGCTGGTCCTGGTAGCCGTTGGCGATCATCCAGCGCAGTAGAGTGATGTTGGACTGCAGGTACTCGATGATCGGTTCCTTGTCGAGGCGCACGGTGCAGCCGTTGGCGGAGCGCTCGGCCGAGGCGTCGGCCAGCTCGAAGGCCTGTTCGACCTTGAGCTTCGGCAGGCCTTCGATCTCCAGCACGCGGCCGGAGAACACGTTTTTCTTGTTCTGCTTCTCGACCGTCAGCAGACCCTTTTGGATGGCCGCGTAGGGGATGGCGTTCACCAGGTCGCGCAGGGTGATACCGGGCTGCATCTCGCCCTTGAAGCGCACCAGCACGGATTCGGGCATGTCGAGCGGCATCACGCCCAGCGCCGCGGCGAAGGCCACCAGGCCCGAGCCGGCCGGGAAGCTGATGCCGATCGGGAAGCGGGTGTGCGAGTCGCCGCCGGTGCCCACGGTGTCGGGCAGCAACATGCGGTTCAGCCAGGAGTGGATGATGCCGTCGCCGGGGCGCAGCACGACGCCGCCGCGGCTGCTCATGAAGGCGGGCAGATCGTGCTGCAGTTTGATGTCCACCGGCTTGGGGTAGGCGGCGGTGTGGCAGAAGCTCTGCATCACCAGATCGGCCGAGAAGCCGAGGCAGGCGAGTTCCTTCAATTCGTCGCGCGTCATGGCGCCGGTGGTGTCCTGCGAGCCCACCGTGGTGATGCGCGGCTCGCAGTAGGTACCGGGGCGGATACCGGTCACGCCGCAGGCGCGCCCGACCATCTTCTGCGCCAGGGTGTAGCCCTTGCCATTGTCGGCCACGTCGCCGGGGCGCTGGAACACCTGGGACGCCGGCAGGTCCAGCGCCTCGCGCGTGCGGTCGGTGAGGGTGCGGCCGATGATGAGCGGAATGCGCCCGCCCGCGCGCACCTCGTCCAGCAGCGTGCTGGGCCTGAGGTCGAACCGGGTGACCTCGCTGCCGTCCGCGCGCGTGATGCGCCCCTCGCGGGGGTAGACCTTGATCACGTCGCCGGTGCTGAGCGCGCTCACGTCGCACTCGATGGGCAGCGCGCCCGAGTCTTCCGCGGTATTGAAGAAGATCGGGGCGATCTTGCCGCCCAGGATCACGCCGCCGGTGCGCTTGTTGGGCACGTAGGGGATGTCGTCGCCGATGTGCCACAGCACGGAATTGATGGCCGACTTGCGCGAGGAACCCGTGCCGACCACGTCGCCCACGAACACGATGGCGTGGCCGTGCTGCTTCTTCAGCGCGATGAGTTGGTCGATGGCGTCCGGCATGCGGTTGATGAGCATGGCCTTGGCGTGCAGCGGGATGTCGGGGCGGCTCCACGCCTCCGAGGCGGGCGAGAGGTCGTCGGTGTTGATCTCGCCGTCGACCTTGAACACGGTGAGGGTCAGTTCCGCCGGTATCTCGGGGCGCTGCGTGAACCAGTGCGCGTCGCTCCAGGACTCGACGATCTCCTTGGCCCAGTTGTTGGTCTTGGCCTTGTGCACCACGTCGTGATAGGCATCGAACAACAGCGTCATGCGCGACAGCGCCCGCGCCGCGACCGGCGCCATGTCGTCGTCATCCAGGAGTTCGACCAGCGGGCCGATGTTGTAGCCGCCCAGCATGGTGCCCAACAGCTTGGTGGCCTTCTTGCGGTCGATCAGCGCGCAGCGCGTGGTGCCCTTGGCGACGTCGGCCAGGAAGGCGGCCTTGACGTAAGCGGCCTCGTCCACGCCCGGCGGGACGCGGTCGGTGAGCAGTTCGACCAGGAACGCCCCCTCGGCGGGCGCGGGCTGCTTGAGCGCCTCGACCAGCGCGGCGGTTTGTTCGGCATTCAGCGGCAGCGGCGGCAGATCCTGCGCGGCGCGCTCGTCGACGTGCTTGCGATATTCTTCGATCATGAAACCTACCTGCGGGTACGTGCCGGCTGGGACCGGCGGGGTTGGGCCGGCGGCGCCGGCTCAGGCGGTCCTTCGCATCGCGCTGCGCGACAGGCGGAAGAAGGCCGACTGGGCATTATAGCGTAACTGCTGCGGGCCCCGAAAACGGGCACCGTCGCGCGCCCAGGCGCCTGGCCCTGCGTCGTCGTCGGCGGGGCCTTGTTGTATGATGCGCTCTTTTTACCCCGGAGCTTTTCCATGGACCTGACGAGCATGACCGCCATCTCCGCCGTCGACGGCCGGTACCGCGCCCGCGCCGCCGAACTCGCCGGCGTGTTCAGCGAATATGGCTTGATCCGCTACCGCGTGCTGGTCGAGGTCCGTTGGCTGCAGGCCCTGGCACGCCATCCGGAGATTGCCGAGGTCCCGTCGCTCGGCGAGGGTGCCCAAAGGGATCTGGAACGGCTGGTGGCCGAGTTCCCCGTGGCGCACGCCGAGCGCGTGAAGGCCATCGAGCGCACCACCAACCATGACGTCAAGGCGGTCGAGTATTTCCTGAAGGAACAGGTTGCCGGTAACGCCGAGCTTGCCGGCGTGAGCGAGTTTCTGCATTTCGCCTGCACCTCGGAGGACATCAACAACCTCGCCTATGCGCTGATGGTGGAGGAGGGGCGCGCCAAGCACCTGCTGCCGCGCATGGACAGCGTGATCGCGGCGCTGCGCGAGCTCGCGCACGCCCATGCCGAACGGCCGATGCTCTCGCGCACGCACGGGCAGCCCGCCTCACCGACCACGCTCGGCAAGGAAGTGGCCAACGTGGTCTATCGCCTGCAGCGCCAGCGCGATCAGGTGGCGGCGGTCGAGGTGCTGGGCAAGATCAACGGCGCGGTCGGCAATTACAACGCGCACCTCGCGGCCTATCCCGAACTCGACTGGGAGGCCTTCGCGCGCGATTTCGTGGCGGGGCTCGGGCTCGGTTGGAATCCCTACACCACGCAGATCGAGCCGCACGACTATCTCGCCGAACTGTTCGACGCCGTGGCGCGCTTCAACACGGTGCTGCTCGACTTCGACCGCGACGTGTGGGGTTACATCTCGCTGGGCTACTTCAAGCAGCGCACCGTGGCGGGCGAGGTGGGCTCCTCGACCATGCCGCACAAGGTGAATCCCATCGATTTCGAAAACTCCGAAGGCAATCTTGGGGTGGCCAATGCGCTGTTCGCGCACTTTGGCGCCAAGCTGCCGGTGTCGCGCTGGCAGCGCGACCTCAGCGACTCCACCGTGCTGCGCAACATCGGCACCGCCTTTGCTCACTGCATCATCGCCTACGAGGCGACCCTCAAGGGCATCGGCAAGCTTCAGGCCGATGCCGCCCGCCTGGCGGCCGATCTCGATCACAGTTGGGAGGTGCTGGCCGAGCCCATCCAGACCGTGATGCGGCGCTACGGTGTGCCCGAACCCTACGAGAAACTCAAGGCGCTGACGCGCGGGCGGGGGGGCATCGACCAGGCATCGCTGCATGCCTTCATCGATACCCTCGAGATTCCCGATGCCGAGAAGACCCGGCTCAAGGAGTTGTCGCCGGCTACCTACGTCGGCAACGCCGCGGCGCAAGCCCGGCGCATTTAGCGAGGCGCGGTCCGCCACGGGCCGCGCTTAGCACCCCGAACGCAGGGCCTCTCGCAAGGCTAAGAAATGGGAGGGCGGGGGTGTCGCCGGGCCGTGAACAGCGGCATCGCGCGAGCGAGGACGCCGTCGACGCCCGTGAGGTGCCCGCCCGACACGCTGCAGAGGCCACCCCGCAGGCGAGAAGGTGGCGCCTCCTCGTCGCCCCGGGCGAGGCGGCGCCGTGAGTGTAGGCGATCGCGTACACCCTAACGAATTGATATTCCGTTACCGAGCCTCGAGTTGTAGAGGGATTGCGACACGCGGTTAAACCGATATCCCTGATTTAGTTTGTAAGTGTCGGATATTACGCGCTAATGCCCATGTGGCACGGGGTTCGCATCACCCGACGCGCGGTTTCCTCGAGCATGACTCGGCTCGGGGAGTAGGGATGAGCATCATCCTTCCGTGTCGCTGGAGCTGATCGACCACGCGCATCGGGGTGTGCGTGGTTGCGGACCGGGCACTACGGCGTGCGCGTCAGGCTGCGGGGAAGCGCCACGCAGCGCCGTACAGGTTCTCGGGGCCCTGCCGGTCCGCACAGCCTCAGAGCGACTTGGGCCAGGATGGCCCCACACTGCCTAGGAGCGGCGCCTACGCTCCAGGCAGTTTTTTTTTGCCACCATGCGCGAACAGAACAAGAAACGCCTAAAAACAACCGGTTGAATAACCTGTAAGCGTTTGCGTACAGGATAACCGACTGATTTCCAGTAGAAGAAGATGCGGGTGTCCAGGATCACCAACAGCGGCACCGGGTGCGGGGCGCCGAATGTCGAACAAGCGACGGATTCTAAAGGATCAGCACCAACTGGCACGGTTGTCGCACTGCCTTAGCGCGGTCCCAGGATGGGGCCACACCGATAACGACAACCATCCACTGTCAGGAGACAACATATGAATAAGAGCATTCTTTCCGTTGCGCTGGGTCTCATCTTCAGCTTCGCCGCGATTCAGGCCGTCCACGCCGACGTGATCGAGGCCGATCAGGAAGCGCAGATGCTGATGGCAGACGCGCCCGCCGGGCTGCCGGATCAGGAAGCCGAGAGCGGCGACAAGGAGAAGGAAGCCGAGGAGAAGGATGGGGAAGCCGGGACCGACATGCTTCCGTAACCCCGGCTGTACTAGCCGGATGCGAGGCTAGTTCGCCACAGGTGCTGCCTCGGGGCGCGGGCGCGTCTCGAGGCAGCACCTTTTTATGGCGTTTGACGCCCTGTGGCTACGGGGCTGCGGCGCCTCGCCGGCGCCGATTCGCATCCGGTGCCGCGCGCGTGTGTTAATCTCCGATGCTGAAGCAACAGAGGACGGGCGTCGTGAGATCGCCCCTACATCTCGATGATTCGCAAGCTCAGGGTCGCGCGCGTGTCATTCTTTCGCTCCGGTTCCATACTGCGACTGGTCTTGCTCGGCTATGCGGCGGTGGCGGTGCCGTTGATGCTGGGCCTGATTGTCGCGGCCGCCTATGTCGACCAGTTGGCCCGCCATAGCCAAGTCAGCGTCTTTCACTCGGCCAACGCCACCCAGGCCAGTCGTATGCTGGTCGAACATGTGACCGCGCTGGAGCGCACCGCGCGCCAACTCCACGTGCTGGGCGATCAGGGGTTGCTCGAGGTGTACGAGTCCAGGCGCGCGCAACTACACCAGACGATCGATGATCTGCAGGGGCTGAGGCCCGCCCATCGGGAGGCCATCGAAGGACTGCGCACGCGCGAGGCCGAGGCCTACCGTCAACTCAGTTCGGGCGACGCGGCCCAGGTGCGCGCGGCGGTGGAAGCATTTGGCCAATTGAACGGCGCGGCACGCGCCGTGCTGGCGGAGAGCAGTCAGTTGATCGCCGACAGCGTCGCCGAGATGCAGCGTCTGGCCGACCGCACGCAGTCCCTGTTGTACTGGCAGATATGGGGACTCATTCCCGCCGCGCTGCTGCTGGGTGCGTTCTTCGCGACCTTGATCGTGCGGCCGCTCAAGCGCTTGAGCGGCGCTATACGGCGGCTGGGCGACGGCGATTTTTCCGGCCCGATCGCGGTACAAGGGCCGGATGATTTGCGGGCCCTTGGGCGACACCTCGAGTGGATGCGCCAGCGGGTCGTTGCGCTGGAGAATCAAAAGGTGAACTTTCTGCGCCATATGTCGCATGAGCTGAAGACGCCGCTGACCACCATCCGCGAGAGCAGCCAACTGCTGAACGAAGGGGTGGCCGGCACCTTGAACGATGAGCAGGGCGAGATCGTGCTCGTGTTGCAAGAGAGCAGTATTCGTCTGCAGCGCCTGATCGAGGACCTGCTCGATTTCAGCACCTTGGAGCTCGACGGCCCGCGATTGCAATCCGAGCGCGTGCGCTTGGACCGGCTGGTAGAGGAAGTCTGTGCCACCCACCGCCTCGCCTCTCGCACCCACGGCCTCGACATCCGCTGCGCCCTGGTGGAGGTGTGCGCCCAGGCCGACCGCGACAAGCTGCGCTGCGTGTTGGATAACTTGTTGTCCAATGCAGTGAAGTACTCGCCAACGGGCGGGCGCATCGATGTCAGCTTGCAACTCGCGGATCGCGGCGCCGTGATCGACGTCCGTGATCAAGGACCGGGCATCCCTCCCGAGGAGCGCCGCGGGGTCTTCGAAGCATTCTTCCAGGGTAGCGCGCGCTCCAACGGCCCTATCAAGGGCACCGGGCTCGGCCTTTCCATCGCGCGCGAGTGCGTGCAATTGCACAACGGTACCCTCGAGGTGCTCGATGCCGACCAGGGCGCACATTTTCGCGTCACCTTGCCGAACGCATGGCGGGATTGCAGTGATGCAGCGTAAGGCGCTGCGCGTACTCGGCGCAGCGGCGCTGATGGCGGCGATGGGGCTCAGTGGCTGCGCCCTGCTGACCTCGCAGGCGGATTCCGAACAGGCGCGGGCCGCGGAGGAGGGGACAGTCCCCCCGATGACCCGCCGCCAACTGTGGGAAGAGATGCTGAGCTACAGCGAGTCGCTGTCCGCCTTGCCGCCGGAGGCCCGCAATACCGCGCATGTGCAGACGCATTTGCAGGCCACGCTGGACGGCGCGGCGGCCGATTACGCCGCACGGCCGGAGCCGATCTACCTGCTGCGCTATGGGTTGCTGGTGCTGGCGGCGCGGGCCGACGAGGACGAGCTCGAACGCGTGCGCCGGGAGATCGGGGCGTATATCGCGCAACTCGGTCTGGCGGGCGAGCACAGCGAGTGGCTGGTCACGGCGCGCCTGCTGCACTACATCTTGGGTGAACACGCGGCCGCCCGGGTGGCGCAACGCGAGCTTCGCGAGGTCCACCGCGACCTGACGGATCGGATCGCGACGATGGAACAGGACCATGCGGCGGAACGCGCCGCGCTCAAGCGCGAGAATGACGCCTTGCGTGAACGCATGGCCGCGCAGGAGGCTGAATTCAACGACAAGCTGGAACAGCTGCGCAGCATTGAACGCCAGCTGCACGAACGGACCGGAGCCGAAGGGCTCAGGGGGTTACCATGACGCACAAGCGCACCATCCTGGTGGTCGATGACGACACGGCCTTGCTCAAGCTGCTCGGCATTCGGCTCAAGGCGAGCGGGTGGCGGGTGGCGGTGGCCGAGAGTGCCGAGCAGGCGTTGGCGGTACTGGACGAAGTACAGCCGAATGTGGTGATTACCGACCTACGCATGGGGGGTATGGACGGCATGGCCCTGTTCGACGCCGTCCATCAGCGCTACCCGGCCATGCCGGTGATCGTGCTAACCGCGCACGGCACCATCCCCGAGGCGGTCGAGGCCACCAAACGCGGGGTGTTTACTTTCCTGACCAAGCCCTTCGAAAGCCGCGCCTTGCTCGACGCGGTCGAGCATGCCTATCGGCTCAACGCGGCGAGCGGCGGCGGGCTCGAGGAGGCGGACACCGACGACTGGCGCGCCGAGGTTATCAGTCGTAGTACGGCCATGCAGGAGGTGCTGCACCAGGCGCGGCGCGTGGCGGACAGTAACGTGGCGGTGCTGATTCAGGGCGAGAGCGGCACGGGCAAGGAGCTGCTGGCGCGGGCCGTGCACCGTGCCAGCGCACGGCGCGAGGGGGCGTTCCTGGCAATCAATTGCAGCGCCATACCGGAGAACCTGTTGGAGTCCGAACTCTTCGGTCACGCCAAGGGCGCCTTTACGGGCGCCACCCACGACCACAAGGGGCTGTTCCAGGCCGCGAGCGGCGGCACCGTGTTCCTGGATGAGATCGGCGACATGCCGCTGGTGCTGCAGGCCAAGCTGCTGCGCGTGCTCCAAGAGAAGGAGGTGCGTGCGGTCGGTTCGACACGGAGCGTGCCGGTGGACGTGCGCATCGTCTCCGCCACGCACCGCGACCTGGAGGCGATGGTCGCCGAGGGCAGCTTTCGCGAGGACCTGTTCTACCGTCTGAACGTCGTGCGGCTCGACATTCCGCCGCTGCGCGAACGGCGCGAGGATATTCAACTCTTAGTGAATCACTTCCTGCGCGAGATGGGGGAGGAGGCGGCGGAGGCGCGGCCGATGTCCTTCTCCGATGACGCCATGGCCTGCCTGCTCTCCGCGCCGTGGCCGGGAAACGTGCGTCAGTTGCAGAACGTGGTGGAACATACCGCCGCGCTCAGTACCACGGCGGTGATACCCGGGAGCCTGGTGCGCCGGGCGCTGCGCCAGGACGTGGGCGCTATTCCGTCCTTCACCATCGCGCGCCAGCACTTCGAACGCGACTACCTCACCCGGTTGATGAAAATGACGGAAGGCAACATCAGCCAGGCCGCGCGCCTTGCGCAGCGCAACCGCACCGAGCTTTACAAACTGCTGCACCGCTACCACCTCAAACCGGAAACCTTCCGCAGCCGCCCCGCCTCCAAGGGACGCGCCTGAGGTACCCAGTACCACGCGCTGTGAAGTCAGCCTGACGCGAAGCATGGCGTAGGCGCGCCCCGCGGGGTGCCGGTCGCGGCGCGTCAAGAACCGGCAGCCAGCTCCGTTGCGAACCTCGTCAGCCGTTCCACGGCGGCGCGGCCGCCAGAATGCGTGCATGTACGGGGCAGTCGAGGCGATGCGCGCCGGGCAGGTAGCCGATGCTCGTCAGGAATTCGTTGACGATTTCGCCCCCGGTGAATTTGAAGGTGTGCTTGAACAGCCGCGTCCAGGCGTCGCGGTCTCGCGGGTGGTGATGGCGTAGCCAGGCATCGAACGAGCCGTGTACCTCGCGCAAGGCCACCAGCCGCCGCGCATTCTCGATGGCGGCATCGACCTTCAGGCGATTGCGCACGATGCCGGGATCGTTCAGTAGCCGCGCCCGTTCCGCCGCGCCGTACGCCGCCACCATGTCGATGTCGAAGCCGTCGTAGGCGCGCTGAAAATCGGCCCGCTTCTTCAAGATCGTCAGCCACGACAGGCCGGCCTGGTTGATCTCGAGCACCAGGCGCTCGAACAGGGCGGCATCCTCGCGCACGGGGAAGCCGTACTCGTGGTCGTGGTAGGGGCCATGCCATGGGTGGCCAGGTGCGTGGTCGCAGTAGGAACTCATGATTAGTCCGCGTGTGAACAATCGAGCTGGGTTAGCCTCTAAGATGCATGATGGGGCCGGTGGTCGGCCCGCGGCCAGGGCGCGCCACGGGTGGTTCATGGACCGAGCCCACCTTATCATGCGTAGGAATGGAGGGTGGGCGCTGCCGCGCCCCGGTAAGGAGATCCGCGATGCGTGAACGAAAGGTGCAACGACTGCTGCGCGGGCGCGCGGCCTCCGACGGTGACGGCGTGCGTCTGAGCCGGGTGTTCGGGCCGGGCCAGGGGCTGGACCCGTTCCTGCTGTTGGATGAGTTCGGTTCCGACGAGGCGGCCGATTACATCGGCGGCTTTCCCGCCCATCCGCACCGGGGCTTCGAGACGGTCACTTACATGCTGGAAGGCGAGATGTTGCACGAGGACCACCTCGGCAACCGCGGACGCTTGACCAGTGGCAGCGTGCAGTGGATGACCGCCGGGCGCGGCATCATCCACTCCGAGATGCCACAGCAGGAGGAAGGGCGCATGCGCGGCTTCCAGCTCTGGCTGAACCTGCCGGCGCGCGAGAAGATGAAACCGGCCGGCTATCGCGACATCCCGCCCCAGGAGATCCCCGAGGTCGAACTGCCCGGCGCCCGCATCAAGCTGATCGCGGGCACGCTTGCGCACGAGGGGCACACGTACGCCGGCGCCGTTACCGGTATCACCACGCAACCGCTGTACCTGGATGTGCACCTTGCGGCCGGCGCGCAACTCGCGGTACCGGTATCGGCGGGCCATACCGCCATGGTCTACGTCTATGAGGGCGAGGTGCAGGTGGCCGGTGAGCGCGTCGGCAGCGGTCACCTCGCGGCGCTGGAGGACGGCGAACAGGTGACGCTCGCCAGCACCGCGCCGGCCCGCGCCTTGGTGTTGGCCGCCAAGCCGCTACGCGAGCCGGTCGCGCATTACGGGCCGTTCGTGATGAACACCTCCCAAGAGGTCGAACAGGCCATGCGTGATTACCGCGATGGGCGTTTGACTGGCTGAACCGGTTCCGCAAGTAAACGCGGCGACGCCAGGACCGGGGAGTTGAGCTCTGGAAGATCGCGCAGGCGCCGGTTTACCCGCGAGCCAGTCGCGCCGGACGCCTGTTTATGGCACTTTACATAATATACATTATGCGCAATTGCGGATGCTGCCGACCGGCGCGGCGCATGTGCTAGGCTTGCCCCGCCTAGGACGCTCCGGATGACCCTCTATGCACCTTGCGGAACAAATCGCCGGCGAGTTTCCGTTGCGCGACGACCTCGTCTACCTGAACCACGCGGCCGTCGCTCCCTGGCCACGGCGCACGGCTGACGCCGTCGCGCGTTTCGCCAACGAGAACGCCACCCAGGGCGCCTACGACTATCCGACCTGGCTGGAACACGAGGCGCGGCTGCGGCGTCAGTTGCAGCATCTGCTGAACGCGCCGTCGGTGGACGATATCGCGCTCGTCAAAAATACCTCCGAGGCCCTGTCCATGGTCGCGCATGGACTACCGTGGGCCCCCGGTGACGTGGTCGTCTCGGCCGCCGAAGAGTTTCCCTCCAATCGCATCGTGTGGGAGTCGCTGGCGCCGCATGGCGTGACGCTGCGTACGGTCGATCTGCAGGCGGCCGCGGATCCCGAAGCCGCGTTGATCGCCGCGCTCGACGGTCCGGTCCGGTTGCTGGCCATCAGTTCGGTCCAGTACGGCACCGGCCTGCGTCTGGACCTCGAGCGGCTCGGCCGCGCCTGCCGCGAGCGCGGCGTGCTGTTCTGCGTGGACGCAATCCAAAGCCTCGGCGCATTGCCCATGGACGTGCAGGCCGTGCAGGCGGATTTCGCCATGGCCGACGCCCACAAGTGGCTGCTCGGTCCCGAAGGCATTGCCGTGTTCTACGTCGCTGCCGCCCAGCGGGAGCGCCTGGCGCTACACGAGTACGGCTGGCACATGCGCGAGGACTACCTCGATTTCGATGCGCTGAACTGGCGGCCTGCTCGCTCGGCGCGGCGTTTCGAATGCGGCAGTCCGAACATGCTGGGCATCCACGCCTTTAGTGCCAGCCTGAGTCTGCTGAGCGAGATCGGGCTCGATACGGTATCTGAGAACGTGTTGAGGAATGCGTCGTATCTCCTTGAAGCCATAGCTGCTATACAGGGCTTCGAACTGATCACGCGCGCGGAACGAGGACGCCACGCGGGCATCGTGACCTTCCGTCACGTCCATGTGCCGGCGGCCTCGCTGCACCGCGCGTTGAGCACGGCCGGCGTGGTATGCGCCCTGCGTGGCGGCGGCGTGCGTTTTTCGCCGCACTTCTATACCCGCACGCAGCAGCTCGAGCGCGCCGTCGCAGCCCTCGAACAGGCTGCCGCGAACCCTTGAAGCTCGCCTACGATTCGGACCGCAATGACGACCAAACCCCAGCGTATCAGCCAGGCACTCGCGCGTAGCCTTTACCCGCTCTCCGAATTGACCGCCGAGAACCTGTCCGAGGTGATGGACAAGGCGGTGCTGCAGGAAGTGCAGGCAGGTCGCATCCTGTTCAAGCGTGGCGAGGGTGACAATAAATCCCTCTACGTGCTGAGCGGCGAAGTGGTGTTGGCCGCCGAAGGCGTTGCGCCGGTGCTGGTCGCCGCCGGGAGTCGGGCCGCGCGTCAGCCCCTGGATCCCCACCAGCCGCATCGGGCCACGGCCACCGCGCGGACCAAGCTCACCGTGATGGCGGTCGACAACGATCTGCTCGACGTGCTCTTGAACTGGGAACAGGACGCCGGTTACGTGGTTACCGAACTCGATGCCGACGACCTTGGCGGCGAGGATGGCGACTGGATGACCCAGATCCTTGGCGCGCGCATCTTCCAGCGCATCCCGTCGGCGAATCTCCATGCCCTGTTCACGCTCATGGAGCCGGTGCCGGTCAGGGCCGGCGACAGGGTTGTACAGCAGGGTGACGAGGGCGATTACTACTACTTCATCCACCGCGGCCGCGCGCGGGTGACACGCCGCGGCGCCGACGGGCAAGAATCGGTGCTGGCGGAGCTCAACGCGGGGCAAGCCTTTGGCGAGGAGGCGCTGATCGCCGACCAGAAACGCAACGCCAGTGTGGTGATGGCGGAGGATGGCCAATTGATGCGCCTCTCCAAGGCCGCGTTCGAGCAACTGCTGAAGGCGCCGGTTCTTAGCGCGGTCGACTTCGCGCGCGCCGCGGCGCTGGTGCGAGACGGCGCCCGGTTGCTCGACGTGCGACCCGCGGCGGAACATGCTAGAGCCCATTTGCGCGGCAGCCTCAACATCCCGCTCGCGCAGCTGCGTGCTGAGGCCGCTAAGCTAGACCCACAACGCCCCTACGTGGTGTATTGCGATACGGGGGCGCGCAGTGCCTCGGCCGCCTATCTTCTGAGCGCCCAGGGGCTGGATGTCTACTTACTGGACGGGGGCCTGCGCCGGCTGGCCCAGATGAAAAAGGCGGCGCAGACGAGCAGGAGCGCTACGTGACGATCAAGGAATTGATAACGCAGTGGAGCGGCGACCAAGCCGCCCGCATGACCGAACAGGAATACCGCGTGCGTCTGCCCTTCGGCGACGCCGCACGCATCGAGGCGCTGGCGGAGATGTACCCACACAAGGGGGTGGAAGGCATCATCACCGATCTGCTGGGCGCGGCGCTGGATGAACTGGAGGCCGCGCTGCCCTACCGCGCCGGCGAGCGGCAGGTGGCCGAGGACGAGTTCGGCGATCCGATCTACGAGGACGCCGGACCGACGCCCCGCTTCCACCGCTTGGTGCAGGCGCATGCGCGCCGCTTGCAGGGAAACGAACAGTAGCTCTAGCGTGGCGGCGGCCTCAGGCCGTCCTTGCACCCTTGAACAAGCGGAAGAAGTTCTCGGTGGTCGCCTCCGCGACGGCCTCGGCTGAGACGCCGCGCAGTTCGGCGATCTTCTGTGCGACATGCCCCACGTAGGCCGGCTCGTTGCTCTTGCCGCGGAATGGCACCGGCGCGAGATACGGTGAATCCGTTTCGATCAGCATGCGCTCGAGCGGCATGCGCGCGGCGACTTCCTGCAGCGTTTTCGCACTGCGGAAGGTAACGATGCCCGAGAACGAGATGTAGAACCCGAGCTCCATGGCGCGCGCGGCGGTCTCCCAATCCTCCACGAAGCAATGCATGACGCCCGCCGGCGCGTCGGCCCCCTCCTCCTTCATCAGGCGCAGGGTGTCGTCGGTGGCGTCGCGCATGTGGATGATGAGCGGCTTATCGAGCGTGCGGGCGGCCGCGATGTGACGCCGAAAGCGCTCGCGCTGCCATTCCATGTCCTCGCCGGGCTCGCAGCGGAAATAATCGAGGCCCGTCTCGCCGATCGCCACCACGCGCGGGTCGCGGCCGAGTTCCACCAGACGCGCGACGCTCGGCTCCTCGCCGTCCCGCTCGGTCGGGTGCACGCCCACCGAGACGGACACGTCCGCATTGGCCGCGGCCAGCGCGTGGACGTCGCCGTAGTGCTCGAGGTCGATGCAGACGCACAACATGTGGCCGACACCGGCCGCGCGGGCGCTGTCCAAGGCTTGGTCGAGGCGTCCGTCGTGACGCGCGAGGTCCAGCCGATCCAGGTGGCAGTGGGAGTCTACGAGCATAAGGCGTGATTACATGGTGTGGGTGGGCCGGTCCGACTTCAGGGCGCCGGCGAGGTAGGTCTCGATCTTGGCGCGCGCCGCCCCGCGATCCTGCTCCGCGAACTGCACGCCGATGCCGGCCGCGCGGTTGGTCTGCGCGCCGCGCGGCGTGATCCACACGACCTTGCCGGCCACCGGGATGCGTTCTTTCTCGTCCATGAGCGTCAGCAGCATGAACACCTCATCGCCCAGCCGATACTGCTTGGGGGTGGGGATGAACAGGCCGCCGTTCTTGATGAACGGCATGTAGGCGGCGTAGAGCGCGCTCTTGTCCTTGATGGCGAGGGACAAGATGCCTTGGCGTTTGTTGTCGTTACTCATCCGGCCTCGCGAACTTGGGGCGGACGCGGTAGGCGCGTCCACGCGATCAACAAATCGTCCAACAACAGCTCCGGGTTGAGGCCGCCGTGCACGCCGCGTAACGCCTGTCCGGTTCGGTCGACCAGGGCGAACAACCCGCTCCAGTCTACTCGCTGTAGCCAATCGTGCAAAACACGGCGTTCGCTCGGCCCGAATATCGCCGGCGCATCGCCGCCCGCCTTCCAGCGTATCAACTCGCCCAGCACCCGCCACAAGGCCTGAAGGTGATCGGGGGCCGTCGTTTTGTCCTGCCAGCCGGCCGCCAGCGACACGGGGTCGGTCTGGCCGGCGGCGAGGGCCACCAAGCCCGCCAGCGTCGCCTGCCACTGCCCGGCGTCACCCTCGTGAAAAGCGAGTGCTTTGAGGGGCGCCCCGCCGCTGGCGGCCAGCAGCGCCGCGGGCTCGCCGACGCCCTGCTCGGCAAGCCACGCGCGCGCCACCTCGGCCGGCGGGGCCGCAAAGCCTATGTGCTGGCAGCGGCTGCGCACCGTGGCCGGCAACCCGGAGGCTTGGTCGGAAACCAGCACGAGGTAGGCGCCGCGGGTCGGCTCCTCCAGTGTCTTGAGCAGGGCGTTGGCCGCCGCGGCATGCATGCGTTCGGCCGGTTGGATGACGGCCACCCGTGCCCCGCCGAGCTGGGCGGTCAGGCCCAGGGCGCGCGTCAGGGCGCGGATCTGGTCGACCGTGATGACCGACTTCTCCTCCGGCTGGATCAGCCGAAAGTCCGGATGCGTGCCGGCCGCGTAGAGCTCACAGCTGCGGCACACCCCGCATGCCTCGCCGTCCTCAGGGGAGCGGCACAGCAAGCCCGCCGCCAAGCGCAGGGCGAATCTCCCCTTGCCGAGCCCCTGGGCGCCGGTGAGCAGTAGCGCGTGGCCGAGGCGCTGCTGCGCATGGGCCTCGCGCAGCCGATCCCATGCCGGCCCATGCCACGGCAGGCGGTTGTTCATTGGCCCGGCACGCCGCTCGCCGTGGCGCTCAGCAAGCCCTCGAGCGCCCCGCGCAGGGCGTTCTCCACCGCCTCGGGGGCAGCGGTGGCATCCAATATCCGGTAACGCTCGGGATGGGCCTCGGCGCGCGCACGGTAGGCCTCGGCCACACGTTCGAAAAACGCCGCCTGCTCCTGTTCGAAGCGATCCGCCGCGCTGCGCGAGCCGGCGCGGCGCAGGCCGAGTTGCACCGGGAGGTCGAACAGCACCGTGAGGTCCGGCCGCAGGTCGCCCTGCACCCAGTCCTCCAGTATGGCGATGCGCTCAGGCGCCATGCCTCGGCCACCGCCCTGGTAGGCGTAGCTGGCGTCGGTGAACCGGTCACAGATCACCCAGGTGCCCTGCGCCAAAGCCGGCTCGATGACGCGACGCACGTGTTCGGCCCGCGCCGCGAAGATCAGCAGCAGCTCCGCCTCGGGCGTCATGCCGGTGTAACGCGGATCGAGCAGCACCGCGCGCACCCCCTCACCGAGTCGCGTGCCGCCCGGTTCGCGCGTGGTGATGACCCGTCGCCCCTGCGATTCCACGTAGCCCGCCGCGGCGGCGAGTTGCGAGGTCTTGCCCGCGCCCTCGATGCCCTCCAGCGTGATGAATCGCCCGCGCTCCGCCATGATTCGGTCCTTTACCTGCCGAGTATGTATTTACGCACCGCTCGATTGTGCTCCTGGAGCGTGGCCGAGAAGTGATGGCTGCGATCGCCCCGGGACACGAAGTAGAGGTACTCGCCCTCTTCCGGATGCAGCGCGGCGTGGATCGCCGCCCGCCCCGGCATGGCGATCGGCGTGGGCGGCAGCCCGTGACGCGTGTAGGTGTTATACGGTGTGTCCGTATCAAGGTCGCGGCGGCGTAAACGGCCGGTGTAGTCGTCGCCCAGCCCGTAGATCACCGTGGGATCGGTCTGCAGCCGCATATTGAGTTGCAGGCGGCGCGTGAACACACCCGCGACCTTGTGGCGCTCGTGCACCTGGCCGGTCTCGCGCTCGATGATGGAGGCCAGGATCAGCGCTTGGTACGGCGTGTCGATGGGCAGACCAGCGGAGCGCTGCGCCCACTGCTCCTCGAGGTAGACCTCCATGGCCCGGAAGGCGCGCCGCAGCAGGTCCAGATCGGAGGTGCCGCGCGGGGCAAGATAGGTATCCGGCAGGAACCGGCCCTCCGGATGCTCGCCCGCGGCCCCGAGCGCGGCCATGATGGCCTCCGCGTCGTGGGGCAGCGTCTGTTCAAGGAACTCCTGGTTGCGGATGGCCTGCATCAGTTGCCCGAAGTGCCAACCTTCCACGATCGTGAAGGGGTACAGCACGACCCGCCCGTCGACCATGCGCTGCAGCAACTGCGCCGGCGACAGGCCGGGCTCCAGGGCGTACTCCCCCGCCTGCAGGCGGTGAGCCTTATCCCCTAGGCGCGCCGCCGCGACGAAGTAGCGCGGGCGCTCCAGCGCACCCATGGCGTGTAGCTGGCGTGCAACGCGCTGCACGCTGCTACCGGGCGCGACCACCAAACGCTGCGCCTCCTCGACCGCCAGCGAGCCGTGCATGTGCGTGCGGTAATCGACCCACAACACGGCCGCCGCGGCGCCGCCGAGCAGCACGAGTATCGAAAGCACGCGGGTCAGACCAAGCCTCATGCCCCCTCCCAGGCCGCCTGCAGGCGGCGGGTCACGGGTCCCACCAGGTAGCGGTGGTCATCCCACGCCCGCACCGGCCATATCCCAATGATGCTATTACACACGAAAACCTCCTCTGCTTGTGCGAGGTCATCCAGATCCAGACGCCGCTCCTCGCACGGCAGGCCCAGCGCGGCGGCGCACTCCATCAGCACCGCGCGCGCGATGCCCGCGACCCCGCAACGCTCCAGGCGCGGCGTGAGCAGGCCGCCGCCACGCACCAGGAACAGATTGCTGCGCGTGCCCTCGACCAGCGTGCCTTCGCCGTCCAACAACAAGCCCTCTGCGGCCGGCTCGCCGCCCTCGGCGGCGAGCTCGCGGCTCGCGAGTACGTACTCCAGACGATTGAGGTGCTTGAGGCCCGCAAGGCGCGGCTGGCCCGCGAGGCGCGTCTGACACAGCCGCACCCGCACCCCCTCCGCCTGCGCGGCGGCCGACGCGGCCGCCGGCCAAGGGTAGCGTAACAGGATCCGGCGGGCGACGGGTTGCGCGGGTCGGCAGTATCCGCGCCCACCGCTGCCGGCCGTGTAGAGCAGTTTGAGCACCGCGCGCTCGTACCCCTCCGCGGCCTGCGTAAGCTCGGCGCGCAGGGTATCGCGGTCGGGCGGTGGCAGATCCAGGCAAGACGCCCCATGGGATAGGCGTGCCAGATGTCGTGCCAGATGCCGGATACGGCCGTCATGCACGGCCAGCGTCTCGAACAGGCCGTCGCCGTAATGCAGTCCCCGGTCAGTGGCGAGCAGCGCGGCGGCGGGTTCCCCGTCGACCCAGATTGCCGGTCCGGCCTCGTCAGCCATGGCTCCCCTCCCCCAGCGCGCGCAGCAGACCGCGCGCCTTGGCGCCGCACTCGAGCAGCTCCTGATGTGGGTCCGAATCGGCCACGATGCCGGCGCCGGCCCGCAGGCTGAAACGCCCCGCCGAATCCAGTACCAGGGTGCGAATGAGGATGTTGAGATCCAGGCTGCCGTTGTGGTTCAGGTAGCCCATGGAGCCGGTATAGGCGCCGCGCGGACCCTGCTCCAGTTCCGCGATGATCTCCATACAGCGCACCTTGGGGCAGCCGGTGATGGTGCCGCCCGGAAAGACCGCGCGGATCACCTCGCCGGGGCTCACGCCCGCGCGCAACCGGCCACGCACATTGGACACGATGTGATGCACATGGGCGTAGCTCTCGAGCACCATGAGTTCGTCGACCTCCACGCTGCCCGGCACGCAAACGCGGCCGAGGTCGTTGCGTTCCAGGTCGATGAGCATCACGTGTTCGGCGCGTTCCTTGGGGTGGGCGAGCAGTACGCGGGAGTTGGCGAGGTCCTCGTCCGGGATGGCGCCGCGTGGCCGCGTACCGGCAATCGGCCGACTCTCGATCCGCCCCTCCCGCACGGCCACCAGGCGCTCCGGGGAGGAACTGGCGATCCAGGCATCCCCCACCCGCGCGAGGCCGGCGAATGGCCCGGGGTTATTCAGGCGCAGCGCGTGGTAGACCGCGGCCGGCGAGCTGCTTGGCCCGAGACGGCCGCGCCACTCGCGCGAGAGGTTGACCTGAAACACGTCGCCGGCGCGAATGTACTCCTTGATGTGACGAACGGCGTCCTCGTAGGCGTCCGGATCGTCCTCCTCGCGTGCCAGTACGGAGGGCGCACCGCCGAGCGGGGACGGCGCGTGTGCCAGATCGGCCGCCATGGCGTCCACGAGATCCTCCTGACCCGCCTCGGCAACCAGGTACAGCGTGTCCGCCACGCGATCGCGCACGATCGCGGCCGGTATGCGCGTCGCCTGCGCAATGGGTAGTTCCGCGGGCAAGGGCAAACGTAAGCGCGGTTCGACTTCCTGGGCCAACTCGTAGCCGAGATACAGAAACCACCCGCCGCTGAAGGGCAGCTCCGGGTCGGCAACGTGGTGTGCCGCCGCGGCGCGCCAGCGCGCATCGAGTTCGCTCAGAAACGTCCCGGGGACATCCGCGCGCAGCGTCTCCTGGGGGAAGCCGAACAGGATGTCGTAGCGCGCGCGGGCCGTCCCGTCGGCGACACTCTCGAGGAGAAAGGGATAACGTGCCGGGTTCCGCGACTGCAGCGCCAGCAGGTCACGCCCCGGCGCGATGCGACGCCGAACCGCGGGTTGGGGTCTGGCGGCGGAAAGGCCCATGGATGAGTCGGGGGCGCACCCCCTGCCGTCACGGCAGGCGGCGGAAGACCAGTGTGGCGTTGGTGCCGCCGAAACCGAAGGAATTGGACAGCGCGACGTCGATCTTCATGGTGCGCGCTTCGTGCGCCACATAGTCGAGGTCGCACTCCTCGTCGGGATGGTGCAGATTGATGGTCGGCGGCGCCACCTGATCGCGGATCGCCAGCGCTGTAAACACCGCCTCCACAGCACCCGCCGCCCCCAGGAGGTGGCCGGTCATGGACTTGGTGGAACTCATGGCGAGCTTGGGGGCGTGCGCCCCGAATGCCGCCTTGACGGCCCGCGTCTCGGCGCGGTCACCGGCCGGCGTGGAGGTGCCGTGTGCGTTGATGTAGTCGACCTCGCTCGGGTCGACCTGGGCGTTGCGCAGCGCATTCAGCATGCAACGGCGCGCGCCGTCGCCGCCCTCTTCGGGCAGCGTCATGTGATAGGCATCGCCGCTCATGCCGTAACCGGCAACCTCGGCATAGATGCGCGCCCCGCGGCGCCGGGCATGCTCCAACTCCTCCAGCACCAGAACGGCCGCGCCGTCGCTGAGGACGAAACCGTCGCGCTCGCGATCCCATGGACGGCTGGCCGCTTGCGGGTCGTCGTTGCGGGTGGATAGCGCCCGCGCCGCGCCGAAACCGCCGAGCCCCATGGGGCTGCTGGACATCTCGGCGCCGCCGGCGAGCATCACGTCCGCGTCGCCATACTCGATCAGGCGGGCGGCGTCACCGATGCAGTGCGTGGAACTGGCACACGCGGTCACGATCGCGAGGTTCGGGCCCTTCAGACCGTGCCGAATGGAGACATGGCCGGAGACCATGTTGATGATGTTGGCCGGTACGAAGAACGGCGAGATCTTGCGCGGCCCACCGTCGAGGTAGGACTTGTGCCCGGCCTCGATGCCGGGCAGTCCGCCGATCCCCGACCCGATCACGGCGCCCGCGCGTTCGGCGAGCGCGCCGTCGATCGTCAAGCCTGCATCCTGCATGGCCTCATCCGCCGCGGCTATACCGTAGTGGATGAACGTGTCCATCTTGCGCGCTTCCTTGGCCTGCAGATAGCGCGTTACGTCGAAATCCTTGACGGTACCGCCGATGCGCGTGCTGAAGGTCGAGGTGTCGAAGTGCGTGATCGGAGCGATACCGCTACGCCCGTTCACGATGTTCTGCCACGCGGCGTCCAGGCCGGTCCCGACCGGTGACACCACGCCCATCCCCGTTACGACAACCCGACGCTTTGCCAACGCGCTTCTCCCGAATCCTTTAGGCCTGGTGCTTCTTGATGTAGTCGATCGCTTCCTTCACGGTCGTGATCTTCTCGGCCTCTTCATCGGGGATCTCGGTCTCGAACTCTTCCTCGAGCGCCATCACCAACTCCACCGTATCGAGCGAATCAGCGCCCAGGTCGTCGACGAAGGAGGCCTCTTCGGTCACTTCCTCTTCCTTCACGCCGAGCTGTTCCACGACGACCTTCTTGACGCGTTCTTCCACAGTGCTCATGACGGTAATGTCCTCCAAATGGTCGATAGCGGCCAAGCCGCGGTGGGGTATTCTATTGAAATAGCGGTAGCGATGCCAGAAAAACGGGGACGCACCCTAACGCGCTGATGCGCCGCCTTTTTACATGTACATGCCACCGTTGACATGCAAGGTGGTACCGGTGATGTAAGCCGCCGCCGGCGATGCCAAGAACACCACCGCCGCCGCGACCTCCTCGGGTGTGCCGAGCCGGTTGAGCGGGATCTGTCCGAGCAGCGACTGCTTGTGCTCCTCCGGCAGCGCGCGCGTCATGTCGGTATCGATGAAGCCAGGGGCCACGGCGTTGACCGTGATCCCGCGCGAGCCGACCTCACGCGCCAGCGACTTGCTGAAGCCGACCACGCCCGCCTTGGCGGCCGAGTAATTGGTCTGCCCGGCGTTGCCGGAGAAGCCGACCACCGAGGCGATGTTGATGATGCGGCCGCGGCGCGCCTTCATCATGCTGCGCAAACAGGCCTTGGACAGGCGGTACACGGAGCTGAGGTTGGTGTTGATGATGCTCTCCCACTCCTCGTCCTTCATGCGCATCAACAAGTTGTCGCGCGTGATGCCGGCATTGTTCACCAGCACGCTGGGGGCGCCTAGCGTCTCGCCGACCGCGCTGACGAGCCCGTCCACCGAGGCGGGGTCCGACACGTCGGCCATGAAGCCGCGCCCCTTGGCGCCCGCCTCCTCCAAATAGCGCGTGATCGCTTGCGCGCCGGATTCCGAGGTGGCTGTGCCTGCCACGACGGCGCCATGCGCCGCCAGTTCCAAGGCGATGGTCTTGCCGATGCCGCGGCTGGCGCCGGTCACCAGCACGATTTCCTGCTCGAGTGAGTACATGCGCTCCCCCTAGTCTTCTTGGTTCGTCAGCAGTCAGGCCTGCACGCCGAGCGCTTCGTCGAGCGTGGCGGGATCCTGCACGCAAAGCGTCTGCAGCGAGCGGTCGATGCGCTTGTTCAGCCCGGCGAGCACCTTGCCGGGCCCGCATTCGATCACCCGGTCGACGCCGTCGGCGGCCATGCGTTGCACGGTCTCCACCCACCGCACCGGGCTATACAACTGGCGCACCAGGGCGTCGCGAATCTGCCCAGGCTCGCTGTGTGCGGCCACGTCGGCGTTGTGCAGCACCTGCACGCGCGGGGCGTTGAACGCCACCTCAGCCAGGCGTTCGGCCAATTGAGCCGCGGCCGGCCGCATCAACTCGCAATGCGAGGGCACGCTGACCGGCAGCAGCACGGCACGCTTGGCGCCCGCCTCGCGCGCCAGGGCCACGGCGCGGTCCACTGCGCTGCGGGTACCGGCGACCACTACTTGGCCGGGGGCGTTATAGTTCACCGCCGCGACCACCTCGCCCTGCGCGACGTCCCGACATACCGCCTCGACCTGTGGATCGGTCAGCCCGAGGATCGCCGCCATGGCGCCCTCGCCGGCCGGTACCGCGGCCTGCATGGAACGGCCGCGTTCGGCGACCAGGCGCACCGCGTCGCGATAGGCCAGCGCCTCGGCGCACACCAGCGCGGTATACTCACCCAGGCTGTGGCCCGCCATGTAACGCGGGCGCTCGCCGGCCGCCTCGCACCACACGCGCCACACCGCCACCCCGGCGGCGAGCATCGCGGGCTGGGTCACCTCGGTCTGGCCGAGGCGTCCTTCCGGGTCTTCCTGTGCAATGCGCCACAGGTCATAACCGAGCACCTCCGACGCCTCGTCGAAGGTGGCGCGCACGGCCGGATGCGCGGCCGCCAGCTCCGCCAGCATGCCGACCGATTGGGAACCTTGTCCGGGGAAGATGAAGGCCAAGGACATGATTGAGTGCTCCCGCGTTGTTGGTGTGCGTCGCCCCGCGCGTAGCGCGCCGGGCGTTCAATAACGAAGCAGTGCCGAGCCCCAGGTGAAACCGCCGCCGAAGGCCTCCAGCAACAGGGTTTCGCCACGCTTGATGCGCCCGTCGCGTACGCCGACGTCCAGCGCGAGCGGGACGGAGGCGGCGGAGGTGTTGCCGTGATCGGCGACGGTGGTGATGACGCGATCCATGGACATCTGCAGCTTGCGCGCGGTGGCGGCGATGATGCGGATGTTGGCCTGATGCGGCACCAGCCAGTCGACGTCCGACTTCTGCATGCCGTTCGCTTCCAGGGTCTCGTCGACGATGCGCCCCAGCGTGTTCACCGCGATGCGGAACACCTCGCTGCCGCGCATCTGCATGTAGGCCTCGCCGGCCTGGACGGCCTCATAGCCGGAGGAGATGCCCGCCGGCACCGTGAGCAGGTCCTTGTGGCGGCCGTCGGCGTGGATGTGGGTGCTCAGGATGCCCGGCTCCTCGCTCGGCCCCAGGACCACCGCACCCGCGCCGTCGCCCCACAGGATGCAGTTGGAGCGGTCGGTCCAGTCGGTGATGCGCGACAGCGTCTCGGCCCCGACCACTAGCGCGCGCCGCGCCGCGCCCGTGCGGATGAACTTATCCGCCACGCTGAGCGCGTACACGAAGCCGCTGCACACGGCCTGCAGGTCGAACGCACCGCCGCCGGGCGCGCCCAGGCGGTCCTGCAACAGGCACGCGGTGCTGGGAAACACGCGATCCGGGGTGGTGGTCGCGACGATGATGAGGTCGACCTCGGCAGGCTCCACGCCCGCGGCCTCCAGCGCCCGGCGCGACGCCTGTTCGGCCAGATCGCAGGTAGTCTCGTGCTCCGCCGCGATGTGACGCCGCTTGATGCCGGTGCGCTCGGTGATCCACTCGTCCGAGGTGTCCACCATGCGCTCGAGATCCTGGTTGGTCAGGATCTTTTCGGGCAGGTACCCGCCCGTGCCGAGGATGCGCGTGTAGCTCACACCGCCCGCCTTTGGGCCAGAAACACCTCGAGTTGCTTGCTGATCCGCTCCGGCACGTTCTTTTCGACCTCCACCAGCGCCTCGCGAATGGCGTTGGTGTACGCCATTACGTCCGCGCTGCCATGACTCTTGATCACAATGCCCTGCAGGCCAACCAGGCTGGCCCCGTTGTACTTGCGCGGGTCGATCCGGTTGCGCAGTGCCTTGAGCACCGGCAACGCCGCGAGCCCCGCCATGCGCGTGAGCGCATTGCGCCGAAACGCCTGCTGCATGAAGTGGGTGATCATGCGGGCCACGCCCTCGGTGGTCTTCAGGGCGACGTTGCCGACGAAGCCGTCGCATACCACGACATCGGCGCTGCCTTTATAGATGTCGTCGCCTTCCACGAACCCGATGTAGTTCAGGCCGCTGCCGGTCAGCAGGCGCGCAGCCTCCTTCACGCGTTCGTTGCCCTTGATCTCCTCGGCCCCGATGTTCAGCAGGCCGACTCGTGGGGCCGGATTATTATCCACCGCGCTGACCAAAACCGAGCCCATGACCGCAAACTCGAACAAATGCTCGGCGGTGGAGTCGACGTTGGCCCCCAGATCGAGCACGTGCGTGTGGCCGCGCATGGTCGGCAAGGCCGTGATGATGGCGGGACGGTCCACCCCGGAGAGGGTCTTGAGCACGAAGCGGGCGGTGGCCATGAGCGCGCCCGTATTGCCGGCGCTCACACAGGCCTGCGCCTTGCGCTCCTTGACGAGGTTGAGCGCCACGCGCATGGACGAGTCCTTCTTGCCGCGCAGGGCAAGCGAAGGCAACTCGTCCATGGCCACGACCTGCGTGGTGTGGTGGATCTCGAGGCGGGAATCGGCGCCCGAGCCGAAATCGGCCCCATGCTGTTGCAGGGTCTGCTCGATGATGTGGCGATCGCCGACCAGGATGAGCCGTAGCTCGCGGTGGGCCTGCAAGGCGGTCAGTGCGGCGGGCACGACCACGGCCGGCCCCACGTCACCGCCCATTGCGTCGAGCGCGATCGTGGTGAACTGCGCCATAAAGCTATTTCTCGTCGGGAGGCGCGAGACGCCCCGCTGGGGTGCGTCTCGCGCGATTGCAAGGCGGCGGACCGCCTTACTCCTCGTCTTGACGATCGATGACCTTGCGGCCCTTGTAGTAGCCGTCCGGCGTCACGTGGTGACGGCGGTGCGTCTCGCCGGTGGTGGGGTCGATGGAGAGCGTCGGGCCCGTGAGGGCGTCGTGCGCACGCCGCATGCCGCGCCGGGACGTGGACTTCTTGCTCTTTTGCACTGCCATGACGAAAAACCTCTAGCTAATCAGTTGTCTTACCCTTCAGGGTCGACAGCACGGCAAACGGGTTGTCCCGCGCCGGCGGCGCCTGTTCCTGTTGCGTCTCCTGCACGTGCTGCGCCGCCGGACACGCGTCCAAGGGGTGCATCGGCACGATCGGGAACGCCAAAATCAGCTCGTCTTCAACGAATGCCGCGACCTGTACCTCCCCCTCCTCGACCAGCAGGGGCTCGTACGGCTCGGGCAGGCGTTCGGCCTCGATCTGGTGGCGCACCACGCCGACCCGCGGGTGCAGGTCCAGCGCCACCGTCATCTCCTGCAGGCAGCGCTGACACAGCGTGTGCAACTCAGCCTGCAGATGGCCGTCCAGCAACACGACTCCCTCAGCGCTGGGCGGCAGGCTGAGGTGGACCGAAACCTCCCCCTCGCGCCGGCTGAGCATGTCGCCCAACCGGGTCATGCGAGCCACGGGGAAGACCCCGGAAAACCGTCGGCCTTGCGCCTTGCGCGCCGGGTCGATGAACGCTGGCAGAGCTCCCGACATAAGCCGGCCATCATATAGGGAGGCGTAGGCCCTGTCAAAGCGCGCGTTAGGGCGTGTCGGGGTGCGTGCTATGCTAGCCAGGGCGCCGGCGCGGAGTCTGCCGCGCGCGCGCGACCCCGTCAACGAAAAAAAGGAGTTTGCATGCCCGCCATCGTCCTCGCCTCCACCTCTCCTTACCGGCGCGAGTTGCTGCAGCGCCTGCAGCTACCGTTCGAGGTGTGCGCGCCCGAGGTCGACGAAACGCCGCAGGCGGACGAAACGCCGGTCGCGCTGGTGCGGCGGCTGTCCCAGGACAAGGCCCGCGCCGCGGCGCGTACGTACCCCGATGCCTTGGTGATCGGCGCCGATCAGGTGGCGGTGCACGCCGGGACGGTGCTCGGCAAACCGGGCGACGCGCGGCGCGCGCTGGCCCAGTTGCAGGCGGTGCGGGGACACGAGGTCGAGTTCTATACCGGCCTTAGCCTGCTGAACGGCGCGAGTGGGCGGCTGCAAACCGAGGTCGTGCGCGGCGCGGTGACCTTTCGTGAGTTGGACGATGCGCGCCTGCAGCGCTATTTGGAGCGTGACGAGCCGTTCAGTTGCGCGGGGAGCATCAAGACCGAAGCACTCGGCATCGCGCTGCTCGAGCGCGTGGACGTGGACGACCCCACCGCCCTGCTGGGGCTGCCGTTGATCCGCTTGGTGCGCCTGCTCGAGGCCGAGGGCGTCGAAGTCCCCTAGCCCGCATAACCCGCATCCAGCGGCACAGGTTCGGCGGACAGGGATGTGCCGCCGTGCTGAGAACATCAGGGCGGTGTTGTTCGGACCCTAGCGCAGCGTGGGGCCCTGGTCGGTACCCAGCACCTGCGCGACCCCCCGGCCGAGGGCGACGCCGAGCCGCTCGGTCAAGAGATCCAGGTAATGCGGCCGGCGCGTGTAGTCGATCATGCGCTCCACGCCGAGCACTTCGCGCGCGACGTAACCGCTGCTCCCCAGACCGTCCACCAGCCCCAGATCCATGCTCTCTTCGCCGGTCCAAACCAGCCCCGTAAAAATACGCGGATCGTCGCTCAACCGTGAGCCGCGCCCCTCGCGGACCACCTCGACGAACTGCTGGTGGATGCGGTCGAGCATGGTCTGAATATGCGCCACCTCGTCCGACTTCAGCGGTGAAAACGGGTCCAGGAAGGCCTTGTTCTCGCCGGCCGCCAGGATACGTCGCTCCACGCCGAGCTTATCGAGCGCGTCGACGAAGCCGAAGCTGTTCATGACCACGCCGATGGAGCCGACGATGCTGGCCTGATCGGCGTAGATCGCGTTGGCCGAGGCGGCGATGTAATAGCCGCCCGAGGCACCGATGTCCGTGATCACGGCGTACAGCGGTTTGTCTGGAAATTCGTCGCGCAGGCGCTTGATTTCATTGTTGATGTAGCCTGCCTGCACCGGGCTGCCACCGGGGCTGTTGATGCGCAGGATGACGCCGACGCTGTGCTGATCCTGGAAGGCGGCGCGCAGGCTGCTGGTAATGGCATCGGCGTTGGCCTGGCTGTTGTCGGCGATGATGCCTTGCACGTCGACCAGCGCCGCATGCGGCGTGGCGCGCTCGTCCACCTGGAACGGCTGATACACCAGCAGCAGCACGAGCAGCAGGTAACCCAGAAACAGCCCCTTGAACACCGCGCTCCAGCGCCGCGCGCGGCGCTGCTCGTCCACCGCCGCGGTAGCCAGGCGCGTGAGCACCTCGCGCTCCCATGGCAGCTGCTCGCGCGGGGGTTGCTGACGCTGTTCGGTGTTGTCCATGTTTCGCTCCTCGATCCCGCGATTGGCGGGAGGCGGCTATTCTGCGCGGACGGGGGTCGGCACTTCAAGCGCTTGATCGCGCAGCCAGTCGCGCACCTCCGGCACGGAGTCGACGCAATGCCGCGCGCCCGCGCGCAGCAGGCGGTCACGGCCGTGCACGCCGAAGCTCACTCCCAGCGCGGCGGCGCCTGCATTGGCCGCCATCAGTATGTCGTACTCGCTGTCGCCGACCATCAGCGTCTCGCGCGCCTCGACGCCCAGATAGTCGGTGAGCTCCTGCAACATGGCGGGATGCGGCTTGGAGTGGCACTCGTCGGCGCAGCGGGTGGCGTGAAAGTAGCGCGCGCAGCCCGTCGCCGCCAGGACGCGATCCAGGCCCTGGCGCCCCTTTCCGGTCGCCACCGCCAGGAAATAACCCTCCTCGCTCAGCCGCTCGAGTGTCGCCCGCGCTTGGGGAAACAGCGCCGGCTGTTGCGCGTCCGGGGCGAGAAAATGGTGGCGGTAACGCAGCTTGAAGGCCTCGAACAAGGCGTCGTCGCAGTCCGGGTAAAGCTGCTCCACCGCCTCGCGCAGGCCCAGGCCGATGATGTCGCGCAGCGCCGCGTCGCTGCGCGGGTCCAGCCCGAGATCGTGGACCGTCTGGCGCAGACAGCTCACGATGCGATCCGCCGAGTCCATCAGCGTGCCGTCCCAGTCGAATACCAGCAGGCGGTACGGCCCGCTCACGCCTCCTCCACCCGCTGTTCGGCCGCGTCCAAGGCAGCCAACACCTGTTGCAACGCATTGTCCAGCGGTGCGCGGAACTCCAGCGGCCGGGGTTGGTTGGGAAGCTGGAAACGCAAGGTGGCCGCGTGCAGGAACAGACGCCGCAGCCCGTACGCTTCGCGCATACGGGCGTTGAAGGCCTCGTCGCCGTACTTAGGGTCGCCGGCGATGGGGTGGCCGATGTGCGCCGCATGCACCCGCGCCTGGTGCGTGCGCCCGCTCACGAGCGTGATCTCCACCAGGGTACAGTCTCGGTAACGCACCCGCGGCGCGAACACGCTGACCGACGGCTTGCCGGCCTCGCCCACGCGCACCATGCGCTCGCCCGAGGCCAGCACGTTCTTTACCAGGGGCGCCTCCACCGTACGCTCGCCGCCCTCCCAGCGCCCGCGCAGCAGCGCCAGGTAGCGCTTGTCCATGTCCTGCTCGCGGATCAGTTCGTGCAGCGCGCGCAGCATGCTGCGCCGCTTGGCCACCAGCAGGCAGCCGGAGGTTTCGCGGTCGAGGCGGTGCACCAGTTCCACCGACGGCAGATCGGGCCGCGCCGCGCGCAGGGCCTCGATCAGCCCGTAGCTGAGGCCGCTGCCGCCATGCACCGCCATGCCCGCCGGTTTGTTCAGCACCAACAGGCGCTCGTCTTCGTACAAGACGGCGTCGGCCACACGATCGAGGGCCTGCGCACCCGGCGAGACGAGCTTGGTCGGGGACGTGCGCAGCGGGGGAATCCGTACTTGGTCGCCCCGCCGCACGCGGTAGGAATGGCGGATGCGGCCCTTGTTGACCCGCACCTCCCCCTTACGCAATATCCGGTAGATCAGTGTCTTGGGGACGCCTTTTAGACGCGCGGTGAGGAAGTTGTCGATGCGCTGACCCTCTTCCTCCGTGCTCACCTCGACGATGCGGGCCGGTGAGGGCCTGATGTTCTGCTCCATGGTCGTGCATGATAGCAACTTGCAGACGTTTGATGCACTTGCGCGGGGCTGTTATAGTGGCGCGTCGGCATCCTGGCGCGCGATCCGCGCCGGAGTCGGCGGGTTTACATACGCGGGCGCCTTTGCCGAGGCGCCTGGGATTCACTGGCACTAGCAAGCAAACAAGAAACGCTGAGTGACTCACGTCAAGGGTTTTGCCGCTCGCCCCTTCTGAGCGGCTCGACAATGCGCTCCCGGTCGGACACGCTCCGTGTCGCGGGTCCGCACGAGCGGGGGGACCGCGCAGCGCCACAGCGGCGCGCGCTACCTTCGCACCACAACGAGGCAGCTGTTACCCACCTCATCGTGGGCCGTGCGGGTTATGCCGCGACGAGCGGAGACGGGCCGAGCGGGCGCCCGAGAGAACTAAATGAAACGGATGCTTTTCAACGCGACTCAGGCGGAAGAGTTGCGTCTCGCCCTGGTCGATGGGCAGTACCTCTATAACCTGGATATCGAGTCCAGCAGCCGGGAACAGAAAAAGGCCAACATCTACAAGGGCAAGATCACGCGCATCGAGCCCAGTCTGGAGGCCGCGTTCGTCGACTATGGCGCCGAGCGCCATGGCTTCCTGCCCCTCAAAGAGGTCGCCCGCAGCTACTTCATCAACGCCCCGGAGGCCGGTGGGCGCGTCAACATCAAGGACGTGCTCAAAGAAGGCATGGAGCTGGTGGTGCAGGTGGACAAGGAAGAGCGCGGCACCAAGGGCGCTGCGCTGACCACCTTCATCAGCCTCGCCGGGCGCTACCTCGTTCTGATGCCGAACAACCCGCGCGCCGGTGGCGTGTCCCGCCGCATCGAGGGCGACGATCGCAGCGATGCGCGCGACGCGATGGCCTCGCTGGAGATCCCCGAGGACACAGGCCTGATCCTGCGCACCGCCGGCGTGGGCCGCGGCGTCGAGGAACTGCAGTGGGACCTCGACTATCTGCTGCAGCTGTGGCGCTCCATCGAGGAGGCCGCGCAATCGCGCTCCGCCCCGTTCCTGATCTATCAGGAAAGCAACATTCTTATCCGCGCGATCCGCGACTATTTCTCGACCGACATCGGCGAGATCCTGATCGACGAGCCGCGGGTCTACGAGCAGGCGCGCGACTTCATGAAGCAGGTGATGCCGCAGACCCTGAACAAGGTGAAGCTGTACCAGGACGACGTGCCGCTGTTCACGCGCTATCAGATCGAGAGCCAGATCGAGTCGGCCTTCAATCGCGAGGTGCGCCTGCCCTCCGGCGGCTCTCTCGTGATCGACCACACCGAGGCGCTGCTGTCCATCGACATCAACTCCTCGCGCGCCACCAAGGGCAGCGATATCGAGGAGACCGCGCTCAACACCAATCTGGAGGCGGCCGATGAGATCGCCCGCCAACTGCGCCTGCGCGACCTCGGCGGCCTGATCGTCATCGATTTCATCGACATGACCCCGGCGCGCCACCAGCGCGAGGTGGAGAACCGTCTCAAGGAAGCGCTGAAGATGGACCGCGCGCGCGTGCAGATCGGGCGCATCTCGCGTTTCGGCCTGCTCGAGATGTCCCGCCAGCGTCTGCGCCCGTCACTGGGCGAATCCAGCCAGATCCCCTGTCCGCGTTGCAACGGCCACGGCACCATTCGCGGGGTCGAGTCGCTGGCGCTGTCCATCCTGCGCCTGATCGAAGAAGAAGGCATGAAGGAGAAGACCGGCAAGATCGTGGCGCAGCTGCCCGTCGCCGTGGCCACCTTCCTGCTGAACGAGAAGCGCGCGCAACTGGCGGAGGTGGAGAATCGCCAGCGGGTCAGGGTCGTGCTGGTACCCAACCCCGATCTCGAAACGCCGCATTACCGCCTCGAGCGCGTGCGGGTCGACGAGGTCGCGAGCGAACGCCATGTGCGCGCCAGCTACGAGTTGATGGAGACGCCCGAGGTGGAGGCGGCCGAAGCACCGGCCCGTCCCGCGCCCGAAGAACCACTGGTGCGCGCGGTCGTGCCGCCGGTGCCGCGCCCCTCCGTGCCCGAAGCGGCCGCCCCGGCCGAGCGCCCCGCTCAGCCGAGTTTCATTCGCAAACTCTGGTCGAGCCTGTTCGGTGCCGGCGAAGAGGCTCGAGAAGGCGCCGCGCCGGCGCCCCGCCCCGCCAAGCGTGCCGCGCCCACCGATGCCCGGGGCGCGAACGGGGGCGGACGTCGCGCCGAGGGTAGCGGTCGCAAACGCGGTGGACGCCCCACGGCCCCGGCCGGCGGTGCCGGCAAGGCCGCGCCCGAGCGCGAACGCCGCGCACCGCGCGCCGAAGTACCCAAGGAGACCGCCGCCGCACCTGCCGTCACCGCTGCTGCCGCCTCCGGGCCCGCGCCTGCGCCTGCGGCCCAGGACGACGATCAGTCGGGCAAACCGGAGCAGCGTAGCAGCCGGCGCGGTCGGCGCGGCGGTCGGCGTCGTCGCAAGGGTGCCGTCGGAGAAGGCGGTGCCGACCAGCGCCCGGCTCAGGCCGACGCCGAAGCGCGCGGCACGCGCGACGGCGGCGCCGGGGACAAGCCGACCGAGCGCAAGAAAGAGACCGAGGGCGTTCCACGCGAAGCCGCGTCGGAGCGCGCGGCTACCCGTGAGCCCCGTGGGCCGAGCGACAGCCGTGAACTGAGTGGCGCGCCCGGCGGCGCGGGGTCGACGTCGGCCCCCTCCGGCGCGAAGCCGGAAACGACCGGGCAGTCGGCCTCGAAGCCCGAGACGGCAGCCGGCGCCTCCCCTGCTGCGCCGAAGGCGGAGGGTGAGCGGGCCGGCGGCGCCGCTGCCAAACCGGCGGTGACCCCGCCCGCGCGACCCGAGCCGCAGCGCGATACAACTTCCACCGGTTCGGCCGCCGCGTCCGCTGCTCCGACGCCGAGCGCCCCGGTGCCAACTGCCCCGGTGCCGGCCGCCGCGCCATCGGCGCCGGCGGTCAAGCGTGACCAGCCCGCTGAAGCTGCCGCCCAACCCGCTGCGGCGCCGCCGGCCGAAAGCTCGAATGGCCGCCGCGACGGTGCGCCGGAGGGGCAGGGTGAGCGTCGCCAGGAGCAGCCGAACGCTCCTGCAGCTCCGGCGGAGGAACGGCGTACGGCGCGCGAAGGGGCCGGCAACAACGACAGCTGAGCGAAACGGACGCTGGGCCGGCCCTACGGGGCGCGGCTCAGCGCCCGATACGCCGGCGGATGTCGTTCAGCAGTCCTTCCGCGCCCTGCTCCACCAGATCGAGCACACGCTCGAATCCGCCCGCGCCCCCGTAGTAAGGATCAGGCACCTCGCGCACCGGTGCGTCGGGGGCGAACTCCAGAAACAGCTTCAGCTTATGTCGTTGCGCCGGGGGGCAGACCTGCTCCAGCAGCGCGTAGTTGTCCAAATCCATCGCCAGCACGTAGTCGTGATGGTCGAAGTCCACATCCGCCACCGCCCGTGCGCGCAGCGTGCTGAGGTCGACGCCGCGGCGCAGGGCCGCCTGTTGCGCACGGCTGTCCGGCGGCGCGCCCACGTGGTAGTCGTGCGTGCCGGCGGAATCGATTTCCACCCGGCCGGCCAATCCGGCCTCCTGTACCTTGGCCTGAAACACCCCGTGTGCGGTCGGCGAGCGACAAATGTTGCCCATGCACACGAAGAGTACTTTGATCTTCTGCTGTTCTGTCACGGACTGCTCCTGATGCTTGTCCAGCGCGTCGGGATTGCTATATCCAGTATCGGCGAGACCTCGCGGCACGCGGACAGTGATAAGCTCACCGGTACGACCCTTGCCACCGCTCACTATGACGTTCGACGACCTCAACCCCGCCCGCTTGCGCATCCTCATCGGCCGACGCGTACGCCACCAGGGCCAGGACTGCCAGATCATCGAGGTGCTCGACGACGGCCCGACCCTCATCCTGCAGGGCGATGATGCCGTGATTCAGGCCAATCGCTTCGGCGAGGCGCATCGGCGTGTGCCGCACACCTACACAGTACCCGTATGCGACGAGCACGGTGCGCCGCACGCGGAGTTCCTGGCGCTCAAGCTCGCGCCGTAGTCGCGGCCAGCAGCGCCTCCACCCGCGCCACGTCGGCCGGGGTGTCGACGCCGGCCGGGGGGACGGCGTGCGCTTCGACCACGCGGATGCGTCCGCCGTGCCACAGCACGCGCAGCTGCTCCAGACTCTCCATGCGCTCCAGCGGCGCCGGCGTCAGGCGGACGAAGCGCGCCAGGTATCCCGCGCGGTAGGCATACAAGCCGATGTGGCGGCGGTAACCGCCCTGCTCCGGCAGCGCGCGCGGCGGCCCGGCGGCGAAGGCCTCGCGGGCCCAGGGGATCGCCGCGCGGCTGAAGTACAGGGCATCGCCGGCGGCGTTACAAACCACCTTGACCGTGTTCGGATCGAACAGTTCCTCGACGCTGGTCAAGGGCGCCGCCGCGGTGGCCACCTCGGCCTGCGGTGCGTCCGCCAGCGCCTGCGCGACCTGGGCGATCAGCTCGGGCGGCATCAGCGGCTCGTCGCCCTGCAGGTTGACCACGATGTCCTGCTCGGCGAAGCCCAGCCGCGCGCTGACCTCGGCCAAGCGGTCCGTGCCGCTCAAGTGCGTGTCCGCGGTGAGCAGCGCACGGCCGCCGAAGGCCTCCACCGCGCGGACGATGGTCTCGTCGTCGGTGGCCACCAGCACCTCGTGCGCGCCGCTTGCCGCGGCGCGTTCCATCACGTGCTGAATCATCGGCCGCCCGGCCAGCGGCACCAGCGGTTTGCGCGGCAGGCGCGTGGATGCGAGTCGCGCCGGGATCAGCACGCGAAAGCGCACCTAGATCTTCTCCTCAGGCGTGAGCCGCCGGGCCTCCTGCTCGAGCATCACCGGGATGTCGTCCCGGATCGGGTACGCCAGTCGGTCGGCGCGGCAGATCAGCTCCTGGCTCTCCTTCTTCAGCACCAAGGGTCCCTTGCAAATCGGGCACGCAAGGATGTCCAACAGTTTCTTATCCACGAGCTAGCTCCTTCAGCAGGGCGCTGAGTCGCGCCTCGAATGCCGCATCGAGGCGGGCTTCGACCGGCAGGTACCAGTGATCCTCACGCGCGTAGCGTCGGCATTTTACCGCATCCTTCTCGGTCATGATGACCGGGCCCGCGAGGACGAGATCGTCGGCGCGGTAGCGGTGGTGGTCGGGGAAGGCGTGTTCGCGCGGCTGCGCGCCGAGCCGGCGCAGCAGGTCGAAGAAACGCGCCGGATGGCCGATGCCCGCCACCGCGTCCACCGCCTGGCCGTTCAGCTCCGTCAACGGAAAGGTGCGTGCGTCATCTTGCAGGTGGCGGGCCGCCGCGGGCTGCAACTGCATGGCGTACTCCCCTGCCCCCGCGGTGCCGTTCACCACCACGCAGTCGACGCGCTGCAGGCGCGCGGGCGGCTCGCGCAGCGGCCCGGCGGGCAGGCACTGTCCGTTGCCCAGCCGACGCACTCCATCGAGTACCGCAATCTCGATGTCGCGCCCGAGCCGATAGTGCTGCAAGCCGTCGTCTGAAACCAGAATGTCGCAGTTGTGGTACTCGAGCAGGGCGCGCGCGGCCGCCACCCGGTCGGGGCCGACTGCCATGGGGCAGCCGGTGCGCTGGGCGATCAGTACCGGCTCGTCGCCGACCATGGTGGGGTCGCTGTCGGGGCGCACCTGCTGCGGCCAGCTACCGGCCGCGCCGCCGTACCCCCGGCTGACGATGCCGGGCCGATAGCCTTGCGCCTGCAGCCAGTGCGCCAGCCAGATCACCAGCGGGGTCTTGCCCGTCCCCCCCACGCTGATGTTGCCGACCACGATGACCGGCACCGGCAGCCGGGTGCGGGCCCGCAGGCCGGCGCGGTACAGCGCGGCGCGCAGCTGCGCCAGGGCGCAGTACAGCCAGCCGAGCGGCCGGAGCAGCAGACCGAGCGGATGGGGTGTATACCACCAGGCGGGTGCGCCCTTCACCAGTCGTACACCCGCTGCAGCAATTCCTCGACCACCTGCCCGGCCTGGCGCCGCGCCTGCCAGAAAGCCCGCCTACCGGCGTCGGCCAGGGGGCGTAGTTGCTGCGGCGCCGCGAGCGCGGCCGGCAGTTCGGCAAAAAAGGCCGGCGGGTCGCGCACGGGCAAATCGATCGCGAGACGCTCGAGAACACTTTGGGCACCGCCGGCGAGCCAGACGGGCGCGCCGCCCGCCAGGGCATGCCACAGCACCGCCCGGCTCGGGGTCTCCAGGTAAACCGCATCCGCCGACGCGGCCACCGCCGGCAGCCAGCGGGGCGCATCCACGTACAGCACCGTGCCCGGCGCGACGGCCTCACGCTGCCAGCCACTCAACGGCGCCGGGGCATCGGGCCACGGCGCCTCCTCCGCCAGCGAGACGAACAGCACGCTCTCGCCATGCGGCGGCGACCGCCGCCAGGCGGCGAGCGCGGCGCGCACATGCGCCAAGCCGCCGTGCACCCACAGCAGGCGCGGCTCCCGCGCGCCGCGTACCAAGGCGCCGAAGGTGGGCTCCACCTGCGCGGGGGTGAGGATGGTCATGGGGTCGGCCGGTGGCGCGACGTACCGCGCATGGCTCGTCCAGACCGAGGCCTGCGCGCCGTCGCTGGGATACGCCGCTTCGATCGGGGCTTGCAGGTTGGCATCGGGCAGCGTGTCCACCGCCACCAGGTGGATCCCACGCGTGGCGGCCAGCGCCGCCAGATGGCGCGCAACGGGTCGGCCGATGCACAGCACGCCCAGCGGCTCCAGGCGTTCGACGGTTCGGTCCAAGGCGCGCGCCGTCGCACACGGGCCGTAGCCCAGCCCGATCTTGCCGCCGCGCAGGCGCGGCTTGATGAGCTCGGGGTATTCCTCTTCGAAGGTGAGCACCAGGCGTATGTCCTGGCGCCGCTCGCGCAGGGCGGCCAGCAGTTCGGCGCTCAGCAGTACCGAGTGCGGGGTATGGCCGGCCTGCAGCCACACCACGCGGCCGCTGCCGGCGGGCGGGCGCAGGTAGCCGCGCCGGGCATTGGCGCGCCCGTGGCGCCCGGCGAGGCGATCGCGCAGGCCGTGATAAGCGAGCGCCAGCGGGTTCTCGCCGTAGCCCTCAAGTGGCTTCATTGAACTGCATGGCGTGCAAGCGGGCGTAGTAGCCGTCGGCGGCCAGGAGTTCATCGTGGCGGCCGACCTCGATGATCCGCCCGCCGTCCATCACTACGATCTGGTCGGCCCTCTCGATGGTCGACAGCCGGTGGGCGATCACCAGCGTGGTGCGGTTCTGCATCAAGGCCTCGAGCCCCGCCTGAATATAGCGCTCCGACTCCGTGTCCAGGGCCGAGGTCGCTTCGTCCAGGATCAGCACCGGCGCGTCCTTGAGCAGCGCGCGGGCGATGGCCAGGCGCTGGCGTTGGCCGCCGGACAGCAGCACCCCGTTCTCCCCCACCGGCGTATCGAGCCCCTCCGGCAACCGGCGGATGAACTCCAGGGCGTGGGCGGCCTCGGCCGCGCGCTCGATGTCGGCCGGGGTCGCGCGCTCCAGGCTGCCGTAAGCGATGTTGTGCGCGATGGTGTCGTTGAACAGGGTGACGTGCTGGCTTACCAAGGCGATCTGCTGGCGCAGGCTGGCCAGCGTCAGCTCGCGCACGTCGTGGCCGTCGAGCAGGATCCGGCCCTGTTGCAGGTCGTAAAAGCGCGGCAGCAGATTCACCAGCGTCGACTTGCCGCTGCCGGAGCGGCCCACGAAGGCCACCGTCTGTCCCGGCCGGATATGCAGGTCGATGCCGTGCAGCACCTTCCCCTTGTCCGGGTCGTAGGCGAATTCCACCCCGCGGTACTCCACCTCACCGCGGGCCCGCGCGAGGCGCTTGGTGCCGGTGTCCACCTCTTGATGGTGGTCGAGGAACTCGAACACGCTCTGCGCCGCGGCGATGCCCTGCTGCAGGGTGGCGTTGATGGTGGTCAGCCGGCGCACCGGCTGCATCAGGAGCAGCATCGCGGTCATGAAGGACACGAAGGTACCGACCGTGATCACCTCCAGCATGCCGGGCCGGGTGGCCACGAACACGATCAGCGCCACGGCGCCGGCCACGATGAACTGCGTCAGCGGCACGCTGATGGCGTTGGTCACCGTGTGCTTCATGTGCTGGCGGCGGTTCTGCTCGTTGATGCGCTCGAACTGGTCGCTCTCGTGGCGCTGGCCGCCGAAGATCTTGATGACGCGTTGACCCTCGATGACCTCCTCCGAGGCATGACTCACCCCGCCCATGGAGGCCTGGATGCGCTTGCTCAGGCGCCGGAAGCGCCGGCTCACGTAGACCACGATCAGGGCCATGAACGGCGCGATGATCAGAAAGGTCAGCGTCAAGCGGGTGCTGAGGTAGAACATCAACGCGAACAGCCCGATTACCGTCAGGGTGTCCTTGATGAGCACGGTGATGGCGTTGCTCGCCGCGCCCGCCACCTGCTCCACGTCGTAGATCACCTTGGACAGCAGCTGGCCGGAGGAGACCCGATCGTAATAGCCGGTCGGCAGCCGCAGCAGATGGCTGAACATCTGGCTGCGCAGGTCTTTGATTACCCGGCGCGCCACCCACTTCATCCAGAAGGTGGACAGAAACTCGCCGATACCGCGCAGCACGAACACGCCGATCAGGGCGATGGGCACGTAACGGATCGCATTGGGGTCCTGCTCGACGAAGCTGCCGTCGAGCATGGGACGCATCAGCCAGGCGAAAGCCGGTTCGGTCGCGGCGGTGATGCCCATGGCCGCCACCGCCACGGCAAAGGCCTTCCAATACGTGGGGAAGACGTAGCCCAGCAGACGCCGATAGATGCGTGTTCCGGTCTCCCGCCGCGGCTGCTCGTTCAAGGCTTACTCGTCACTCTGTTGCGTGGCGAAGGTCAGGCGCACGAAGCCGACCTGGCGGGCCGCATCCATGGCGGTGATGACCGCCTGATGGGGCGTGTTGCGATCGGCGCTGATCACCAGGCGCGGTGACTCGGCATCGCCCGCCGCCTCGCGCAGCGCGCGCCGCAAGGTGGCGATCTGCCCGCCGGCCACCGCGTTGCCGTTCACGTAATACTGACCTTGCGCGTCGATGGTGATCTCCAGGATCGCTTGTTCCTCGGGCGGCGCGCCCTGCGCCGACGCCTGCGGCAGGTCGACGCTCACCTCGGCTTCGCGCACGAAGGTGGTCGAGACCATGAAAAAGATCAGCAGCAGGAACACCACGTCGATCAACGGCGTGAGGTTGATCTCGGGATCGTTGGGGCGCGCGCGGCGCAGGTTCACGGCAGCGCTTCCTCCGCGATCTCACTCTCGCGTTCGCCGTGCATCACCTCCACCATCTTCAGCGCCTCCTCTTCCATGATCAGCACCAGCTCGTCCACGCGCCCGCGGAAGTAGCGGTAGAACATCAGGCTCGGAATCGCCACCGCCAGACCGGCCGCGGTGGTCAGCAGCGCCTCGGAGATACCGCCCGCCAGCACGCCCGGGTTGCCGATGCCCTGCGCGGTAATGGCGGTGAACACCTTGATCATGCCGATCACCGTGCCTAGCAGACCAAGCAGCGGCGTGATCGCCGCGATGGTGCCGAGCGTGTTCAGATACCGCTCGAGTTCGAGGACCACCTGGCGGCCGGTGTCCTCGATGCTCTCCTTCATGATCTCGCGGCTGTGGTGTTGGTTCACCAGACCGGCGGCGAGCACGCGGCCGAGGGGAGAGCCTTCGCGCAGCGCGCGCACGCGCTCGGGGGTCAGTTGTTCCTTCTTGTGCCAGTGCCAGATCTGGGCCACCAGGTGCTGCGGCGTCACGCGCGAGCGGCGCAGGCTCCACACGCGCTCGATGACGATTCCCAAGGCGATGATCGAGCTGAGGATGATGGGCACCATCAACCATCCGCCCGCTTGTAGCATTTCGAACACGGTGCACGACCTTGACTTGAATGGACCGGGAAAGACCGCGCGCCTCGCCGCGCGCGCTTTGGGGGTGCTCGTGCCTTCAACTCCTTGGCGGCGTCGTACTTTAACAGAGAGCGTTAGAGGCGAAAAGAAACGGCCCGACAGATCCGGCGCCCCGGTCGGCCCCTACCGGTCGCTCGGCCCTACAGATCGGTCGACCCTACAGATCGGTCGACCCTACAGATCGGTCGACAAGGCGGCGTCGTGCCAATAGCGCCGTCCCGGCGCGCGGACCTCAGGCAGCAGCGGCTCGCCGTTCAGCCGCACGCGTACATGGCCGTGCCGGGCCAGTGGCCAAAACACCCCGCCTTGGGCTTGGTAGCGCGCCGCCACCTCCGGATGCAGACGGTCGTGGATGAGTACGTGGCGCGCGGCGACGGATTCGATGAACAAGGGGTTGAGCAAGTCGCGTCCGCGCCCCCGCGGGGCCAGCAGCACCTCGGCACGCAGCGAACGCCCGAGATGCAGCAACTCGCGCTGCCCCGCCGGGGTCAGCGCCTCCGCCAACAAGAGGCGGCGCCCGCCCGCCTCCACGAGCAACACGCAGCCGGGATGCGGCAGCAGCGAGAACCGCACCTCGTCCCAGACCCACGCCCGCCCTGTGGCGCAGTCCGCGGGGGCCAGGTGCTGCGCGGGCGCCGCATTCGGCGCCTCCCCGCGCGCGTGCACGTAAAGGTCGGGGCGCAGCGGCGTGCCGCCACCCAGGCGTTCGAGCAGGGCCGGATCATGCGCGCCGCCCGTGTACAGCAGGCGGTGGCGGGCAGTGACGACGCTCACGGCGGTGCCTTGCCCATTGCTGATCGCCGTTATCCAGGCTTCCCCTACGCCGGGCCGCTCCCCCGCCAGCGCCGCCAGCGGCAGCAACCATAGGACTCCCAACCAGCGGGCCGGCACGCCGCGGGGCGCCAACAGCCACGCCGCCCCCACCGCCGCGGCCGCCAAGGTCCACGCGGGCGGTGCCAAAGGCGACCAGGCGGCGCCCGACCAGGACGCCAACTGTGTCAACAGCCAGACCAGCGGCGTCAGGCTGTGGGCGGCAAGGGCGAGCAGCGCCTCGCCCACGGCGGGCAGCCACAGCAGCGTCGCCGTACCGGCCAGCGTCAACGGCACCACCACGAAGCTTACCCACGGGACCGCCAGCAGGTTGGCCAACGGTGAGATCAGGCTGCCGGTGTTAAACCAGGCCAGCGTCAGGGGCAGCAGGCCGAGCCCCACCACCCACTGCACGCGCCCCCAGGTCCACCACAGGCCGCGCGCCCGCGGCCGGTTGCCGAGGCCGTACATGATCAACGCCACCGCCGCGAAGGACAGCCAGAACCCCGGCGACAGCACCGCGAAGGGGTCCCACAGCAGCACGGCCAGCAGGGCGAGCGCGAGCGTCTGGCTGAGCCCGATGCGGCGCGCGGCGAGGATGCCGAACAGGGCCACCACGACCATGATGAGGGCGCGCTGGGTAGGGATCGCGAAGCCCGCCAAGGCGGCGTAGGCCAGTGCGGCGAAGAAGGCGAGCCCCGCGCCGGCGTACGGCGCAGGCAGCCGGGACGCGGCCCCCGGCCAGAGGGGCCACCCGCGCCGCCCCAACCAGAAGGCGAGCGCGGCCACCAGTCCGATGTGCAGGCCCGAGATGGCCATCAGGTGCGAGGTGCCGGTGCGCCGGAGCATGTCCCACTGCGCCGCGGTGATGGCCTGGCGCTCGCCGATCGCGAGCGCACTCACCAGGCCCTGCGCCGGATGGCCGGCAAGTGCCTCCTGCTGCGCCACTGCAAGCCGTTCGCGCAGGCGCTGGACCGGGTATCCCTCGGCGGCGGCGACCCGGGCGGCACGCATGCCCACCACCGTCGCGCCGCCGCCGATACCCTCACGCAGCATCCAGCCCGCGTGATCGAACCCGCTCGCGCCGACCGGCGACCGCGGGCGCGCAAGCCGCACCTCCATGCGCCAACTCTCGCCGACCCGCACGACCGGCGTATCGGCCCCGTACCAACTCACCCGCAGGCGGCTCGGCAGCGCGGCGCTCCCCGGCTCGGCGTGGGTGAGGTCCAGCAGGAAATGCACGCCGCGCGAGGTCTGTACCGGGAGGGCGGCCACCTGCCCCTCCACGCTCAGCACCGCGCCATCGAGTGACGGCGGCAGTCGGTCGGCGAGCGCGAGGTGGGCGTGCAGCAGGGCCCACAGGAACCCCGCGAGCGCGGCGCTCGGCACGCGCGTCGGACGCCACGCGGCCAGAGGCAGGAGGACGAGCGCCAGCAGCAGCCAGTACGGCGCTGGTAGGCCGGGCATGAGCTGGAGCAGCACCACCCCGAGCAGAAATGCGAAAGCCGCTGCGCGCATAGGGACGTTGGCCAATAAAACGTGGATAATCGGCGCCGCATTTTACCCCTTTGCTACGCTCCGACTATGCCGCGACGGTTACTGAAGCGTTACCTGCCCGACCATCGGTCGTTCAAGGAACACAAACATTTACGTTGGCTAGGGGACTGGCTGCACGACCCGAACCTGTGGCATCTGCATCGCCGCTCCGTGTCGGGCGCGTTCAGCGTGGGCCTGTTCATGGCCTTCGTGCCGGTCCCGTTCCAGATGGTGTTGGCGGCGCTCGGCGCGATGATCTTCCGCGTCAACCTACCGATTTCGGTGGCCCTGGTGTGGGTCAGCAACCCGTTCACCATGCCCGCCATGTTCTGGTTCTGCTACCAGGTCGGTACTTGGCTGCTGGGGCGCCCGGAACGACAGGTGCGCTTTCAGCTCTCGTGGGAATGGCTGTCCACCACCATGCTGGCGATCTGGCAGCCCTTTCTGCTGGGGTGTTTCGTGGTGGCGGTGGTCGCGGCGGTGCTCGGCAATATTGCGGTGCGCATCGTCTGGCGCCTGAACGTGGCGGCGCACCACCGCCGCCGCGTGCGCGCGCGCGCTCTGCGACGCGCACGTAGTTACAGAGACTTATCATAGCCTCCTAAGGTAAATTCTACGGACTTAGAGCTTCCCGCGGCACGGGGATGTGCCGCCGTTATCGACGGCCGGCGGCCGTTGATAACGAAGCCCCGCGAACACCCCGCCTGGCGCGGGGCGTGGTCTGAGAAATCAAGGACGGATTCATGCAGACCTTCTCAATTCTCCGCAACCTGGCTGGCGGCCAGGGCCACTTCCTCGGGCGCGAACGGACGCAGCACGCCGTCGGTCAGGCCGAGGATGCGGTCCATGCGCGCGGCGAGACCGGGGTCGTGGGTCACGATCACGAAGCTGGTGCCGAGCTCGGTGTTCAGTTCCAGCATCAACTGGTAGACCTGCTCCGCGGTGCGCTGGTCCAGATTACCGGTGGGCTCGTCGGCCAGCACGCAACGCGGACGCGTGACCAGGGCGCGGGCCAGCGCGGCGCGCTGGCGCTCGCCGCCGGACAGCTCGCCGGGCTTGTGCTGCATGCGGTGCCCCAGCCCCACCCGCTCGAGCAATGGCTCGGCCTCGCCGCGCGCCGCCGCCGGGCTCATCCCCCGGATCAGCAAGGGCATGCACACGTTCTCCAGCGCGCTGAACTCGGCCAGCAGGTGGTGGAACTGGTACACGAAACCCAGCGCCGCGTTGCGCAGCCGCCCGCGCGCCGCCTCACCGAGCGCGGCCAAGTCCTGACCGTCCACCCACACCTGCCCTTCCGTCGGGCGATCGAGGCCGCCCAGCAGTTGCAGCAGCGTGCTCTTGCCCGAGCCCGAGGCCCCGACGATGGCGATGCGTTCGCCACGCGCCACACGCAGCGAAACGTCGTGCAGCACGGGTACACGCAGGTCCCCCTGCACGAAGGTCTTGCCGAGACGTTCGCAGGCGATGACGGGGTCACTCATAGCGCAGGGCCTCCGCGGGCTGGGTGCGGGCGGCGCGCCACGCCGGGTAGATGGTGGCGACCACGGTCAGCAGGAAGGCGAGCACGCCGATACGCGCTACGTCGGGGGTGCGGATCTCCGAGGGCAGATCGGAGATGTAGTACACGTCGGCCGGCAGGAACTGCATGTTCAGCGCCTGCTCGATGAGCGGCACGAGGGTCTCCACGTTGAGCGCAAGCGTGATGCCGCCGGCGAGCCCGAGCAGCGTGCCCACCACGCCGATCAACGTGCCCTGCACCATGAAGATGCCCATGATGCTCGCCGGACTGGCCCCCAGCGTGCGCAGGATGGCGATGTCGCTCTTCTTGTCGGTGACCACCATGACCAGGGTGGAGACGATGTTGAAGGCGGCCACCGCGACGATCAGGAACAGGATGATGAACATCACCGTCTTCTCGGTGCGGATGGCGCGGAAGAAGTTGGCGTGCAGCTGGGTCCAGTCGGTCACCGAATAAAAGCCCGGCAGCTCCTGCACCAGTTCGCGACTGATGCGCGGCGCGGCGAACAGGTCGTCGAGCTTCAGGCGCAGGCCGGAGACGCCGTCGACACGAAACAGCGTGGCGGCGTCCTGCAGATGCAGGAATGCCATGGCGCTGTCGTACTCGTACATGCCGACTTCGAACAGCCCCACGACGGTGAAGCGCTTCAGGCGCGGCATCACCCCGGCCGGCGTGACGTTCGCGGTCGGCGTGACCAGCGTGACGCGATCCCCCACGCCCACGCCCAGGCTGGAGGCCAGCGCACGCCCGAGCACGATGCCGTAATCGCCCGCCCGCAGGTCCTGGAGTCGGCCGTCGATCATGTTGTTGCCGACCTCCGAGACCTCGCCCTCGCGCTGCGGCAGCACGCCGCGCACCAGGGTGCCGGTGACGTGCTGCCCCTGGATCAGCATGCCCTCACCGCGGATGTAGGGCGCGGTACCCAGCACGCGCGGATGGGCCGCCGCCTGGCGGGCGACGCCTTCCCAATCGCGCAGCGGCTCGCCGAACTGGCTGATGGTGGCGTGCGAGGCCATACCGAGGATGCGCTCGCGCAACTCGCGCTCGAAGCCGTTCATCACCGACAAGACGGTGATCAGCGCCGTCACCCCCAGCGCGATACCGGCGATGGAGATCAACGAAATGAAGGAGATGAAGTGGTTGCGGCGCTTGGCGCGTGTGTAGCGCAGGCCGACGAACAGTTCCAGGGGTTTGAACATGGGCTGAATTAAACCATAAGGCCGGGAGTGGCGCTTGTCGGAAAGGCCGGAAGCGGCGTTTGTGGGGGACGCGGCACTGTAGCAGGCCGACGGGAAATAGTCTGCCGGGGCACCCGGCGCTCAGCCGCGCCGGCGCACCTCCTGCACGTTGGGGAGCTGGTTGATGCGGCCCAACACGCGACTGAGCTGATCGATGTCGGCGATCTCCATGGTCACCGTTATGCGCGCGGTGTGGTCGGCGCGGTCCGTGGAGGTGTTCACCGCCAACACGTTGGTCTTTTCGTTGGCGAGCACGGTGGTCACGTCGCGCAGCAGACCGTGGCGGTCGATGGCGCGGATCTCGATCTCCACCGGATACATTCCCTCGCGCACATGGCCCCACTCCACCTCGATGAGGCGCGCGCGCCGCTCGTCGCCCATCTTGAGGATGTTGCGGCAGTCGCGGCGGTGGATGGTCACGCCCCGCCCGCGGGTGATGTACCCCACGATCGGGTCGCCTAGCACCGGCCGGCAGCAGCGCGCGAACTGGGTGACGAGATTGCCCACGCCCAGCACGGTGATGTCGCCCTCGGGCATGGCACGCCGGCGGCGGGTGGGCGTGGGCGCGGCGCTCGGCGGCGCGGGCGGCAGCAGGCGCTGCACCGCCCCGGCGATCTGAGCCGGCGTCACGTCGCCGCGCCCGACGCCCACCAGCAGTTCCTCGATACCGGGGAAGTCGAGCTCCTTGGCGAGCCGCTCCAGGGCGAAGTCGCCCGCGCCGAGGCGGCGCAGCTCCCGGTCCAGCGCCACACGCCCTTCGGCCAGGTTCTTGTCGTGGTCCTGCGCCTTGAACCACTGGCGGGCGCGCGAGAGTGCGCGCGAGGTCTTGAGGTAGCCCAGCTGCGGATTCAGCCAATCGCGGCTGGGGCCGCCCTGGCGGGTGGTGAGCACCTCCACCTGATCGCCGCTCTTGAGCTCGTGGTTCAGCGACACCATGCGCCCGTTGACCTTGGCGCCGCGGCAGCGATGCCCGACCTCGGTGTGGATGTGGTAGGCGAAGTCGAGCGGCGTGGCCCCCTGCGGCAGATCGACCACCTGCCCGCGCGGGGTGAGCACGTAGACGCGGTCCTGGAAGACCTCGGACTTGAAGCGGTCGATGAAGTCGCCGGCGTCGCTCTCCTCCTCCTTCCAGTCCAGCAGTTGCCGTAGCCACGCGACCTTCTGTTCGAAGCCCGTGTCGCGCCCGCCGCCCTCCTTGTAGCGCCAGTGCGCCGCGACGCCCAATTCGGCCTGCCGGTCCATCTCGAAGGTGCGGATCTGCACCTCCAGCACCTTCCCCTCGGGGCCGACCACCGCCGTGTGGATGGACTGGTAGCGGTTCTCCTTGGGCGTGGCGATATAGTCGTCGAACTCCTTGGGGATGTGCGGCCACAGCGTGTGCACCACCCCCAGCGCCGCGTAGCAGTCGGCCACTTCGGGCACCAGCAGGCGCACCGCGCGGATGTCGAAGATCTTGTCGAGCTGCACACCCTTGCGGCGCATCTTCTTCCAGATGCTGTACAGATGCTTGGGGCGGCCCTTGACCGCGGCCTCGATGCCGGCGGCGCGCAGGGCCTGGTCCAAGTCCGCGGTGACCCGCGCGATGTAGCGCTCGCGGTCCACCCGCCGCTCGTCCAGGAAGCGGGCGATCTGCCGGTAGGTCTCCGGCTCCAGGTGCCGAAACGCGAGGTCCTCGAGCTCCCACTTGATCTGCCAGATGCCGAGCCGATTGGCCAGCGGGGCGTAGATCTCCAGCGTCTCGCGCGCGATGCGCCGGCGCTTCTCGGGGGGTAGGTGGTCCAGCGTGCGCATGTTGTGCAGGCGGTCGGCCAGCTTGATGAGCACGACGCGCACATCCTGCGCCATGGCGAGCAGCAGCTTGCGCAGGCTCTCCGCCTGGGCGCGGTCCTTCTTGCTGAGCCCGCGCTCGGGCGCCTCGTACGCCCCGATGCTGCGCATCTTGGTCAGACCGTCGACCAGGCGTGCCACCGGTGCGCCGCAGGCCGCCTCCACGTCCGCCAGCGTGTGCGGGGTGTCCTCGACCACGTCGTGCAGGATGGCGGCGGCCACCGCCTCGGCGTCGAGACGCAGGCCGACCAGAATGTCGGCCACGGCCAGGGCATGGTGGATGTAGGGCTCGCCGGAGGCACGGGTTTGCCCATCGTGGCCGCGCAGCGCGAGGTGCAGCGCACGCGCCACCAGCGCGGTGCCCGTATCGTCCAGGTGCGCCGCGAGCGAGTTGAGCCAGCTAGCAGTCCCCTCCTCCAGCGGCAGCGCGGGATCGGGGGCGTTGGATTCTACGTAAACCATATTCGAGGCCGTTGTGATGGCGGCCTGCAAAACGTGACGCCAACATTTTACTCGGCGGCCGGACGTACAGTATAGTCGCGCGGAAGATCTGAGGGGAGCGTTCCATGCCGCGTTTCGCCGCCATGCTGTTCATTGCGATGGGCTTTGCAGTCGCCGGTAGCGCCCAATCGGTGGACGTGCCCGGTCCGGAGTGGGCCGCCGAGGTGGCCATCCAGATGCCGGTCAAGGGCATGTCCAAGGATCGGGTGGAGCGCGACTACGGGGCGCCGGCCGAGCGCCGCGCCGCGGTCGGCGAGCCGCCCATCAGCCGCTGGGTCTACGACGCCTACACCGTGTATTTCGAGAACCAGTACGTCATCCACGCCGTGCCCCACGCCCGCTGAACCCAGCGTTCCCCAGCTTCAGGAGTCGGTCCATGCTGCGACTGCCCGCCGAATGGGCGCCGCAAAGCGGCGTCATGCTCACGTGGCCCCACGCCGCTAGCGACTGGGCCCCGCGCCTCGCCGAGGTCGAACCCGTATTCGTCGCGATCGCCCGCGAGGTTGGGCGCCGCGAGCACGTGCTGGTGAGCTGTCGGGACGCGGCCCATCGCGCGCACGTTGCGGACCTGCTCGCCGATGCGGTGCCCGCCGAGCGTCTGCACCTGCACATCGCGCCGTCCAACGACACCTGGGTCCGCGACCACGGGCCGATCACGGTGCTGGACGGCACGCACCCCACGCTGCTCGATTTCACGTTCAACGGATGGGGGCGTAAGTACGAGGCGCGCCTCGACAACGCGCTCACCGGGGTGCTGCACGCGCAAGGGGCGTTCGGCGACCATGCGCTGCGCGCCGTCGACCTGGTCTTGGAAGGCGGCAGCATCGAGGTCGACGGCGCCGGCACGCTGCTCACCACCACCCGCTGTCTGCTCTCCCCGATGCGCAACCCCGCGCTCGGCTGCCAGGCGCTGGAGGCGCAGTTCGGCGAGCTGATGGGGATCGAGCGCGTGCTGTGGCTGGAGCACGGCTACCTGGTGGGCGACGACACCGACAGCCACATCGATACCCTGGCGCGTTTTTGCGATTCCGACACCATCGCCTACGTGCGCTGCGACGACCCCGCCGACGAACACTACACGGAGCTACAGGCGATGGAGGCCGAACTGCAGGCCTTGCGCCGCGCCGACGGCTCGCCCTACCGCCTGGTGCCCCTGCCCTGGCCGGGCGCCAAGCACGACGAACGCGGCGAACGCCTGCCGGCGACCTACGCCAACTTCCTCATCATCAACGGCGCGGTGCTGGTGCCGACCTACCGCGATGCGGCGGATGCCGAGGCGCTCGCGCGCCTGGCGGAATGTTTTCCGGAGCGCGAGGTCGTAGGCATCGACTGCCTGCCGCTCATTCATCAGTTCGGCAGCCTGCACTGCGTCACCATGCAGGTGCCGGCCGGGGTGCTGGGCGGCGGCGAGGACGGCTGACACCGTGGGCAAGGAGGGGCACGTGATCAAGGTAGGACTGGTACAGCACGGCTGTGGTACCGAGCGCGAGGCCAACCTCGCCGCGAGCATGGCGGGCGTGCGCGATGCCGCCGCACGCGGCGCGCAGCTCGTTCTGTTGCAGGAGCTGCACACGGGCCCGTATTTCTGTCAGTGCGAGGACCCGGCCAACTTCGATCTGGCCGAACCGATCCCCGGCCCGAGCACCGAGGCGCTGGGCGCGCTGGCGCGCGAACTCGGCGTGGTGCTGGTCGCCTCCTTGTTCGAGCGGCGCGCCGCGGGTCTGTACCACAACACCGCGGTGGTGTTCGAGCGCGACGGCTCCATCGCCGGCACCTACCGTAAGATGCACATCCCGGACGACCCGGGCTACTACGAGAAGTTCTACTTCACCCCCGGCGACACGGGCTTTGCGCCGATCGACACCTCGGTCGGCCGCCTGGGCGTATTGGTGTGCTGGGACCAGTGGTTTCCCGAGGGGGCGCGCCTGATGGCCATGGCGGGGGCCGAGCTGCTGCTCTACCCCACCGCCATCGGCTGGGACATGCGCGACCCCGAGGACGAACGCGCGCGCCAGCGCGAGGCCTGGATCACCATTCAGCGCGCGCACGCCATCGCCAACGGACTGCCCGTGCTGGCCTGCAACCGGGTCGGGCACGAACCCGATCCCAGCGGCGCCAGCGAGGGCATCGCATTCTGGGGGTCGAGCTTCGTGGCCGGGCCGCAGGGCGAGTTTCTCGCCCAGGCCGGCAGCGAGCCCGAGGTGTTGGTGGTGGATGTGGACCTCGCGCGCGGCGAGCAGGTGCGGCGCATGTGGCCCTACCTGCGCGACCGGCGCATCGACGCCTACCAGGACCTGCTGCTGCGCTATCGCGACCGCTGACGCGCTGGATCGCGCGGCCCCGCCTTTGAGATAATATCGGCTGCTGCAGCGCCTGGACCGCCGGGGCGCTCGCGCCCCGGCTATGCTCCGTTCATCGCGCGCTGTAAGGAGTCACCATGATCGTCATTCTCCAACCGCATATCGGCACCGACAGTCCCGAAGGCCGCCGCGTACTCGAGTACCTCGGCGGCTTGCGGAACATTCGGGTGCGGGTGCACGAGGAGCACGGCGCGCAGCAGGTCCTCACCGAGCTCTACCTGATTGGCGACACCGCGGGCCTGGACGAGAAGGACATCGAGAGCCTGCCGGGGGTGGACCGGGTGGTGCGCGTGTCGGCCGAATACCGCGTGCTGGGGCGGCACAAGGACGAGACCCGCCCCTCGCACTTCGAGTACAACGGCGTACGCTTCGGGCAGGACAACCTGAACATCTTCGCCGGGCTGTGCGCGGTGGACACCCGCGAGCACGTGGAGCAGATGATGCGCGCGCTGCGCGATCAGGGCCTGGTCTGCACCCGCATGGGCGCCTACAAGCCGCGCACCAACCCCTACTCCTTCCAGGGCCACGGCAAGTCGTGTCTGCCCTATGTGTTCGAGTCGGCCGGCAAATACGGCATCAAGGTCATCGCCATGGAGGTCACCCACGAGTCGCACGTGGACGAGATCCGCGAGGCCCTGGAACAGACCGGCTCCCCCACCGGGGTAATGCTGCAGATCGGCACGCGCAACACGCAGAACTTCGAGCTGCTCAAGATCGTCGGACGCCAGAAGGAGCTGCCGGTGCTGCTCAAGCGCGGCTTCGGCATCACGCTGGAGGAGTCGCTCAACGCGGCCGAGTACCTGGCCAGCGAGGGCAACCGCAAGGTGGTGTTCGGGCTGCGCGGCATGAAGACCAACATGGGCGACCCGCACCGCAATATGGTGGACTTCGCGCACGTGCCGGTGGTCAAGCGCCTCACGCGCATGCCGGTGTGCATCGATCCCTCGCACTCGGTGGGGACGCGCGACGCCTCGCCCGACGGCCTGCTGGACGTGATGCACGTGACGGCGCAGGGGGTGATCGCGGGGGCGAACATGATTCTGGTGGACTTCCATCCGGCGCCGACCCGCGCGCTGGTGGACGGGCCGCAAGCCCTGCTTTTGTCCGAACTCGCGCACTTCGTGGAAGACGTCGCCATCGCGCGCGAGGCCTACGAAAAGCGCGTGGCCCTCGCCCGCCGGGCGGCGACCACGCCCGCGGGCGCTGCCCGAAGCTAGTCCGGCGCGCTCACTGGCAGCGCGTTATCCGCCCCTTCGCGACCACCAGTTCCTCGGCGGGCGCGGGCCGGCCGTAGAAATAGCCTTGCCCCACATCGCAGCCCCAGTTGGCAAGGCGCTCGCTCACGATGGCATCTTCCACGCCCTCCGCCACCACCGCGATTTGCAGATCGTGCGCCAAGCCTATGGTCGAGTGCACCACCGCCGCGGACTGCGGGTTGGACAGCATGTCCATCACAAAGGACTTGTCAATCTTCACCGCGTTGACGGGCAGCTTGGTCAGATAGCTCAGCGATGAGTAGCCGGTGCCGAAGTCGTCGATGAACAGCCCGATACCGAGCGCACTTAACGCACGCAGCGTGCCCACCGCCCCCTCCGGATCCTCCATCATGGCGCTCTCGGTGATCTCCAGATCCAGCCAGCCGGGACCCGCCCCCCAGCGCGCGAACAATTCTTCGATCTTGGGCAGCAGGTTCCGGTCACGCAGGTTCCAGGCCGACAGGTTGACCGCGATGGGGATCGATACACCGGCGCTGCGCCAGGCAGCGGCTTGCCCCAGGGCCTGTTCCAGCACCCACAGGGTAAGCGGCTTGATGAGCCCGGTGTGCTCGGCCAGCGATACGAACTCATCGGGCGACACCATCCCGCGCACGGGATGGCGCCAGCGCACCAGCGCCTCGACGCCGCATAGCGCATTCTGGCGCAGGTCGATCTTGGGCTGGTAGTAAAGGTCCAGCGCTCCGGCATCGATCGCGTGGCGCAGATCGCTCGCCAAGGCCAGCCGCTGCGGGCCGTCCTCGTCGGCGCTCGGGTCGTACACTGCGAACGGTCTGCGCGAGCGCTTCGCCTGACGCACCGCCACGTCCGCATGACGCCCCAAGCGCGCCGGTTCGTCCCCGTGCTCCGGGGCAAGCGCGATGCCGATCACGGCGTTGATGCGCAGCGACAGCCCGCCCAACGGAAACGGCCGGTCCAGCGCTTCGCGGATCCCCTGGGCCACCGACGAGGCAGTATCGGCGTCGGCCGGGCTCAGCAGCACGGCGAACTCGTCGCCCCGCAAACGCGCCACCATCGCGCCGCCCGGCACCGCCTCGCTGAGTCTCTGCGCCGCGGCCTTGAGCAACTGGTCGCCTTGGTGGAAGCCCAGCGCTTCGTTGATTTCGCGAAAACGTTCCAGGTCGACCATCAGCATCGCGCCTCGTGCCGCGCCGCCCTCCCTGCCTAGCGATGTGCGCAGGTGCTGTTCCATGGCGGCCTGATTGGGCAAGCCGGTAAGCGTATCGTGGTAGGCCATGCGCTCGATCAGATCCTGCGCCTGGCGCCGCTCGCTGCGCGCGCGCAGATTGCCGATACCGTAGGCCAGGTCGCCGGCGGTCTCTTCCAGGAGTTCCAAGGCCTCGGCATCGAAACAGTCGGGGCTTGCGGCGCAGATTACCAGCGCCCCGAGCGACTCCCCGTCAGCGCGCAGGGGAAGCACCGCCAACGCGCGGCATCCGTCGGGCACCTCGGTGTGTCCCTGCCCGCAGCGCTTCACCACCAACGGCGCGCCGGCATCGAGCCCGGCAAGGGTTTGGGCGTCGATGGGGGGTGCCGTGGTTGCCGCCGGGCCCGCGGCGGCCCATACCTCCACAGCCACCTTATCCGCCTCGGTGTGCCGCGCATGGCACACCCACGCACAGCGGTATCCCCCGACCTCCACCACGATGCGACAGATATCCTGCAAGAGTTCGTGCTCATCGGTGGCGCGCACCAACGCCCGGTTTCCCGCGCTGAGGGTGCGCAGGGCCCGATTCACCCGCTGTAACGAGCCGGCCATGTCGTCGAAGGCCGCGGCGAGGCAGCCCAACTCGTCGCCCCCCCGTTGCAGGCCCGAGCGGGCCTTCAGATCGCCCTGGGCGAGGCGTCGCGAGGCCTCGCCGAGCGCCCGCACGCGCCGCAGCAGAAACACCTCGCTGCCGAACCACGCCGCGAAGATCGCCAGGCTGGCGACCAGTAACAGCAAGCCGAGGTTACGCAGTAGATCCCCGCGGGCTACAGCCAAAGCCTCCACCGCAGGCACGCCGACCGACACGTAGCTCGTCCCCGAGGCTCCCTGGTAGAAGGGCGCGTAGGCGTGTAAGCGCGTGGTGCCGTCCTCCGCCATCACTCGCACGGTGCCGCCTTCGCGGTCCGTCGCCAGCGCCCGGCGCAAGGGTGCGGCTGGGTCGCCGCGCGTCAACCACCGCCCATCGTGGCCGATCCGGGCGATCACGCCGCCGGCGGGGTCGATCATCAGCAGGACGGCCCCGCGTGGAAGCTGCGCGCGCAGGGTGAGCTCCTTGACCCATTCGAGGTCCAGCGCCGCGAAGGCCACACCCGCGAGTTCGCCGTCGCTGTCGAGGATGGGGTAACCGAAATTCACCGCCGGCAGCCCGGTGATGCGTCCGACCTGATAATCGCCGGCACTGAAGGCTTGGGTCTCGAGGGTGCGTCGGAAGAAGGCGTGATCGCCGGCGTTGACCGCGGACGAGAACGGCAGCCCGCTGCAGTAGACATCGCCCTCAGGGGTGGCGGCCGCCAGGTTCGTGTAATAGGGATGGGCGCTCAACAGGCTGGCGAGCAGGCTGTCGCAGGCCCCGCCCGGAGCACGCAGGGCGGGCAGCTTAGCCAGCGCGCGCAGCGTGAGGCGCGTGGTGGCCAAATGCAGCGCCTGCTCGCGCGCGATCGCCTGCACCAGCATCAGCGTCTCGTGTTCGGCACGCTGTGCGGCTTGCCTGTGCTGCTCCGCCACTGAGTAGGCAAGCAGCGCCACGCTCGGCAGCATCGCGAACAGCACCAACAACAACAGCCGCGCGCGCAAGGAATCCCAGCGTCCCGGTCCGGCGTGCATCCCACCCGCCTTCATTGTGTTTTCTTTTTTGGACGGTCGAAATCCGATTCGGCGCTCCCTGCCGCCGGTCGAACCGCACGCGTTCCGCTTAGCATGCGCGAAGCATGCCCGCTTTTGCGCGACGAATCGACCCCGGCGGCATTATCTTCAGCTATCTGATCGCGCACACTTGTGCGCCCTTCCCGCGCATCCTAAGATGGGCGGTTTTCAAACGGAACGAGGCCTCCCGCATGCCCGTGTCGGCGCCCCCGAAAGTCGGTTTCGTCAGCCTCGGCTGCCCCAAGGCATTGGTCGATTCCGAGCGCGTGCTCACTCAGCTACGCGCCGAGGGCTACCAGATCAGTCCGGACTACGACGACGCCGATCTGGTGGTGGTGAACACCTGCGGCTTCATCGACGCGGCGGTGGAGGAGTCGCTGGACGCCATCGGCGAGGCGCTGGCAGAGAACGGTCGCGTGATCGTCACCGGCTGCCTCGGCGCCAAGGGCGACGTGGTGCGCGAGACCCACCCGCAGGTGCTGGCGGTGACGGGCCCGCACGCGCTCGAGGAAGTCATGGCTGCCGTGCACCAGCACCTACCGCCGCAGCATGACCCTTACACCAGTCTCATCCCGCCCCAGGGCATCAAGCTCACGCCGCGTCATTACGCCTATCTGAAGATCAGCGAGGGCTGCAATCACCGCTGCACCTTCTGCATCATTCCCTCCTTGCGCGGCGACTTGGTGAGCCGCCCCATCGGCGAGGTCATGGACGAGGCGCAGCGGCTGGTGGACGCCGGCGTGCGCGAGCTGCTGGTGGTCTCGCAGGACACCAGCGCCTATGGTGTGGACATCAAGTACCGCACCGGTTTCTGGGGTGGTCGGCCGCTCAAGACGCGCTTCGCCGATCTCGCGCGCGCGCTGGGCGAACTCGGGGTGTGGGTGCGCATGCACTACGTCTATCCCTATCCGCATGTCGACGAGGTCATCGACCTCATGGCCGAGGGCCTGGTCCTGCCCTATCTCGACATCCCCTTCCAGCATGCCAGTCCACGCGTGCTGAAGGCCATGCGCCGCCCGGCACGCAGCGAGAACACCCTGGCGCGCGTGCGCGACTGGCGCGCGCGCTGCCCGGAGCTTACCTTGCGCAGCACCTTCATCGTGGGTTTCCCGGGCGAGACCGAGGACGACTTCGCGCAACTGCTGGAGTTTCTGGAAGAAGCGCAGTTGGACCGAGTCGGCGCCTTTGCCTATTCTCCGGTCGAGGGCGCGGCAGCCAACGCCCTGGACGGGGCGGTGCCCGAAGCGCTCAAGCAGGAGCGCCTCGCGCGGCTCATGGCGGCGCAGGCGCGGATCAGCGCCGCGCGTCTTGCCACGCGCATCGGCCGGCGCATGCGCGTGCTGGTGGATGAGGCGGGCGAGAACGGCGTGCTGGCGCGCAGTGCGGCGGACGCACCGGAGATCGACGGCGTGGTGCATGTGGCGGGCGCGCAAGCCGCGGCCGGCGAGTTCCTGGAGGTGGAGATCACCGGCGCGGACGCGCACGACCTCTACGCGCGGGCGCTGTAGCCCGCTGGGACACGCGCCGCGCGCGCACTCACGGACGAGGGAAGGAATGTCGAATGCCGATGGACGCACCGGCTTTCAAGCTGCTGGTGGAATGCGCCGCCCCGGCGGGCGCCGAGCCTGAGCCCACGCGGTTCCAGCTCGGCGCGCGCAGCGTGGAGGTCGAGGAAGTGCTGGACCGTTGGCTTGCGCGCGACCACCGTTATTTCAAGCTGCGGGGCAAGGACGCGGCGATCTACCTCATTCGGCACGATGTCCCCTCCGGGCACTGGGAGTTGACACAGTTTCTGTCGACGACCGCGCATTGACTGCGTTATTCCGCGCCCAAGCCTCGACGGCGGACGATCGCCCGCCGGGCGGCGCGGCCGCGCCGTGATGGCGGCGCGCGGCGGGGCGTCGCCCTGGATCAACGGGATCTTTCTGCTGATCATCCTGGTCGGCGGCGGTTGGCTGCTCTACCGCGAGGGCTGGACGGCGCTGAGCGCCGCGAGCCTGAACACCTTCGGCCTGCTCGCCTTGCTGGTGCCCATCCTGGCCGCCGCGCTGCTGGTAAGCGGCTATGTGCAGCAACTGCTGCCGCGCGAGCGTCTGCAACAATGGCTGGGCGGACGCGGCGGTTGGCGCGGCCTCGCGGTGGCGACCGTGGCCGGTGCCCTCACGCCGGGCGGGCCCTTTGCCGCGTTTCCGTTGGTCGCCGCGCTGTACCGCGCGGGTGTCGGCGCGCCCGTGTGCGTCGCCTACCTGACGGCGTGGTCCACCCTGGGCCTGCACCGCATCATCATCTGGGAGGTCCCGCTGCTCGGCGAGGGCTTCGTGTTGCTGCGCTACCTCGCCTCGCTGCCGCTACCCTTCCTGGCCGGCTGGATCACGGCCGCTCTGCTACGGCGTTCGCCCTCATGGCTGTAGCGCTCGCGGTACTGGTCGTCATGCTGGCGGGGCTGGTATGGGCCGCCCAGCGTCATCCGGCACGCCCGCACGGCGCCGCCGCCCGCCGCGCGTGGAGCGAGGCGCGCCCGCTGCTCGTGCGCCTGCCGCTCGCGTTGCTCGCCGCCAGCATCCTCGCGGCTTTGGTGCCGGCCGATGTCATCGGCCGCTGGCTGGGTGACGAGGCGGGGCTGCGCGGCATCCTCGTCGCCACGCTGGTGGGCGGCTTACTGCCGGGCGGGCCGATGGTGGCCTTTCCACTCGCCTTGGTGCTGTGGGACGCGGGGGCCGGGATGGCGCAGATGGTCACCCTGATCACGGCGTGGTCGGTGATCGCGCTGCACCGCGTGCTGGCCTTCGAGTGGCCGATGCTGGGCGGGCGCTTCGCCCTGCTGCGCCTCGCCGCGTCGATCCTACTGCCGGCGCTCGCCGGCCTCGGCGCGCTCGGCCTGCTGCGGGCCGTGGAGGCCGGCGGCGCCCTGCGCCTGTATGGCTGAACGCCGCCGGTGTCGGCCGCTATTCCACCTTGACGCTGCGCCGCTTGGCCATCTCCAGCTTCGGAAGCGTGAGCTCCAGTATCCCATTGCGGAACGTGGCCTTGGCCTTTTCGCTGTCCACCGGGCTCGGCAGCGACAGGGTGCGTGAGAAGGCTCCCTGGGCGATCTCGCAGCGGTAGTAGTCGCCGCGCTCTTCCTTCTCCTCGCGCTCACTGCTGCCCTTGATGGTCACGCTGCCCTCTTCCACCGATACCTCGAGTAGCTCGGCGCGCACCAACAACTCGTCCTCGCGGTCCACTACGTCGACGCGTGGGAACTGGCGATCGAGGCGCATGTCCGTGCGCGCCAGACTGGGTAAATCCCAGCGCATCGGCAGTCCCCAAGATCCCATCAGGCGGTCCATCATCCGTTCCATTTCCTCGAACGGCGTTAACGGGTACCGGCCGCGCTCGGCCGCAGACGGAACCTGCGCCTGCCGGCGGGAGAGTTCCTGACCGCCATCGTCTTGCTGTCGACCTTCCTGCTTCTCTGCCATTGCAATCCTCCTTGATCGTCATTGTCCAGGCAATCGCCCCGCGCCCAAGCATTGACCCAGCATGCGCGCCGCGCAAGCCGCATCGCCCCTGCATTCGCTTGGAGGCGCTTATACACTTGAAATGAGCGCGCGCCGCCAGGAGGGCACATGTCGGACGAGGCCAGGGTATCCACGCCACGCGAGGTCGAGCTCGACGCCAAGATCGCGTTCCTGCGCCGCGCGGACAGCTACCCCGAGACGCGGCCCGGCGAGCCGGTGGCGTTCGTCCAGACCCACATGTCCTGCGTGTTCCTCACCGAGCACCACGCCTACAAGCTCAAGAAGCCGGTGCGCCACAGTTTTCTCGACTTCACCACCCTGGAGGCGCGGCGCCACTACTGCCAGGAGGAACTGCGCCTGAATCGGCGCCTCGCGCGCGAGGTCTACCTGGCGGTGCTGCCGCTCACGCAGGACCGCTACGGCGCGCTGGCCGTCGACGGGCGCGGCGAGCCGGTGGACTGGCTGGTCAAGATGCGCCGCCTGCCGCGCGCGCTGATGCTGGATCAAGCGCTCACCGCGCGCACCGTCGGCCCCGAGGACGTGCGGCGTTTCGCCACCGTACTGGCGCGTTTCTACCGCCACGCCGCCCCGCTCGGCGTCAATGCCCACGAGTACCGCAAGCGCTTCGAGGACGGGGTCATCGCGAACCATCGTGTGCTGACCGAGCCGCGCTACGGCCTGTCGCCTGCCGAGGTGGAACAGGCAACACACGAGCAGCGCACGTTTCTGGACAGCCATGCGGACTTGCTCACGCGCCGCGTGCGCCAACGCCGCATCGTGGAGGGCCACGGCGACTTGCGGCCCGAGCATGTCTGTCTCGCGCCCGCCCCGGTGTTCATCGATTGCCTGGAATTCAATCCGGCGTTCCGCGTGCTGGACCCGGCGGACGAGCTGGCGTATCTCGGCATGGAGTGCGAGTTGCTCGGCGCCCCGTTCGTCGGCGAGGTCGCCCTGGCCACCTACACGGCGATCACCGAGGACGCGCCGCCGACGCCGCTGGTGGATTTCTACAAGGCCTATCGCGCCACGGTGCGGGCGCGCCTGTCGGTGCTCCATCTGGACGACCACGCCCGTCGCGAGCATGCGCGCTGGGTGAGCCGCGGGCAGCGCTATCTCGGTCTTGCGCGCCGCTACGGCGCGCGCGCCATCATGCCGGCCACGGATGGCGCGCGCTAGGTGCCCGGCTGCCTGCGGGCCAGGCTAATCGCCCCACCCCTCCAGCAGGTCGACCAGCGAGCCGTCCTGGTGCAGCCGACGAATGGCCTCGGCGACAAGCGGCGCGACGCTCAGCACCTCCACACGCCCACGCGCCGCCTCGCCGAGGCGGTGGAAGGGGAACACCGCGTCGCTCACCACCACCCGTTCCAACTCAGCGCCCTGCAGCACCGCATCGGCGCGCATGGAGAACACGCCGTGCGTGGCCGCCGCGAGCACGCGCGTGGCGCCTTGCGCCCGGCACGCCGCGCCGGCGCGGCGCAGCGTCTCGCCGCTGCTGATCAAATCGTCCACCAACACCACCGTGCGCCCGGCCACCTCGCCGACCAGCCGATCGCCCGATACCACCCCGGCGCTGCGCTGCTTCTCCATGAAGGCGCGCGCCACCGGCCGGCCGAGGCGCGCCTCCAGCGTCTCGCGGAAGACCTCGGCGCGCTTGATGCCGCCGACGTCGGGCGAGACCACGGCGAGCTGCGCGCCTGCCAAGGCGCGCGCGAAGTGCGCCGCGAACACCGGCCGCGCCTCCAGGTGCTCGGCGGGTATGCGAAAGGCATTCTGATAGGCGGCTAAGTTGTGCGCGTCGAGGGTGACCACGCGGTCGGTCCCCACCGCCTCGAGCAGCGCCGCCACATAGCGCGTGGAGACCGGATCGCGCGACTTGGTGCGCCGGTCCTTGCGCGCGTAGCAGAGGTAGGGGATGACGGCCGTCACGCGGGCCGCCCCCGCGTCGCGCAGCGTGCCGAGGAACAGCAGCAGGCGCACCAGCTTGTCGTTGGCGCTCTGCGCCGGCTCGCCATGCAGCGCATGGATGACGTACACGTCGTGGCCACGCACGCTCACGAGCGGCCGCGCCTTGTGCTCGCCGTCCTCGAACTCGCGCTCCTCGAGGGGCGCGAGGGGGCTGCCGAGCGTCTCGGCGACCCGCTCGCCGAACGGGTGGCTGGTACCTAGCGCGAAGACGCTAAGCGTCATCCCGCTCACCGGGCAGATGCGCAGCGCACCACGCACGGGCCAGGCGCGCGACCTCCTCCAGCGTGCCGGGCTCCTCGAACAAATGGGTCGCGCCGGGCACGATCTCCAGGCGATGCTCCACCGCGAGCTGCGCCGCCGCGCGGCGGTTCATGCCGATTACCGCGATGTCGTCGCCGCCCACGATCAGCAGCGTCGGCGCGCGTACCCGCGACAAGGCGGTGGCGAGATCGGGTCGGCCGCCACGCGAGATCATCGCGGCGACGCGCGCCGGGCGCTCGGCCGCCGCATCCAGGGCGGCGGCGGCACCTGTGCTCGCGCCGAACAGGACCACCGGCAGCGCCTGCAAGGCGCTCTGTTGCTCGATCCAGTCCAGCACACCGACCAGGCGCTCGGTGAGCAGGCCGATGTCGAAGCGCAGCTCCGCGGTGATGGCGTCGATGGCGTGCTCGTCCGCGGTCAGCAGATCGAACAGCAGAGTGGCGAGACCGCCGGCATTGAGAGCCTCGGCGACGAAGCGGTTGCGCGAGCTGAAGCGGCTGCTGCCGCTGCCGTGTACGAACACCACCAGCCCGCGCGCGGGATCGGGCATGCTGAGGAAGCCGGGCAGCGCCGCCACGCCGGCCTGCACTGTGACCTCCTGCGTGGGCACCCGTTCGTCCATGGTGGGCCTCCTCGCAACGCGTGCGAAGCTCGTATTCACTCTAGCGCAGCAAGCCGCCGGGTTCCGCCGGCGGCCTGCCTAGGGCTCCTGGTCGGCCGGCTCCACCCGCCCACTGCGCTGCAGCCAGAGCGCGACCAGCCAACACAGCGCGGCCCAGGCGGCCCCGGCGGTCCAGCCGGCCAGCACGTCGCTCGGCCAATGCACCCCGACATAGATGCGGCTCAGCCCCACCGCCACCGTGATCAGCAGCGCGACCAACAACAGGTAGGCCTTCAGGCGCCGCCGCGGCTGCACGCGCGCCAGCATCACCGCAAGCGTGAGGTAGGTCACCGCCGCCATCATGGCGTGGCCGCTGGGGAAGCTCGCGGTGTACACCAGCGACTCGTGCGAGACGAGTTCCGGCCGGGGCCGGTCGATGGCGAGCTTCAGCAGGCTGCTCAGCACCAGGCCCCCGGCCACCGCGAGCACCATGAACACGGCGCTGCGGTACTTGGCCGCGAGCAGCAGGTAGCCCGCGCTGATCAGGACCATGGTGGTGAGCACCGCCACGCCCCCCAGCGCCGTCACATCGCGGCCGAGTTCGGCAAGCCAGGGGGGGCCGATGGGGGTGGCGGGATCGCCCGGCGTGCGCATGGCGAGCAGGATGCGCTCGTCCACGCTTTGGGTGGCACCCTCCAGCACCTCGTCGGCCAGTTCGATGAACCCCCAGGCGCCGCCCGCCAGGATCAGCAGGCTGAGCAGGATCGGCAGCGGGTTGGAGCCGATCCAGTTCAACAGTCCGCCGCCGCGCGTCGCCAACACCCATGCCCCTCCCCTTCGCGTCTTGATACGCTCGCCGGGCCGGCATGCGGGGATTCGCCAGCTACCCCTTCACGCAGATCATCGGCTCCAGCCGCGCCACCTTGCGGGCCAGCCCCGCCCGTTCCGCGGCGTCCACCACCTCGCCCACGTCCTTGTAGGCGCCGGGCGCCTCCTCCGCCACGCCGCGCATGCTGCGGCTGCGAATCAGGATGCCGCGCGCGGCCAGTTCCTCCACCACGCCGCGCCCGCGCCACCGGCGCGTGGCGCCGTGGCGGCTCATGGCGCGTCCCGCGCCGTGGCAGGCCGAGCTGAACGCGCGTGCCTCGCCCGTCTCGCTGCCGACCAACACGTAGGAGCCGGTGCCCATGGAGCCGCCGATCAGCACCGGCTGGCCCACCGGGCGCAGCGCCGGCGGCAGTTCGGGGTGGCCGGGGCCGAAGGCGCGGGTGGCGCCCTTGCGGTGCACGAACAGGCGGCGCGATGCGCCGTCGACAACGTGTTCCTCCACCTTGCAGGTGTTGTGCGAGACGTCGTAGAGCAGGCCGAGCTCGGCCTCCGGTAGCACCCGCGCCACCGCCTCGCGGGTGGTTTGGGTGAGGATCTGCCGGTTCGCCAGCGCGCAGTTGATGCCCGCGCGCATGGCGCCGAGGTAGGCCTCGCCCACGGGCGAGCGGATCGGCGCGCAGGCCAGTTCGCGGTCCGGCAGGTCGATGCCGTACTGGCCGGCGGCAATGACCATCTCGCGCAGAAACTCGGTGCCGATCTGGTGGCCCAGGCCGCGCGAGCCGCAGTGGATGCTGATGATCGCGTCGCCCTCGCGCAACGCGAAGGCCTCGGCCACATCCGGCAGGTAGATCTCGGCCACCCGCTGCACCTCCAGGTAATGGTTGCCCGAGCCGAGGGTGCCCATCTCGTCCTTTTGGCGCTGCTTGGCCTTGGCCGAGACCTGCGAGGGATCGGCGCCGGCCATGTGGCCGCGTTCCTCGATGCGCTCCAGGTCGGCCGGCGTGCCGAAGCCTTGCGCGACGGCCCAGGCGGCGCCCCCTTCGAGCATGTCGTCCATGGCGCGGGCATCCAGGCGCAGCCGGCTGGTGCTGCCGACGCCGGCGGGAATGGCATGGAACAACACGTCCGCCAGCGTGCTCTGCACCTCTCGGATGCGCGCGGCGCTCACGCCGGTGTGCAGCGCGCGTACACCGCAGGAGATGTCGAAGCCGACGCCGCCGGCCGAGATGACCCCACCCTCGTCGGGATCGAAGGCCGCCACGCCGCCGATGGGAAAACCATAGCCCCAGTGCGCATCGGGCATCGCATAGGAGCCCGCCACGATGCCGGGCAGCGCGGCCACGTTCACCGCCTGCTCGTAGACCTTCTCGTCCATGGCGGTTACCAGCGCTTCGCTGGCGTACAGTACGGCGGGCACGCGCATCGCGCCCGCGCGTGGGATCTCCCAGGCGTAGTCGGATAACTTATTCAACCGCGCGATGTCCATAGCGCCTCCGTATTGCTGACGTTCTCACACGTCCACGACGCACTGCGCTACCCACGCGCCGTCAGGCTCCTGCGCCACCCGCAGCGTCGTGTAGGTCGCGCCCTTCACCTCCACCACCGGCTCGTGGCGGCTGAGGTCCACGCGCTCGCCCCAGGCCTTGGCCTGCAGGCGCCCCGGCTCGAGGCGGACCTCGAAGCGGCTGAACAGCAGCCCGCCGACCGCCATCTCGTACACCAGGGCGTTGAGCCAGTCGGCGAGCAGCAGCTCATCGTCCGGCGCCTCACAGGCGATGTCGATCTGCACCGCGTCACCCAGCTGCGCCGGATCGGCCACCACCGCCGCGAGCGCGAGCGCCGCCTGCTCAAAGGCGCTCGCCTTGCTCGGCCCGCGACCGCGCACCCCGATGTCCGCCCCGTGGGTGTAATGGCTCCAGCTCGGACGCGGCCGGGCACCCGCTTCCGGCGGTGCGTGTTCGGTCATGGGCTTCAATCCAGCTTCAGAAACGGGTAGCGCGCGCGCTGCTCGCGCGACCAGCACGAGGCACCGCCGCGCTGCCCGACCGTCTCCACCGCGATGATGAAATCGGGGTCGTCGAAGCTGATGCGCGCGCCGCCGTCGTCGGGTTGCAGGGCCGCCATCAGCAGGGCGTCCAGGCGCTGCTCCTCGGCCTGGCTCGACAGGCGCCCCTTGAAGCCGCGCCGGTGCATGCGCACGTGAAAGCGCGCGCCGCGCAGTTGCGGAAGCCATTCCCGCACCGCCAGGTCGGCCACCTGCTCAAAGGCCTCGGGGGTTTGGAAGTCGAAGGTGTGCGTGAGGGGCACCACGCGGCTGACACTCGCCGCGGCATCGGGTCGGGCCGCGAGTTCGTCGGCGAGGGCGTCCAGAAAGGCGGGGATGTCCGCCACGCGCACCAGCAACACGTTGAGGTAGTCGCTGGTGCTCGCCGCGCCGAAGTGCGCCAACAATGCCCGTACGCGCCGGTACTGAGGCCCCACCACGGTTGCTACAGTGTTCCAGTCGGTCATGGCCATGTTCGTGCACGCCGTGGCGCGCCGGTCAGTGGTAACAGCGAACCCGTAGCAGCTCGTCCTCGTCCAGAGAGTGGAAGTCGAGCTCCTCGACGTAAGCGCACCCTTCTCCTCTTGCTTGCGGGTTCCAAACACTGAGCATAGCCGCGCGCATGCCGCGGGGTACAACAACGGCACCGGCGCCTGCTAGAACCATTGGGCAACGTGGTTAGAAACGTTGGAGAGTTTCCTAGCGCCCGGGGGTGCCGCCCGTTGAAGAGACTGCCGTGAACGATCCGGAGTGCGTCGCCCTGCTGCAGTGGGCCCTGCCGCGCTTGCAGCTGCGCTGGGCGGGCTTTCGCCGTGTGCGTCGGCAGGTGTGCCGCCGCATCGGCGCGCGCATGCGCGCACTCGGCATCGCGAGCACGGTCGAGTACCGGGCGTACCTTGAGCACGAGCCAGCCGAGTGGCCGCTGCTGGACGCGCTCTGCCATATCACGATCTCGCGCTTCTACCGCGACCGCGCGCTGTTCGACACGCTACGCGACGAGATCCTGCCGGCCCTCGCGAGCGGCCCGTTCGACGAGGCGGCGCGGTTGCGCTGCTGGAGCGCAGGCTGCGCCTCCGGCGAGGAGGCCTACACCCTCGCCTTGATCTGGCACTTCGCGGTCGCGCCGCGCGCCCCCCGGGTACAAATCGAGATCACGGCCACGGATCTCGAGCGCCCCTTGCTGGCGCGCGCCCGCCGCGCCTGCTACCCGCGCAGCAGCCTGCGCGAGCTGCCGGCCGCGTGGCTAGCGGCCGCGTTCGAGACGCGCCCCGAGGGCTACTGCCTGATCGAAGCGCTACGGGCGGACGTACGCTTCCTGGAACAAGATCTGCGCAAAGCAAGGCCGGACGGCCGTTTCCAGTTGATCCTGTGCCGCAACCTCGCGTTCACCTATTTCGCGCCCGCGGTCCAGCAACAGGTCCTCGCCCACCTGCGCGAGAGCCTGGCGCCCCGCGGCATTCTGGTTCTCGGCGCGCACGAGCGCCTGCCGCCCAACGACGACTTTCAGCCGCTTGCGCCGGGCCGGCCGCTCTACCGCCGGCGCCCGCTCGAGCCGTCCCTGCCTCAGCCGGGAATGTGATGCTTGCCGATCACATGCACCGTGCTGGCCTGCGGCCCCTGCTCGCCCATCTCTTCGTCGAAGCGTACCTCGGTGCCGACGTCGAGCCGGTCGAAATCGGCATCGAGCACGCTGTTGCGGTGGAAATAGACGTCGCGCCCGTCGCTGGTCTCGATGCGGCCGAAGTCCTGCGCGGGGTTGATCTCCAGGATCCGGCCATGGCTCGGCGGCTCATGCCGCTTCACGTGGCGCTGGCGGCGGTGCTCATAGTCCTGCAGTTGGCGGCGCGCGGCGTCGAAGGCGTCGCGTACCGCCACGTAGGGATCCTCGTGCGCATGATGCTGATCGCGCTCGCGGCTGACCACCAACTCGCGGCCCGGCACCGTGAGATCGACCCGCACGTGGTAGAGATTGCCCGCGTGATGGTGTTTATGCTGCGCCTCCACCACCACGCGGCAACTCATGATATCGGGACAAAACTCGTCGAGCTTCGCCGCCTTCTCGCGCACGTCCGCCTCCAGGGCGGGCGGCGTGTCCATGTTACGAAACGTCACTTGCAGGGGGATCTGCATCCTGACCTCCTTGTCGCCACGCGGCTGGTCGCGCCGCCCGAGAACCCGAGTTCGAGCATTTGGCACTACTGCCGCGGCGCGGGGTCACCCTGCTCGCCGTGCGCAGCCTGCGTCGCCGCCGCCGCAAACTCGCGCGGCCAGTAGGCGCGCACCTCGGCGGGCAGCTGCGCGATTACCTGAGTGATCTCGCCACGGGTCACATGATCGGCCAGCACCTTGAACACGGCGCGCGTACTGCGCTCGAGTTGCGCCTCGTCCATTGCCGGCAGCTCCCGGCCGAGCCGCTCTAGAAACTCGGCCTTGTGACGATACCGCAGCGGCTTGCCAGCCGGCCGCCAACCCTCGTAATACAAGCCGCGGACCAGCATCGGCAACTGCGCGCCGAGATCCACCGCCTCCTCCGCCATCAGCCGGTCGCGCAGCGCGTGCAACACCGCACGCAGGATCACGTAGGCCATGTGGCGGTCCTTCCAGGCCATCTCGTCCATGATCTCCGACAGCCATACCGAACTGGTCTGCAACGTCTTGTCGAAGACCTGCACTCCGGTGCTGCTCATAGGTCACCTCCTGAGTAGCTCCAGTCCCTGGCGCGCCATCGCGCGCCCCGTGCTCGGATCAAACGCCCTCCGCGCCCTCGCCCGCCGCGAGGTCCCGCGCGGGCCGCACCACGAACGCCTCGTCCCAAGGCTCCGGCGCATGCAATGCAAAGCCTTGGGCCCACTGCACCCCCATGTCCTCCAGTGCCTCGATGGTCGGCGCATCCTCGACGTGCTCGGCCACCGTTTGCACACCGAACGCGTTGGCGACGTGCTGCAGCGCCTCGACGATGGCACGGTCCTCCGCCGAGCTCAGCAGCGCATGCACGAAGCGCCCGTCGATCTTCACGAAGTCGACCTGAAGGCGTTTGAGATAAGTAAAAGAAGACAGCCCGGTGCCGAAGTCATCCAGCTTGATGTGCGCACCCCGCCGGCGCACCGCCGCCGCGAAACGACAAACCGCCGCCCAGTTGTACACCGCCGCCGTCTCGGTGATCTCGAAGCAGGCGAACTCGAACGGAATCTCGTGCTGCTCGAAGCTCTGCTGGAGGAAACGCAGGAACAAAGGGTCGCTCACCGTGAGCCCCGACACATTGATGGACACGCGGTGCCGCATGGGCTCGGGCCGCTCGCCCAGCGCCGTCAGCGGGTGGGCGACCACCCACTGATCCAGGTACGGGACCATGCGGTAGCGCTCGGCCGCCTCCACGAAGCGCGCCGGTCCTTCCATCCCCTTCACGCCGGGGATCCGCAGCAGCACCTCGTACTGGGGCCGGCTCTCGCCGCGCCCGCCCAGGGGCACGATGCGCTGCGCATACAGCCGCAGCGCGTCGCCCTCCATCGCCTCATAAAGCTGCGCGAGGCGCCGGATCTCCGCCATATGGCGCCTTAGCTTGCGCCGGCGCCCGCCCGAGGCAGCCACCACCCGCCCCAGTCCCTCCTCCCGCGCCAGGCTGCAGGCAAGCGCAGCGGATTCGATCAAGTCCTCGCTGTCACTCTCCGTCGATGCAATGCCGACGCTGGCGCTGATCGGCGCCCGCCGCCGCGCCGTCCCAACCCGCCGGCTCTGGAGCGCGTGCAAGATCCCGCGCGCCCGACGGCGCGCTTCGGCCTCATCGGCCCCGTCCAACAGCAGCCCGAACTTACCGGTGCCGAGCCAGACCACCAGGTCCTCCGGCCCCGCGTGCGCCTCCAGCACCTCCTCCAGCGTCCCACGCAGCAGATCGGCGCCGCCGCGCCCGAGCAGCGCCGTGGAGGCGATGAAGTGATCCAGACCGAGGAACAGGAAGGCTTGCGCACCCGCCCTGCCGCCGCCGGCATGCGCAATCCGCTGCTGGAGCAAGGCGTGGTTACCGACATGCCGCGCGTGATCGGCCATACGGTCTCCGCCGGCCGAGGCGGCCGGGTCGTGCGGTGGGAAAGGGTCCTTCGTCAAAACATAGCACAGGGCCCCGGCGCGCCGATCACGCGGGCGCCCGCTGGGCCCGTCCGCCACTGGCGCCTAAGTATCCAAGAGCGGCGGACTTTGGCGGCCGACCCGTGCTCCCCCACGCACGCGTTCAAGGCGGGGGTGCCTCAATGCGCCTTTGACCTTGTTCATTACCTCGCGCAGGACGTGGACATACCGCACCAGCGCGTGGGCGCTCCGATCCGCCAGATTCACCGTGAAGCCATACGTCCTCCCGGAACGCTGGCGCGTCGGTAGCGCATCGTTCAGTTCGTCCTCGTCAAATGTTGGGCTTCCTTCGTCAGCCCATATATGGTCTCCTCCCCGCTTGCAAGATACCGTGTGTTTCAGACAGTGACAGGATTGCTTCCATATATCCGGCCTGTTGATGAGGAGATGTCTTCTCTGGCCTTGATGTGAGCTGCGCGTATCGTCCTCATCAACCTATCGGCTTGAATCAGCCTATGGGCATAGCAGGTTTTCAATACGCCGGTCTTACCTGTGATGTCATCACTTCACGTTATCTTCGCAATCGTCGGCAGGTTACCTCAAACTCAGTATCGTTATCGTATCCGCTCAGGCGGGGCAATATTTGGTGTCGTTCCGTAACAGCGCCCAGCCCATACGGGCCAGTTTGTTGGCCAGCGCGACGGCGGTTTTGTTGATGCCCCGTCGTTCGCACAGTCGGTTAATCCATTGACTCAATTTATCGTCCTTGGCCTTGGCGTGCAGCACCACACTGCGCGCGCCGTGGACTAGCAGGCTGCGTAAATAGCCGTCGCCCTTCTTGCTGATCCCCAGCAATACCTCCTTGCCGCCGCTGCTGTGCTGGCGCGGCACCAGACCCAGCGCCGCTGACACGTCGCGCCCCCGCCGGAAAGCCTTGCCATCGCCCACCTGGCCGACAAAGACGCTGGCCACGATCGGTCCGAATCCCGGCACGGCCTGCAAGCGCCTGCAACGCTCGTCCTGACGGCTGGTTTGCTCAATCTGACCAGTGTAGAAGTCAATGTGGCCCTCTAACTCGACAAGCTGGTCATAACCCCGCTTCAGGAGGCCGCGAAACAGGGTGCTCAGGCCGTTTTCAGCGTCTTCCAGCAACTGCGGCACAGCACGTCGTACCGAGGCCACTCCCTTGTTCATCACCAGTCCATACTCCGCCACCAACGCCCGCAGCTGGTTGCACAGGGCAGTGCGTTCCTTGATGCGCTGCGCCCGCAGGCGATGTAGCGCCTGGATGTCCTGTTGCTCGACGCTCTTGATGCTCACTGCGCGCATCGCCGGCCGGGTCGCGGCCTCCGCTATCGCCCGGGCATCGTTGTAGTCATTCTTGTTGCCCTGCACGTACGGCTTCACGAATTGCGGCGCAATCAGCTTTACCCGGTGACCCAACCGCTGCAGCTCACGTCCCCAATAATGAGCGCCGGCGCAGGCCTCCATCGCCACCCGGCAGGGCTCCAGGTGGGAAAAGTACTTCATGACCTCGCTTCGACGCAGCATCCGCTTGCCAACCTCGTGGTGTGAGGCATCAAAACACACCACATGGAACACGCTCTTTGCCAGGTCCAGCCCGACCGTTGTAATCTTCATGGCGGTCTCCTCTTCTTTCGTTTCGATGGTTGCTTAACATCTCCATCGTGGCGCACATGACGCCGGTTAGAAAGGGGAGGAGACCATCACATCAACCTACGCGGGCTAATCCTAGACACGCAGTCTAAGACCTTCTCAAGATCGGGCGCACCACCGGATCGCGGAGCCTCTGTACTCTTGCGATACTTTGAAAGCGACACGATCACCCGCACCTTCTCAACGGAATCGATCGGAATATCACGGATGACAAACTCCTCCGCATATACCCTATCGCCAGAGCGGGTATAGCCCGAACTGATTACCTTAGGTTCTGTAGCGCGCCCCAATGGCCGCTCGGCCTCGTCCTGAAAACGCCACCCAATCACGAACGTTCTTGGAATCCCACTTTCGCTAGTTACATCTATGCGGTATCCGCTCTTGAGTCCATCAGCTACCCGTGCAACTAGGAAGAAGTCGCCTCCCGCTTCGCCTTTACACAAGAGCCCTTCCTCGCGCGCGAGGTTCTCCTGAACCCAAAGGTCTAATGTTCCCTCACCAGAAACCGTGCCAGAAACCAGCACGACAAGTCCGACAAACAACGCTTTCATGTACATAGTCAAATCCTCGGGGGATCGCTGGCTAGCCGGCGTAGGTTGGGCTGACAAAGGAAGCCCAACACCTCACCGCTCCCCAAAACCACCCCGCTCATCCACCTCGCCCGCGCCCCAATCCTCCGGGACCAACCCACGTTCGATATATCCATGCAGGGTAGCCCGCGTAGCTTGGGCTGACGCAGGAAGCCCAACACCTCACCTCTCACCAAAACCACCCCCGCTCATCTACCTTGCTCCCCCGAATCTGCCGGACCCTCTCTTTGACCTTGTTCATCAACTCGCGCAGCGCATCGACCTGCCGCAACAGCGTGTCCGCGAGCCTCTCCGCCAGATTCACCGTGAAGAAATACGTCCCTCCCGGGTCCCTGGGGCATCGATATCGCATCGTTCAGTTCGCCCTCGTCAAATGTTGGGCTTCATTCGTCAGCCCAACCTACGGGTCCTCACCGCTCACCAAAACCACCCCGTTCATCCACCTCGCCCCCGCCCCAATCCTCCGGGACCATTCCCCGCGCAATATATCCATGCAAGGTAGAATGGGGCCAGTCCGCGGGCCGCCGCACCCAGCCGTGTTTCACCGGGTTGAAATGTACGTAGTCGACGTGTCGTGCCAAGTCGGCCTCATCCCGAATCTGATGCTCCCAATACCGCCGCTGCCAAATGCCGCGCTCGCGTTTGGTCGCGCGGCTGTCGCGGATGCGTTCGCCTCGTTCCAATCGACGCGAAAAACCCCACTTCACCAATGACCACCGCCTCGGACAGTCCGCATCCTCCGGCGGGAGGCGCCAGATTGCGTGCAGATGCTCGGGCAGCACCTCCATCGCCACCAACGAAAACGGATGTCTCTCTTTGACCTTATTTCCCTCGCGCAACGCATCGACATGCCGCACCAATGTGTCGGCGCTTCGATCCGCCAGATCACCGTGACAAAATACGTTCCTCCCGGAGGGCTGGCACGTCGGTAGCGCACGTTCAGTTCGCCCTCTTCAAAATGTTGGGCTTCCTTCGTCAGCCCAACCTACGCGGGCTTGTTCACGCGGCTGTCGCGGATGCGTTCGCATCGTTCCAATCGACGCGAAAAACCCGACTTCACCAATGACCACCGCCTCGGACAGTCCGCATCCTACGGCGGGAGGCGCCAGATTGCGTGCAGATGCTCGGGCAGCACCTCCATCGCCACCAGCGAAAACGGATGTCTCTGTTTGACCTTGTTCAATACCTCGCGCAGGACGTCGACATGCCGAACCAACGTGTCGGTGTTCCGGTCCGCCAGATCACCGTGACGAAATACGTTCCTCCCGGAGGGCTGGCACGTCGGTAGCGCACGTTCAGTTCGCCCTCTTCAAAATGTTGGGCTTCCTTCGTCAGCCCAACTTACGGGTCCTTCTCCATTAGTTCCTTCACGCCGTCGACAAGCGTCTGCCGGGCAAATGCGATGTTAGCGGAAAGATGGATCCGCCCCTTGGCAGACGAAACTCTACCTGCAACTAGGTGCGCTCTCATCTGCTCAAGGAATATGTATGTTTCGGCAAAAAGCTTTGCCTCCGCCCCCGCCGCTTGAAACGCACACGTCTTGCTTCGTTCTTGAAGATCCTCGATCCTTGATAAGTAAGTGCTCGTAAACTCCATGTAGCCCTGCTCGTCGGACACTAGTTCGATTACTGGCAACATCTCATCCCGATAAAGGTGAAAGACGTCATTCGATAGCATGTGGCATTCTTGACCTTCCGCTGGATCTAACGCATCGGCGCCACAAGCAACAAGAGTCGCTATCAAGAGAATAATGCATGGTATGGTCGTTATCGGCTTCATGTGTTCCTCATTGGACCATGTTCCGGTCCATCGTTACCTGCCTTTGCCTAGGTCGTGTTGGTATGGATGCGTCACAGAAGAATGGGACCTGATAACTATCCCTATGTTCGCTCCACCATTCCCACAATTCTCTGGTGTCGTGCTCCTGCCGCTCCCTCTCCTGATCGAGGCACAAGCCCGCGTAGGTTGGGCTGACAAAGGAAGCCCAACATCTCACCGCTCACCAAAGCCACCCCGTTCATCCACCTCACCCGCACCCCAATCTGACGGGACCATTCGCCGAGCGATATACCCGTGCAAGGTAGAGTGCGGCCAGTCCCCGGGCCGCCGCACCCAGCCATGTTTCACCGGGTTGAAATGTACGTAGTCGACGTGTCGTGCCAAGTCGGCCTCATCCCGAATCTGATGCTCCCAATACCGCCGCTGCCAAATGCCGCGCTCGCGTTTGGCAGCGCGGCTGTCGCGGATGCGTTCGTCGCGTTCCAATCGCCGCGAAAAGCCCGCCTTAATCAACGACCACCGTCTCGGATAGTCCGCATCCCCCGCCGGCAGCCGCCAGATGGCGTGCAGGTGTTCGGGCAGCACTACCATCGCCACCAGCGAAAACGGATGTCTCTCTTTGACCTTGTCCATCACCTCGCGCAGGACGTCGAAATGCCGCACCAACGTGTCGGCGCTCCGATCCGCCAGATTCAGCGTAATGAAATACGTTCCTCCCGCAACGCGGTCGCGTCGACAGTGAATCGGTCAGTTCGCCCTATCAAAATTCTGGGCTTCCTTCGTCAGCCCAACTTACGGGGCCTGGCTATGTCTTCTTGTCCATTCCAACACCATCAAGAAAGCCCACCCGAGAGGAAAAACGAACACCGGAACCCAAGCCGCATCAAATGAAGCGGACGGATAGATAACACCTCCAATGAATGAATCAATTGCGCGCCATCCGCAAAACAATATGAAACCCCAACTAGCCCACGAATACCTTCTCGCCTCGGCCAGCCAAGATAACAGACCTCCAATGGCAAAAATCAGAATCGCAGAAAGCATGTAAATCAACGAAACCGGTCCAAAGAGGTTCTCACCGAAAACGTCCGCTAGCCTGCCTTCCGTTACTAGGCGCATGCCAAACGCGAACAAGAAAAGGTTCCAGGCACAATATGAAAGAAATACGTATCTCAAGAGCCAGAACCCCTTAGCGACCGAATCGAGAATAGAACAAACAGGTTGTAGTTATACACAATCGTCTTGCACGCAATCTAATAGCTGTCTTTGCAAAATCGCATTGCATTGCTCCCTCCACCTTCGATAAGAAGGAGGAACGGTGCACATAATATGACATAGCAAGTACGGCACCACATGACCCTCACCGCAGAGCGATATGCATTCGTTTGTGGTCCTATCTATACACTTTCTAAATCCGTCGTTTGCGTCTTGCACGCACTGCATATCAGTTTTCAAACCAAACACATCTACGTGACGAATCGGATTGGCGTTCGCATAAATATAGGTATTACGACCACCTTTCAGACCGATTGGATCACTCTTCAGGTAGCGCCCAAGGCCCGAATCATAGTACCGAAAATAGTTATAATGCAGCCCCGTCTCCGCATCGAAGTACTGCCCCGGAAAGCGCAGATTGTTCGTGATCTGCGCGGTGTCGACCACGGCTTTGCCGAAGGCGTCGTACCGTGCGCTCCACAGCAGCACGCCGCTCGCGGAGGTCACCGCCTGGGGGGTGCCGAGGTGATCGTTGTGGTAGTAGCCCACCACCCCACCCTGGCGGATGAACAGCGGGTCGGTGCCCCAGATGCCGTGGGGCTTCCAGCCGTAGCCGGTGGTGACGCTGCCGGTGGCGTCGAGTTCGGCGACCATTCCCTCTTCGGCGTAGAGGTAGTAGGTGGTGGTGGTGCCGACGGTCTTTTGTACGCGCCGCCCGAAGGGGTCGTAGGCGTAGCTGGCGATCAGGGTGTCGGCCTGGTTGCGCACTTCGATCAGGCGGTTGTCGACGTTGTAGCGGTAGCGGCGCTCACTGCCGGTGTCGGCGTGGGGCTCGCGGATGAGGTTGCCGTTGGCGTCGTACTCGTAGCTGATCGGGCCGCGGCGGGTGAGGCGGTCGGCGTCGTCGTATTCCCAGTCGTGGGGTAGGCCGCTGGCGTCGGTGTAGGCCTGTTCGCTGAGGCGGTTGCCCACGGGGTCGTAGGCGTAGGCGTTCTGTTCGGTCGCGCCGTCCACTTCGGTGAGGCGGTCGAGCGGGTCGTAGCCGTAGGCGTAGGGGCCGCGCAGGGTCTGGCGGCTGAGGATATTGTCGGCCTTGTCGTGGGTGTAGGCGTCCTGCTGCACGGGGTTGGCGGCGGGGTCCAGGCCCTCGATGAGGTGGGGGCGCAGGTAGCCGTCGCGGTCGATGCGCCGCTGGCCGCCGCCGGGAAGCGTTACGCGCGTGGGGGCGCTCCAGCGGTAGGCGTCGACGCTGTAGGTGCCCTGGCCGGGGATGCTGACGCTGGTGAGCTCGCCGTTGGGGTTGTAGCTGTAGGTGAGCGTGATGCCGTCGGGGCCGGTGTAGGTGCGCTTCAATCCGTTGGCGTAGTAGGTGTAGCGGAACCCGGCGGTGAAGGCGCCGTAGTCGACGCTCGCGCCGAGCAGGCGCCCGGCGCCGTCGTGCTGGTATTGGGCGCGGGTGTGGCCGTCGTCGTAGCCGGTGAGGCGGTCGAGGGCGTCGTAGCTGAAGGTGATCTCGCGCTCGGCATCGGCCGCCTCTTCGCCCGGGGTGCCGGCGGCGAAGTGGCGCACGGTGGTGAGGCGGTTGTCGGCGTCGTAGAGGTAGAGGATGCGCTGGCCCTTGGCGTCGCGGGTCTCGATGAGGTTGCCGCTCGGGTCGTAGCGGTGCTCCAGGGCGCTGTCGTCGGGCAGCAGCTCGCGGATCAGGCGGTCGTTGCGGTCGTACTGGTAGCGGCGCAGCACGATGTGGCGCGCGTTGGTGACCTGGGTGAGGTTGTCGCGCGCGTTACTCCTGGATCGCGATCGACGAATGCGCGTTCCGCTGCGATGCGTCGTGCGTGAGGAGGGACGGATGGCAACGGCGCTCATCGGGGGACACCCTCCGCGCACGCGATGCGCACGTTCTCAAAGGCGAGCGTGCCCTGGCGGGTGGCAACAAGGCACCACAGCCACACCCATCCCCTTACGCGCCTTGTCGTGTCCATCACTCCCCCTGGGACGCGCCTATTCACTGCTTGTTGGCGGCGCGTCGAAAAGCGTTATCGTTGTTGTTGCGTGATGCTAAGGCCTGTCCACGTGATACCCGGTGGCCGCTGAGCGTGCGAATCCCTGTAGGTTGGGCTGACGAAGGAAGCCCGACGCCTCACCGCCCGCGCCCCGGTCCTTCCACGCTCGATATAGCTGGTGTAGGTTGGGCTGACGAAGGAAGCCCAACGTCTCACCGCTCACCAAAACCACCCCGCTCATCCACCTCGCCCCCGCCCCAATCCTCCGGGACCATTCCCCGCGCGATATACCCGTGCAAGGTAGAGTGAAGCCAGTCCACGGGCCGCCGCGCCCAGCCGTGTTTCACCGGATTGAAATGTATGTAGTCCACGTGACGCACCAAGTCGGCCTCATCCCAAATCTGGTGTTCCCAATAGCGCCGTTGCCAAATGCCGCGATCGCGTTTGTTCGCGCGGCTGTGACGAATGCGTTCGCCTCGTTCCAATCGACGCGAACAGCCCGCGGAGCCGCCGGATGGCGTGCAGGTGCTCGGGCAGAACCACCATCGCCACCAGCAAAAACGGATGTCGTTCTTTGACCTTGTTCATCACCTCGCGCAGCGTATCGACATGTCGCACCAGCGTGTCGGTGCTCCGATCCGCCAGATTCACCGTGAAGAAGTACGTTCCTCCCGGAACGCTAGCGCGTCGGTAGCGCATCGCTCAGATCGCCCTCTTCAACATGTTGGGCTTCCTTCGTCAGCCCAACCTACGGGTCCTGGGCTTTCATCGTCAGCCCGACCTACGGGGCCTCCGGTCCGCCAGATTCACTGTGAAGAAACACGTTCCTCCCAAACGTTGGCACGTCGGTATCGTATCGTTCAGTAGCCTCCGTGGATGTTGGGCTTCCTTCGTCAGCCCAACCTACGCGGGCTCGCGCAGGACGTCGACATGCCGAACCAACGTGTCGGTGTTCCGGTCCTCCAGATCACCGTGACGAAATACGTTCCGCCCGGCACGCTGGCTCGTCGGTAGCGCACGTTCAGTTCGCCCTCATCAAAATGTTGGGCTTCCTTCGTCAGCCCAACCTACGACGCCTACGACACCTTTCAATATAGGAATGCAAAGAACAGCACCACCCAAACCCCCACACTTAGGACCAAAACGGCGACATTACTCCCGCACTTACCTCCTGCGGCGAGATACGCTTCAAACATGCTTCCTTGAAGCTTTTCGGCCACTATGTACATCAATAGGCTAGCCGCAATCAGATGAAACGGAGCAGGAATCCAATCAAGCCGGACCGAGGTTTCGTACAGGTAAGCCACGGCCGCACCAAGGCCTATTACCAACGATATCCAGCCTTCTTTCACTTTCTTGCTGATGAAATAATTGACCCCCAAGAGGACTACACCAACCACTGGCGTCGCGACGAGCGTCCCAACAGCTATTTGTATCGAAGAGAACATAAGTCAGTAACGCTCCCAGCATCCATAGTCCTCAGCAGGGAAACATCTCTCCTCACAAGCTGTATGCCGCGAATAGACCTCTGCGGCCTTGCATGCATATTTCGCCAGGGGATACTGTTTCGCGAGTCGACAGAGCTGCTTTTCTGCGCCCTTTTCATCTTGCATGCAGGTGGAGTAACACATGTTGTTTCCGTATCGATCGTAATCCCGAAGGGGCTTCCTATCGACGTTTTCGGAGCTTGTGCCATCCAACAGCAAACAATCAGGCGATCCCAAAGCACATTGCGGTTTACGTCGAGCATTGCCGCTCCCATCGTCAATTGTGCATGCAACTCCGGGCGCTACGGTACCGGGGGGACAACTCATCTGTCTCAAGCCGAAAGGATCAAGGCGTGAAAGAGTATTCCCAGCAACATACACATAAGTATTCACCCCACCCTCAAGGCCAATTGGGTCAACCGTAGTGTACCTTCCCGCACTCGGATCATAGTATCGGTGGTAGTTGTAATGCAGCCCCGTCTCCGCATCGAAGTACTGGCCCGGAAAGCGCAGGTTGTTCGTGATCTGCGCGGTTTCGACCGTGGCCTTGCCGAAGGCGTCGTACCGTGCGCTCCACAGCAGCACGCCGCTCGCGGAGATAACGGCCTGGGGGGTGCCGAGGTGGTCGTTGTGGTAGTAACCCACCACCCCGCCCTGGCGGATGAACAGCGGGTCGGTACCCCAGACGCCGTGGGGCTTCCAGCCGTAGCCGGTGGTGACGCTGCCGGTGGCGTCGAGTTCGGCCACCATCCCCTCTTCGGCGTAGAGGTAGTAGGTGGTGGTGGCGCCGACGGTCTTTTGTACGCGCCGCCCGAAGGGGTCGTAGGCGTAGCTGGCGATCAGGGTGTCGGCCTGGTTGCGCACGTCGATCAGGCGGTTGTCGACGTTGTAGCGGTAGCTGCGCTCGGGCGCCGGTGTCGGTGTAGTTCTCCAGCAAAACACTGCGCGACTGAAAACGAAAAAGCCGCAATGCGTCAGGCGCATTGCGGCTTTCGTGTTCGAGATGGCGTCCCCAAGGGGAGTCGAACCCCTGTTACCGCCGTGAAAGGGCGGTGTCCTAGGCCTCTAGACGATGGGGACTGAGATGAATCAGTCTTCCTCACCCCCAAGCTGGGTGAGGACGGTACCGAGCAATAGGGCGAGGAACCCTACGGGTACCAGAGCGAGCCATGGTGCGGCGGCGTCGCCCGAGTTCTGCATGATCATGACGCCGAATCCTACGATCAAGCCGACGGCGACCAGCAGGATCCCGAGATAAACCGTGTAGCGTCCGATGCGAACCATCATGCAGGAGCGTTTAACCGCCCCGTGTTGAATTTGGTGGAGCTAGGCGGGATCGAACCGCCGACCTCTTGCATGCCATGCAAGCGCTCTCCCAGCTGAGCTATAGCCCCGAAAACCGAAGCGCGCATTCTAAGCAGCACCCCCTAGGGTGTCAAGCCGAAGCGCTCGCTTGTTGCTCGGCGAAAGCGACTGCGGCGTCGATGCGCGCGACTACCCGCTCGCGCCCGATCAAGGCGAGCGTGACGTCGATGGGCGGCGACACGGTGTTGCCCGTCATGGCGACGCGCAGCGGCTGCGCGACCTTGCCGAGCTTGAGCTCATGGCGCTCGGCGAACCTGTTGAGCAGGTCGTGAATGGCCTCCGGCGCCCACGGCTCGAGCGTGGCCAGCGCCTCGCGCAACTCGCGCAGCACGGGCACGCAGTCCGCCCCCAGGTGCTTGCGGGCGGCCTTATCGTCGTAGCCGTGCACGTCGCGGTAGAAGTAGACGCTGTTCTGCGCCATCTCCACCAGGGTCTTGGCCCGCTCCTGCTGCGCCTTGATGACGTCCACCAGGGGCGGACCGCCGGCGGCGGGATCGATGTCCAACTTGCCGAGGTGATAGCTCAGGTGCCGCGCGATGTGCGCCGGGTCGCTGGTCTTGATGTAGTGCTGATTGAGCCACAGCAGCTTGCCGGTGTTGAACGCCGAGGCGGAACTGTTGATGTCCTTGATGTCGAACAGGGTCGCCATCTCGTCCAGGCTGAAGATCTCCTGATCGCCGTGGGACCAGCCGAGGCGCACCAGGTAATTCAGCACCGCTTCGGGCAGGAAACCGTCCTCGCGGTACTGCATCACGCTCACCGCGCCGTGACGCTTGGACAGACGCTTGCCGTCGTCGCCGAGGATCATGGGCACATGCGCGTACAGCGGCGGCTCGCCCCCCAGGGCCTTGATGATGTTGATCTGGCGCGGGGTGTTGTTGAGATGATCGTCGCCGCGGATGACGTGGGTGACGCCCATCTCCATGTCGTCCACCACCACGGTGAGATTGTAGGTCGGGGTGCCGTCGGCGCGTGCGATGACCAGGTCGTCCAGCTCGCGGTTGTCGAACACCACCCGGCCGCGCACCTGGTCCTCCACCACGACCTGCCCCGCCTCGGGATTCCTGAAGCGGATCACGTAGGGCGCGTCGGCGTCGGGCGGCACCACACGCACCCGGCACCGCGCGTCGTAGCGCGGCTTCTCCTTGCGCGCCATCTGCTCCTCGCGCATCGCCTCCAGCTCTTCCTTGGAGCAATAGCAGCGATACGCCTTGCCCTCGGCAAGCAGCTGCTCGATGACCGCCTTATAGCGATCGAAGCGCTCGGTCTGGTACAGCGGCCCCTCGTCGTAGTTCAGGCCGAGCCAGGTCATGCCTTCCAGGATCGCGTTCACGGACTCGACCGTGGAGCGCTCGCGGTCGGTGTCCTCGATGCGCAGGATGAAGCGCCCCGCGTGCTTGCGGGCGTACAGCCAGGAGAACAGCGCGGTGCGCGCGCCGCCGATGTGCAGGTAGCCGGTGGGGCTCGGCGCGAAACGGGTGCGGATGGTCATGAGCAAGGATCCCAGCCTAAAAGCCGTTCATTCTACCAGCCGACCGGTACACCTGCCGAGCCACCGTAGCGCGCGCCGCGCCCGCTCGCGGGAAACGGCGGCTCAGGCGGCCTGCTCCATGTCGGGCCGGTACTGCCCGCGCGCCGCGGCGCTGTTGAGCCGCGCCCTGTGCAGAAACGCCTCCTGCGCCTTGGCTACGTTCTCCGCCTTGCCCTGCCAGAGCTGCATCACCGGCTCCTGCAAGGCGCGGGCGTAGGAGAAGCTCAGGTACCAGGGCCGGGACACGCCGGCGGTGTTCATGGCGTTGAGGTTGGCCGTGGCCTGCTCGGGCGTCTGGCCGCCGGAGAGGAAGTTGATGGTCGGCACCGCGGCGGGCACGTTGCGGCGCAGCACCTTCAAGGTCGCGGCGGCCACCTCCTCCGGCGAGGCCTGCTGCCCGCTGGCCTTGCCGGGGATCACCATGCTCGGTTTCAGGACCATGCCCTCCAGCAGCACCTTGTGCCGGTACAGGGCGTGGAATACGGCGTGCTGCACCGCGTCGGTCACTTCGAAGCAGCGCGCCATGTCGTGCTCACCGTCGATCAGCACCTCCGGCTCCACGATGGGCACGATGCCTTGCGACTGACAGGCGGCGGCATAGCGGGCCAACACCTCGGCGTTGGCGCGGATGCCGAGCCGGGTCGGGTTGCTCGGCCCGATGCGGTAGACCTCGCGCCACTTGGCGAAGCGCGCGCCGGCCTGCTTGTACTGGGCGAGACGATCCACTAGGCCGTCCAGGCCCTGCGTGATCGTATCTCCGTCGGCGTTGGGCAGCTCGGCGAGACCCTTGTCCACCTTGATACCCGGCACGATGCCGTTTTCGGCCGCTTTCTGCGGCAGCGGCGTACCGTCCGCGGCCTGCTGATGCAGGGTCTCCTCGTACAGGATCACCCCCGCGACGAACTCCCCCACGCCCCGCGTGCTGACCAACAACTCACGGTAGGCGCGGCGGCTGTCCTCGGTGGATTCGATGCCCACGGCCTGAAACCGCTTGGTGCAGGTGGGTGTGCTCTCGTCGGCGGCGAGGATCCCCTTGCCCTCGCCGGTCAGCGCCTCGATGGTGCGCGCCAATTCGTCCTGTATGCCCATGTGGTCCCTCCTCTGCCACTGGCTGCGAGAACGCCCGGCGCCGCTGTTCGAGGCACGCGCCGGCCTTCCTAAAGCATGGCACAGGCGTTCCGCCGGCGCCGCTTGACCCGCCCGCCGGCCGAACGTAGAATTTGCCGCCTTCGAAGGGCGATTAGCTCAGCGGGAGAGCACTGCCTTCACACGGCAGGGGTCGCTGGTTCAATCCCAGCATCGCCCACCAATTCCTTCCCCTTCTTCGGCGACTGCTCGCGCGTTTGACAGCGGGCGTCGCGCCCCTAGGCTTTGGCTTTGTGCTTGCGGCCCTGGAGCGCGATCATGAAGAAGCCTGTACCGACGCCTGCCTCCTCCAGCGAACCTATACTCTCCTCGCCGACCCGCCGCGCGTTCCTGAACCGTGGCGCCTTGTTGGCCGGCGGCCTCGCCGGCGGAGCACTATTGCCGTTCGCACATGGGCGCGCCGCCGACGCCGTGGAGCCGCCGCCGGACGCGGACCTGCCGCCCAAGGTGCCGCGCTGGATGCAGGCGCAGGGCCGGCCGGTGGGCAGCATGCCCTACGGCGAGCCTTCTGCGCATGAAGAGCACGTCATACGCCGCCTCACCCGCTCCACAGCCACCACCCAGTCCTCGTGGAGCTTCACCCCGCTTCAGAACCTACACGGCATCATCACGCCCAACGGCTTGGTGTTCGAGCGCCATCATGCGGGCATCCCCGACATCGACCCGGAGCGCCACCGCTTGCTGCTGCACGGCTTGGTCAAGCGGCCGCTGATGTTCACCATGAATGACTTGATGCGGTTTCCCGCCGTGTCACGCATCTACTTTCTGGAGTGTTCAGGCAACACCTTGACCGAATGGGAGCAGCCGGAGAAGGAGACCGTGCAGTTCACGCACGGATTGTTGAGCTGTTGCGAGTGGACCGGGGTGATGCTGTCGACGCTGCTCCAGGAGGTGGGCGTGGAACCGGACGGCCGCTGGTTCCTTGCCGAAGGCGCCGATGCGGCCGGATTGACGCGCAGCGTCCCGATGGAGAAGGCGTGGAAGGACGCCATGCTCGTGTACGCGCAGAACGGCGAGATGCTGCGCCCCGAACAAGGATACCCTTTACGCCTGTTCCTGCCGGGCTACGAGGGCAACATGAGCGTGAAGTGGCTGCGGCGTATCAAGATCGGCGACCAGCCGTTCCATAGCCGCCAGGAGACCTCCAAGTACACCGACCTCATGCCCGACGGGCGGGCGCGAGAGTTCAGCTTCGAGATGGAGGCAAAATCGGTCATCACCTCCCCCTCGGGCGGCCAGCGCCTGCACGCGCGAGGCTTTCACGAAATCAGCGGTCTGGCATGGAGCGGCTACGGCCGTGTCGGTCGCGTGGACGTCTCCACGGACGGGGGTCGACATTGGCGTGTGGCGGAGTTGCAGGAGCCGGTACTCGCTCACGCGCTCACCCGCTTCCGTCTCCCTTGGGAGTGGGACGGATCGCCGGCCGTGCTGCAGAGCCGGGTAGTCGACGAAGCTGGCTATGTACAACCCACCCATGAGCAGCTGGTCGCCGCGCGCGGTGTCCATTCCGTCTACCACTACAACGCCATCCAGAGCTGGGGCATCAACGCCGACGGGGAGGTGCGCAATGTTCGGGCGTAACACGACGATCACCGCGGCCTTGCTGCTCGCCGGCCTGGGCGCCACCGCCTACGCGCAGCAGGAGGGCTTCGGCTTCGGCACGGAACCGAGTGCAGAGGAGATCGCCGGCTGGGACATCGATGTGCGGGGCTCCGACGGTGCCGGCCTGCCGGAGGGCGAAGGCGACGTCAAGCGCGGGCGCGATGTATTCATGGAGCAGTGCGCGGCGTGCCATGGTGCGCGCGGCGAAGGCGAGCCGATGGAACCGCTGCAGGGCGGGGTGAACTCGTTGGACGGCGACGATCCCCAAAAGACCATTGGCAGCTACTGGCCGTACGCGCCGATCCTGTTCGACTACACGCGGCGCGCCATGCCCATGCACGCGCCCCAATCGCTCAGCAACGACGACGTGTATGCGGTGACGGCGTTCATGCTGTTTCTCAACGAATTGGTACCGGAGGATGCGGTGATGAACGCCGAGACGCTGCCACAGGTGGAGATGCCGAACCGGGACGGCTTTGTCGACGATCCGCGCCCGGACGTCGCCAACGTTCCTTGCATCGGGAACTGCCCCTGATGCCGCTCGGGCAGCTGCCTAAGACAAAGCTTCGTCAGGAGGTCGCCGCCTGCCCGCTCGGAATGAGCTGCGCCGGAGTGAACAGGCGCCCGTCCTTCATGACGCGCAGGATCTGACGCGTCTGGTCGATCGACTCCAGCGGATTACGCTCGCACAGCAGGATGATGAGGTTGGCGCGCTGGCCCACTGTCAGGGTCCCCACGTCGGCGCGGCCCAACACGGCAGCGCCACCGGCGGTCGCGGCCTGGATCACCGCCTCCGGCGGTAGACCCGCCGCGACCATGAGGCGCATTTCGCGATGCAGCGCGGGACCATGCAATGTGCCGATGTTGCCCGCATCGCTACCCGCGGCCAGCCGTACGCCCGCCGCATGCGCGCGGCGCAGGTTCTCGTACATGATCTCGCGCCGCGCGCCGGGTGCCGGATCGACCCGCGGCGCGCCTAGCGCCGGCAGCAATCGCAGACCTTCGATGACCTCCGGATCGCCGAGGCGCAGCTCCATGGTATCGAACGTCAGGGTATGGCTCAGCGCGCGCCGATACCCCTGCTCCACCGCCAAGGTCGGGATGTAGATCACCTCCCGCTGCACCAACAGGTTTAGAAAGCCCTCATCGACGGGCTGGTCATCGACACCGTGCGCCAGGATGTCCGCCCCCGCCTCCACCACGGCACGCGCCACTTCCAGGCGCGTCGCGTGCGCCACCACGCGCAAGTCGGCCTCGTGCGCGGCGTCGATCGCCGCGCGAATCCAGCCATCCGTAGCGCGGACCGCGTCCGCATCCTCCGCCACCAACCACAGCTTGAGGAAATCCACATCCAGCGCGACCTGCGCGCGCACAGCTTGCCGAGCCTCCTCCGCGGTGCCGACCTCGACCATCGGCTGCTGATCCGCCGCCAGCAATTCAGGCGGCACCCGGCTGGTCAACAGCGGGCCTGCCACCGCGAGGTCCGGCGCGTCGGGCGCCTCGGCCGCCGTTTCGCGCAGCTCGACATTCCACGCCGGTCCGCCCAAATCGACCACGCCGGTGACGCCGCTCGCGGTGTAACGGCGCAGCGTCTCGTTCAGGCGTTGACGCACCGCCGCCTGCTCGTCGCGGTAGCTGCGCTGATGGCGTAGATCGAGGATGTCGGGGCGCGTGTAGATGCCGCCGGACTGGAAGAAGTGCACGTGGGCGTCGATCAGGCCGGGCAGCACGTGATGGCCGTCCAGCGCGAAACGCTGCAGGTCGGGCTCGAGCTGCACCTCGTGGCGGGGCCCGATGGCCGCGATGCGGCCGTCACGCACCACCACGGTCATGTCCGCTTGCGGCGGTCCGCCGCGCCCGTCGATGAGGGTGACCCCGGTCAGCGCCAGCGGCTCATGGGCTGCGGCCGTGCCCACGAAGGCGCACAGCAATATGAACAACATTCTCATCCGTGAGGTCTCATCGGTCTGGTCGCCAGGGGAGCTCCAGAAAATCCCTCCCGCTCTTCTCTGCCCACGCAAAGCAACCGAATAGATCGGAGCTTCCCTAGCCTTCCGGCGGAGGCTCCAGCGGCGCGGCGCATTGCCAGCACAGCTCAAACGTACGCGGGTTCTCCTCACCACAGCGCGGACAGTTCAGCGTGTCGGCCGCGGCCCGCGCCGCCGCCTCGTATTCCCGTACGGCCGACAACGCGCGCTCGGCATCGCGCGCGTCCTCCACCCAGATCTCGGGGTAAACATGTGTGAACGGCAAATCGCCCAAGCCGCCCGCCAAATGCTCGTTGAATATGCGCGCCGGAATACCCGCATGTTGCAGACGGTGGAGGATGAGATAGGCTTCTTGCAGGTTGGCCGCGCGGTAGACGCGTCGCATGCACCCTCCAGGGCGTGGACCGGAGCGCGTGCCCGGCGTTCGCTATGCTACGGGTTATAGATCAAGAATAGACCCGCGCCCGCAGAGTAGAGGTCCATGCTACGCCGCCGACGCGTCGGTGCGCCAGCCAGAACGCGCAGGGAGCGCGAGTCAAGGAGGGACCATGCAGCAACGCCGCGAAGCGGACCCGCGGCTCGCCCTGGTGGAACGGTTCTTCGCCGGCACCGGGCCGAGCTACGACTTCATGGTCAACGCCGCGACCTTCGGCATCGACCGGCTCTGGAAACGGCGCATCGTGGATGCGATCCCGCCCCATGCGCTCAGTATCGTCGACCTCGCCTGCGGCACCGGCATCTCCACGCTCGCCATCGCCAAACGCTTCCCGCGCAGCCGCATCGTGGGCGTGGAGCTGCGCGAGGAGTACCTGCAGCATGCGCGCCGCAAGGTACAGAACGAAGGTCTGGAGCATGTGGAGCTGGTGCTATCGCGCGCCGAGGATTTCCTGCCGGCGGAGCGCTTCGACTGCATCAGCTCCTCCTACCTGGCCAAGTACGCCGAACTGCCCACCCTGGTCGCCAACGCGCACAGCCTGCTGAACGAGGACGGGGTGTTCATCGCGCACGACTTCACCTACCCCGCCAAGCCGGCGCTGGTGCGCATCTGGCGCGCCTACTTCGCGGTGATGCAGCGCGTGAGTCCGGTACTGTTCCCCTCTTGGAACGAGATCTATTACGGACTGCCGGAGCTGATCGAACGCACGAAGTGGCTGCAGGAACTGCCGCCGCTGCTCGAAGAGCATGGCTTCCGCAATATCGAGGTCACGCACCTGACCGCCTACGGCTCGGCGCTCGTGCGCGCGGAACGGGCTTGAGCGCCATGCCTACCGGCCCTGCGCCGCGAGCAGCAGCGCGCCGCCCAGGGTGATGACGCCGGCGCTCACCGCGCGCAGCACCCCCTCCAGAGTCTGCGCCGCCGGGCGCGGCGGAGTCTCACCGCGACGCAGTGCCTTGTAGGGCCGCGAGGCACGGATCTGCACCAGACTGAACAGCGCCGCCGCCAGCGCGAGCAACAGCACGCTCGGGCGCAGCGCGTTGGTTTGCAGCGTGTAACCTGCCAGCACCGGCAGCGCGCCCCAGGAGACGGCAAACCAGGCGTCGGTGTGGAAGCGGCCGCGAAACCACTCGAGGTTGTAGGCCAGCGCGAAAAAGCCCTCCACCAGCGCGATCAACGCGAACAGCACCAGGCCGTAGCGCAACACGTAATACCCGCCGATCGCGTAGGCGAGCGTGAAGGCCAGCGCCGTGACCAGCAGCAGTTCGCGCCGACCGAGCAACTCGCCCCAGGGTTTGACGCGGCGGCTGCCGAGCGCATCCAGGGCGTGCGCGCCGATGCCCAGGCCGAGGAAATAGATCGCGACCACCGCCGCCACCCGTGCCCAATCGGGCGCCGGCGCGAGCAGCGCGCCCATCACCGTGTAGCTCAGAACCATCGCGGTGTAGGGCAGAAACAGCAGGCCGACCCAGGCCCGCATGCGCGACGAGCCGCGCGCCGGCACGAACCACTCGCGCAAGCGCGCGCTACCGGCAGGTCTATTCATAGGGCCTCCTGTCGGGGACAATCGGGAGAACGATCGGCCCCGACCGCACTCCAATCTCGGACCGGGATCGGCAAGACCGCCCACGCACGGCCAGTCCCTTACAAGCTTGAGGAAGCTCAGTTCCGTTCCGAGCCTCCACGGCGGCGCGGGATATGCCGCACAGTGAAACCGCGCTGTCGTTGTACTTGGCCAGCGAAATCCGGGGTGGATCTATTCAGAGCTTCGTTAAGCAACTATAGGCACAGTCGAACTGGCCGCCAACGCGGAGACGGAC